>JAJYMM010000006.1 GCA_021787035.1 Actinomycetes bacterium
ACCGCGGCCACCGTCACGCCTGCCACCTGCACGAACGCGGTCAGGGTTGCCGAGCCGGGGTTGTAGAGGAAGAGGCTCCCTCCCGAGAACCAGCCTCCTGCCGGCGCCGTGTACAGCGTGGTCACGGTGGTACTGAAAGTCCCCGTCGCCGGCCGACGTGGGGTTGACCGCGTGCCTGGCCCTCCTCCCGGCACGGCATCGATCACCACGGTTTGTGAGACGCCAATTGAGTCCCCCGTGAGCAGGGTCTCCTCTGTCGGCGTCGTGTCGTTGACGACCACCTGCCACAGGTACGGGTAGCGCCGGCCGCTCTGGCTGGAAGTCGTCAGGGTGGCCCGGAAGGACACGAGCCGGAGCGGGGTCCCTGATGGGACCATGTAGATGATGTCGTTGCCTGCGGCCGGGTTGGCTGGGGCCACGAAGGTAGGGACCGACACACTGCCGCTCGTGCCTCCGGAGGCGAGGAGGGGCGAACCGCCGATGGTGCCCACTGGCCCGGTGACGCCCGTAAGGACAGCCTGAGTGGTGGTCGGCGGCCCGGTCACCGTCACTCGCTGCCCCGGGCCGACATAGAGCGGCCCGAAGGGGTTGTTGCCCACCATGGACCCGACGGGGCCGCTGCCGAGGGCCACCGTCCAGCTCTGGAAGGCCGAGCTGCCAGGCACAGACACCGACACCAGGGCCTCGGCGCCCTGGGGGACTTCAGGGAAGCTAAAGGTTGTGCTCGAGCCTGAGACTGCCGGGGCCGCCCGTTGCAAGAGCGGCGTGGTCATGCTGCCTCGGACCAGTCCAAATCGTCTGGCGTCGGCACGTACTGCGCTCCCTTGGAGCCTCCCATCACCCCGCGCTGGTCCCGCTGGCCTTGTTGGTAGCCGGCCAGAAAGTCGGAGTAGTCCTCTTCCTCCTCCGGCTCAGGCTGAGGGCGAGTGCTGATGGGGCTCCTTCCCTGCCGAAGGGCCGAGAGGGCCACCTTGGGGGCGATGTTGCGGGCCAGGACGGCGATCCCGACGACCATGGTGATGCCGCCGGCCAGGACCAGTACCCCTCCCACGAGGGCCTTGGCATTGCAGCGGGTGAACATGCAACCGCCGGCAACGGGGATCGGGACCAGGCACCCGGCGCAAGGCCCGAGGATGGTGCTGGTCGAGGCCGCTGAAGATGGGACGGCCGGCGGTGTCTGTGCCAGGCCGGCCAGGCTCCCGGTGGTCCCCACGGGCACTTTGGGAGGACTGGCGTAGCCGAGCCTCGCCAAGGCCGCCGTCGGCCCGCCCTGGCCTTGCACGTACGCGTCGCCCTGCCATGGCTCGAAACCCCGATGGTTGAACAGTTGCGCCGCCGCGACCGTCTGTGCCTTGGGATTGGCTGCCAAGGCAGCGCCGGCCTGGTAGGCCTGCTGCGGGTTGTTCGGCCCGTACTGCGGGTACAGGTTGATCCCATAAAGGCCCACGCTGTACTCGGGCAGGTTGCCCGGCGCTGGCGGACCGGCATAGTTGGGCAAGTTGGGATAGGCAGTATTGAGCACTGCGCCTGAGTTGTAGCCGCCCTCTGCCGGCACGATCCCATTGGCGAACGCGTTGGCGACAGGCCCCGGAGCGCCGGCATCGCTCCACAATGAGGCGACCTGGGACGGCGGGACGTTCTTCGAGCCGGGGTAGTACCACGTCATCGTGCGCTGCCGATCCCGAACGTCAGAGGCCCGGATGGGGTCTGCGCGGTCGTCACTTGCTGGGTCTGGCCCTGGCCCTGCTGGTTGAGCTTCGCTACGGTATCAGTGGACGCCTGCGGGCAGGTTACAGACACGTCGCCCGAGGTCGCACCAGCGGGCCACATGATGCGCTTGAGCGGGGTGCATTTCCCGCGCACCAGCTCCAGGCCGTACACGAACACGGCATAACCGCCCCATACGAGCGCTACTCCGAGCAGCCCCACGATCAGGCTCCTGTAGGCACGGCAGTACCGCCGCCGGTGGGGGCGCCGGCCGCCGTCGTCTGCGTGCTCGGCCCTTGGCCGCGGTTGAGCGGGTCCGATGGGTCCAGGATATTGAGCAGCGTGGCCAGCACGTAGCCCCAGCCGACCAGCGCCGCCAGGGTCTGGAACCGCGTCCCGCGCGCGAGGGCCAGCGGGCCGAAGATCACCGCCGTCGCCAGGTAGTCCCCCGGTGCCGGCAGGCCACCGACCGTATGTGGCGTGCCCTTGATCTTGAGGCCGCCGATAGTCGCGTTCTTCCCCCAAATGTCCCGCACGGTGATGAGGCCGAGCTCGACGGCCCAGGGGAGGAGCGGGCTAGCCATTGGGCGCGGCGGAGCTGACCCAGCCCTTGCCCTTGACGAACACCGGCCGCTCCCACATGATGGCCCGTGGGGGCAGCGCAAGGCCCGGCTGCGGTGCGCAGAGCAGCGCACCGACAGGGGACGCTTGGAACAGCGGTGCGCCGTCGCTCGCCCACATGACGTTCTCAATGCCCACCCGTGCATCGTAAGGAGGGGTTAGGTTGCGAGTGCCGAACATTACCAAGTCCTCCAGGCGGTTGGGTGCGGGTGCGGCTGGCCAGCATGGCCCCAGGCCCAGCCGCCCTTGGGGTGGGCGATCGAGGGGGTGCACTGCACCGTCCCCGGCATCCATGCCATGTGGGCCTCCGGTACCCCGAAGTTGTCGCTGGCGAACTGCATGGCGAGCGCGTCCGGCCCGGTGCCCTGCCCGCAGTAGTAGGTGCTGCCTCTTATCGGCCTTGTCAGCATCATCCTCACCTCATCAGCATGTTATGGCCGACCGACGTGCGCGGCTTCGGCTTGGGCGCTGCTTGGTGGACTGTCACCTTCTTGGTGGTCTTCACGGCCGGCGTGTACGACCGGTGCGACCGGATCGCATATATCGGGACAGAGCCGCCGGAGGGCATCAGGGAGCCCGTCTCGGACGTGTAGGCGACACCGCTGCGTACCGGTGCGCTGCCGCCCGCATGGCTCCCGCTCGCCGTGGTCCTGGTGGCCGCCGCGTTGGCCAGGATGTTGCCTGGGGTGTTGAACAGGCTATTGCCCGTCTCGGACGTGTAGGCGACACCGCTCGAAACCGGGGCGCTCGAACCGAAAGTGGAACCACTGGCAGTCACCCTGGCCGACGGCCCCAGGGCTGCCGCCGGGATGGGGACCATGACATTGGACGAGAGCGCTGTCGTTCGTACCGGGGCGCTCCTCGTCCCTCCGGTGCCCCCACCCATGGCACCCGTAACGAGCGGCTGGGTCGTCGAAGGCGCACTGGCTGACGACGTGGTTGACGTAGTGGTCGAGGGTGGCCCCTGCTGTTGGCCGGTCGATGGTCCCCCGGCTGGGTTGCCGCTCGTGCCGCCGCCGCCGCCCGGAGGGGGGAAGGGGAAGGGCCAGAACGGGTAGCCGGGGTACCCACCACCACCGCCACTGCCGCTCCCGCCGCCTGTCGTGGAGGGCTGCCCCGAGCCCGGGCTCGGGGACGGTGTCGCCGCTGCGGCTGTCGTGCTCGAGCTGCTGCGGTTGCTCCACCACTTGTATATGAGGAACGCGGCCACGCCGGCGCCGGCCACCACGGCGCCTTTCTGCCAGGTCGGCGCCCGGTGCCACCATCCCGAGATGCCCCCGCTGTGCCCGCCCTGGGGAGCCTCACGCCGCGCGGGCTCCCGGCGCTCCTCACGTCTCTCTCTGCGCTCGGCCATCAGCTATACCTTTCCGTTGCCGGGCCGGGGTTGGCGAGGCCCGCTTCCTTGGCATGGACGTACTGCACCCATATGAGGGTGCCAGCCGTGAGCCCTCCGAGAGCGATGGGCCACGATTCGTACCCGGCTCCCTTGGCGAACAGCATCCCGAGCAATGTGAAGCCGCCGGCCTGCAAGAGCCCGAGCTTCACCCACTTCATGAGGGTCGGCGCCCGCGCGGCGGCGTTGATCTCCGTCGTCTGCGGGCTGGAGTTGATGGCCGCAACGATCTCGTAGATGATCCCGGCCGAAATCAGAAAGCTCGTGCCCGGGTTCGACTTCGGCTCGTCCAGGGCCATTCACCCTCTGCCTCCTGTGCCGATGATGGGCCAGCGCGGCACAACATCGGGGGAAGCGGTTACCCAGCGCCCGGTAGGCGCCCATGCCCAACGGCGGTACCCAGCGGGCGCGTTGAACTTGCCCGTCGTGCCCTTGGTCGCCGGCTTGGCCGTGGTCATGCTGCCGCGGCTCCCAGGACCTCCCACCGTCGTGATCGGCACCGGCAGCTCCGTGCGCTGCTTCAAATAGAACAGCGGGCCACCGATGGGCGGCAACTGCACGAACACGCTGCCGCCCATAGTGGGGCCGTGCGCCCAGGACCCCTGCGCCTCGCGCGGGAGCGGGCCGGGCGGGACGGCCTGCGGGACAGGCTGGTAGTAGGCGCTGCGGAGGGCGACGATGCGCGCACGCGTGACGGCGCCTCCGAACGCCTCGGCAACCGAGCGCGTGGGGGGAGGAGCCCATGCCGGGGATGCGCCGGGAAGCGAGCCGCGGCCCGTCATGGGGACCGCGGCCCTTACGGCACGCTGCATTTATAGGCCTCCAAGTAGGCCAGTGCAGCTTCGAGCAGCCCCGGTGTTTCGAGCCGTCCTACAAACACATTGCAACTGACGCATAGCAGTCCTCTCACACACTCGCTGCACCCATAGGTGCCGGGGCAATGGGAATGATCGTGGTCGATACAAGGGCGGCGCTCCTGAGCAAACGGGCGTTGGCACACCGCGCACTTGTCGTCTTGAGCTTGCCGCTGTACCAGAAACCACTCGTGCGACTTGCCCTGACGGCTGGACTTTCGCCGCTCGACTTGAGCGGCGAAGCGGCCAGGGTTGCGCACTCGCCATCCCTTTGTCCATTGAACAATGTGCTCCCGTCTACTGGGGTTGGCGTGATAGCGGGCGCGGTCATGGGCACGCTGGCACTCCTTGCATTGGTAACGCCACGATGTGCCTCCGTTTGTGGACCAGTACTCCTTCGTTAGCGGCTTGGTCTGGCCACACTTACGACACGTGCGGTCCGGCCCCTGTGTGTACTTGGGTGCTCCCATCGGGCGCAATCATACATGATTACCCCGACTTCGCGCCAATCCCAATCAATTGGTTGCCTCCGGTCGCCACGAGCGAATTGGCCGAGCTGCCGAGCTGCTTCACGCCGGTCGGGTGTGTCAGCGCGTCAGCCAGCATCAGGCCGCCGATGAAAAGGGCGCCCAGGCCCAGTATTTTGCCCATCGGCTCAGCCCTTGCTCGACCCAGGAAGATGCGGGCCGAAGAAGTTATGCCACAGCCAGACGCCGCCGACTCCGACTACGACGCCGCCCCAAAAACCCCATCTACGCATTCAGCCTCTCCTTAGTACCATGCCGAGCAGGATCATCCCGCCGGCTCCGACAAGGACACCCTGCCAGGTGACCTTCTTGAAAAACCCGCTCATCGCTCCTCCTCACAGCACCGCCGCGGCCTTGTAGACCACGTTGGTGTCACCCTCCAACAGATGGATACGTCCCCACTGGCGCACGCCGGAGAAAAAGACGTAGCCCAAGCCAATAGTGAAGATGACACTGCCAAACTGGTTGCGCTCCCGTTCCGGCTGAGCCCACCAGGTGAGGCCGATCAACGCACCCGCTACCAGGCCGCCGATCAGGGCCAGGTGGCCGGCGTTCACGCCCCCACCCGAGTTGCCGGTGGGTGCTACGCCTCCCGGTCCCATGGCTGCCATCGCCGGTGCGACACTGCTTGCCGGCGCCACCGGGGTACCGTACGCGCCTCCCGCTCTCATACCACCTCCGATTCCCAAGGACAGTCCAGGCATTTAGACCTCCGGCAGCCCTTGAAGCAGGGCCTCGCTCGGTACGACCTGGCCGGTGATCACGCTGATGGTGTATGGACCGGTGCCCGCGGAACCCCAGGTGCCGCCCACTTGGAGCAGCGTCCCAGGGTTGGTGGACAAGAACTCTTCGCCTGTGTCCAGAAGGCCAAGGCTGATCTGGCTAAGCGAGGTCTTGCGAGAGAAGGCGAGCACACCGGTCGGCCTCGTCACACCGCCGAAGACGTTGTAGATGTCGTCGTAAATGTCGGTCAGGGGCTCCTGGTTCACCATCGGCACACCATCGACCCAAATCGACAACGGGTCCGGCCATGCGTCGACCCGTGCGCCCGTCGAGTCCCGGCACACGAGGATGATCGTGTCGAGGTAACCACCGGGGCGCGGGAACTGCACGTCCAGGTAGCTGCTCGCCGCGGGCTGGTTGGCGGACTTGTTGAATATCCACTGCCGGCTGGTGCCGAGCCCTGGCGGGGCGATGTTCTCCGACTGCGGCAACCAGTAGTACTCGGCGCCCACCTTGACCGTGAGGGTGGGCACAGTGGTCGGCGCGGTGGAGTAGACCGTGCTGCTCCCGGACAGTGTCCAAGTGAGGGTAGGCATGACGTTCGCCGCGGCCATTCCGAGCAGCCCGTATGCCTTGGTCAGTTCCAGCGGCAGGGCGGTACGGAAGCTGAAGTCGCCGGTGCCGGATGTGCCCACTGAAGGCGCTTGATAGCTCGGCATGTTTTGGATGTTGGCTGCCGCCAGGAGGCCGTAGCCACCCGAGAACAACGGCACCAAGTAGAGCATTTCATAGCCCGGGCCGTTGAAAATAGGGTTACCGTTGGCGTCCGAAAGGTTCACGAGCTGTACGGCATTGAAGGGCGCGTCCGCGGTGGTGGCCACTGTGCCAGCCGTGTTAGCCCCGCCCGTAGCATAGATGCGCACGCGGAACCGGGACACGTACCCTGGCACGGGCACCAGCGGGTTTGTGACCTGGCCCCCAAATTCGACACCCGACTCCGTGTACTGCGGCTTGTAGCCAGGTTCGCTGTAACGGATGAACGGGCCGCCCGGCGGCTCCAGCGTGGTTTGTGGCTGGGGGACCGTGACGACGCTGCTCACGACGCCCCCCCCTCTCGTGTGCCCATAGCACCTCCAAGTTCAGGAGGGCAGACGGGCGAACAACAACTAGGGGGCAGCTATGCCGCCGCGCCTGCCCCCGCGCTGTTGTTGATGGGAGCGTACCACACTCAGCGGCCGAAGAGCTTTTCCCTCCAGGTCACCCGAGGAGGGGTGCCTCTGAGGGATGGCACGGACAGCTTGGGAGGCCGGGTCACCCGGAAGGGCTGGCGAGGGTCACGGCCCACCATTAGCCAGGAGTGCAGGGGCAGGGCACGAATGACCTCGCGCACCTCGGCCACCGGCCGTCCCAGCAGCTCAGCGAGCCTTTGTACCATCCTGTCGTCCCTTGTGTAGGCCACGGCCAGCCACGTCACCTGGTCCCCGACGGTGCTGCTGGCCCCCCCCGTCGAGTTGCCGATGGAGACGCGCTGGAGGGCAGATACAACGCTGATGCCCCTGTTCCTGGCAGCAATCAGGAGTTCTACGGTGTCGTCCGCGAGATTGAAAAAGCGCCGGTCAGTGAGTATCTGTAGCTCGTCAATAATGACCGTCCAGCCGCCTTGCTCCCAAATGGACGGCATCACCCGCGCGAGGAGGCGACGGTTGGCGTCCCGCTGGGCCCGGCTCTTGGCCACCTTGCCCACGATCAGGCGAGCGGGCTCGCCGTCCTTAATGTCCGCGATCACCCCGGAGGGAGGAGGCCAGGTCGTGACCCTGCGCCAGCCCGAGGCCGCCAGCGTTTGGTCCCCGCCCTTGGGGTCGATAGCCAGGACATAGTCCGTTGTCTGGCACAACCCAAACTCCAAGGTGGTCTTGCCACTGCCGGTCGGCCCGACGATGCCTACGTGCTGGCCGGGCTCCCAGGCGTCCGACCACCAGGGTAGGAAGTCCTCCCAGGGCAGCACCTCGACCGGAGTGGCCTCGTCAGGCGTGGTGATAGTGCTCAAGGGGCTCCTTGTGGACGTGCCAGTAGCGCCCGGAGGCCTGCTGGAGGGTGGCCGTCAGGTCCACGTCCAGCTGGCCCCAGGGCCGGAGGATGGGCGCCCAAGGGACGGCCAGCTGGACACCGAGGGCGATCTTGGTGCAGCCCAACCAGCACACCTGCCCGGCGTCCTGCGCCGGCGACCCTCCCGGCGGCCGGGTACACAGCGGTTCAGGGCACAGGGCCAGCGCCTCGACCAGCTCCACCGAGGGCGCCACGTCGTGCTCGATATTTAACAGTGTGTCCTTCCCCCACGCCCGCCGGAAGGCCCACGCGTACCCGAGATCGGCTCCCGGCGGCACCTCGACATCGAGAACCGGCCAGCGCGCGCGGACAGGCACCAGTGCCTCCCAGCATTTAGCCTGGTCATCCTCCCGGACTCCTGGGACGTAGCAGTGTAGGACGATCACCCGACGCCGAGGTAACGGGCCATGGCGGCGCGCTCGGCCTCGATGGCGCTGCGCTCGTCCGGTCCCCAGGCCGAGACTCCCGTCTCGTTGCAAATCACCGTCACCCCGTCCTCCTCGTGCTGGCCTCGCGTGACACGGAAGGTGTAGTTGGCGAAGGCCAAGGGGTCCGAAGTTTTCATCAACTCACTGCGGCGTCTCATGCGCTTGTGCCTCCACCACTGTTCCGAGGCCGAAAGCAGCCTTGAACGCCTCGTATTCTGCCTCTAGGTCCTCGCTCTTGCCCGCAGCCCGGGCCTTGGCGCTGAGGTCGTCCATCCGGGCCTTCTGCTTGGCCTCCCACGCCAGGTGCTCTCCCCAAATAGAGAGGAAAGCGTCCCTGAGCAGCGGCTCCATCACCGGCGGCAGCGGCTGGCCCATGTCCGCGGCCATGGCCGCCATGACGGGGACCATGAGCAGGAAGACGGGCTCGTACTTGTCCTCGACCTTGGCCACGCGCTGGAGGAACACTCGGTCTACGAAGCTCCCGGCCAGGGCCTTGTCCAGGACCGGTCCCGCGGCGGGCGCCTCGTAGGTAATGACGCCTCCCACGCGCCCCGGCATCATCGTGCCGAAGCCCTCCCACACCCAGGAGAGCAGCTTGGCGGCGCTCTTGCGGCTGGTGCGGGCAGGCCGGGGCTCGGCCTCGACCTTAGGCTGCCTGGCCTTGCGCTTGGGGGCCGCCTTTGGGGGCGGAGTGAACCCATGCGCCTGCTTGCGGTGGCGCGTCAGGTGAGCCTTCTTGAGCCCATAGGGCCAGAGAGGGTTGGGCGTCCACCCGCATTCGTCGCACTCGACATCAGGCACGACCTTGGACAGGTCCGGCGTACCGCCGCGCCGCGGCTCAGGCTGTGGTTCAGGTTGAGGCTCAGCCGCGGCCTCTGCCTGGCGGTCGGCGGCGCGCACCAGCTCCGCGACGGCGCTAGGCACCTTCGGGCTCCGTCATCATTCGGACGACTGGCGCCGAGCCGTTGGCCCGTTCCGCGGACGCCTTGGCGATGCGTTTGGCGTCACGGCGGCTGTCCTTGCAGGCGCGGCAGGTGGCCGCGTGATAGATAATCCCGCCGAGAGTAGCCCCGGCGAACACAGCGGCTCCGACAAGGAGCGCTTGGTTGCGCGTCATCCGAACAGCTTCTCCCTCCATGACTTCGGGGCGTCCACCGGCGGAGCTGGCGTGGCGCTCCCCCGCTCCAGGCGTCTCGCCTCCTCGCGGCGCCGGAGGGCCAGCTCGATCTGGTCGGTCAGACCAAGCGGAACCGCCGGCTCGGCTCGCGATGAGGTTGCGCCCGGCGGCTCCGCGGCCCTGGGAGGCTTGTCGTTGTCGTCTTTCACCAACCCTTCAAGGATTTTCGTCAGCGTGCCCATAGTGACGGGCTTGTCGTCGTCGCCCTCGGGCGCCGGGGTCGCTCTTGCTACCATCTATCTCTTCCCTTCACTTGGCCAGGAGCCTCTGCCTGGCGATCTGCTTCTCGGCCTGGTCTAGCGCCGCCCGCACGCTCGTCTCGTGCGCCAAGGCCAGCTCCTCCAGGCGCTCAGGGCCTAGCACGGCCTCGGCAACGGCCCGAAGGAGGCTGGCGTGCCACTGCTCTGCTATGCCGGCCACCTGGACGCCGCGCTTGTTTAGCTCTATAAGGCGCAATTGGTTGGAGATGGCTAACTCGGCCGAGGTCATACGTGCCAGCTCTCAGGCAGGGGCTCGTCACAGCCCAGCTCGTGCTTGCGCCTGATTATGAACGCACGGAGCCTGGCTCGCTCGTGCTCCGGCGCGCGGCCGTAGGCCTGGATGGCGTTGTGCAAGTCCTCGCAGTTGCGGATCGGATAGCTCGTGCCGTAGGCCGTCTCGCCCTTGGCTTCCAGGCGCTCGCGTTCGCTCTCGCTGATCTCTGCCATTCATCGCCTCCCCAAGCGCAGGAAGTTGGCCTTGGCCAGGAGGGCCTTCACCTGAGGCTCAAAACTGGACCAGATCGAGAGCAGGTGGTCCACCTTCTCTACCAGGGAGTCGAGCTTGGCCTCCAGCCTGGCAAGCCGTTCTTCGTCCACGGTGTTAGCATAGCGCTGTGGCATCAGTCCGAGAGGTAGACGGGCGCCGGCAGTTCTGGACGGGGCTGCTCACGGCAATCGTCGCCTTGACGAGCCCGGCGTTGATCGTCGGTGCAGTGGCCTCCGTGTGGCTCGCATGGCCCTATGCGATGACTGTGGGCGCGGTCACCTTTGCCTTGTGGTTCGCCACGGGTGCTTTCCTGGAGTGGGTCGATGGCCGACACTGAGGACGAGACGGGCCTGGACAAGGCTCAGAAGATCGTCCTCATCGTCGAGACACTGGTGGGCGTGGCCGTCACGCTGTGGTGGCTGTGGGACACGCAGAAAGATGACCCGCTCGGCGTCCCGGCCCAGGTCAGCCGGTGGTGGGACGCCCGCAAGCGGGACATGCTGAGGCGCCGCCGTGAGGCCCGGGAGCTGGCGGAGTGGGCCATCGACCTCGACCTGTTCCTGCTGCGAGAGATAGAAAGGTGGAAAGAGCATCATGCCTGAGACAGCCCCGCACATGCACGCTGGGCCGATGGTGATCCCTATCGGCGGCAAGACCGGCGAGCTGCCGGAGTTGGACGCGGAGGTTGGCGCCAGCCTCAAGCTCCACCTTGGACGCCAGACCTCCCTGCTTGAGCAGATTGCACGTCACCTGGCCGACTCGACCAATCGGCCCCGGTACCTCACGGTGCCCGGCAATGCCACCGCCGACTCCTCCGGCTGGGCCGCCATCCAACTCGGCCCGGCCTCGGCCTCTCAGCGCTGGGTGGTCCACAACATCGTCATCGGCGGCATCCTGTGGACCACTACGGCTGCGGGAAGCGCTGCGGTGATCGTGGCCGCCTCCCCACCCCAGGCCGACGAGGGACCGCCCACGGCGCTCGTGCGCTGGGCGACGAGCGTGCTGCCCCAGGGCGAGACGTTCACCCGTGGTGCCTTCGTGGTCCCGCCGAACCAGAGCGTATGGGTCGTCATCAGCGGGGGCACCTCCGGCCAGACCTACGCCGCCGCGTGCTCCTTCGTGGCCGAACGCGCGGACGCGTAGTATTAACAGCCATGAGTGACATCCTCACTTCCCTGGGGGCGCCGGTCAACACCTCGACGACGGACGCCCTGGCCGCCATCGCGCAGGATTCCGGCCTCGTGGGCCCCGACCTGGCCGCCGCCATTGGGGCGAGCCCCGCTACTGTGGCCCTCCTCCGCCAAGGGGCGAGCGCCGAGGCCATCATCCGGGCCTGGGGGTTCGAGCACCCTTTCACTCCTGCCGTTTCTGCCGAGCGTTCGAGCGCGTCTTCCGAGAGCCCGACCATTACGGACGTTACCCCTCCTCCCCCGCCGACCACGAGCGATGGAGTGCCTGACATGCCCGAGCCTGATGCCCCCTTTCGTTGCCCCTACTGCGGGGCTGAGCTTCTCGGGAGGGGGTGAGAACATGAGCGACACTCCTACTCCCGTCCCGTCCCCTGCGACGCTGATTACTCAGGTGATCGAGTTCTTGGGTGGCGAGCTGGCCAAGAGCCCCACGGTGCTCAAACTGGCTGGCCTCGGTGCGGTGGTCGCGGCGGCTATCCCTGGCGATATCACCTCTGGTGCCGTGCGGGCGGCTCTCATTGCCGTGGGCGGCTTCTTGACCGCGGTGGTGCATTATGCCGAGTCCAAGAAGGCCTGAGCCATGAGCTACCCGAAGAACGTAGACCTAGAGCTGCGGGCTCCGCTCCAGCTTCCTGCCGAGCCGGGGAAGCCGCTAACGACGCAGGGCGGCAACACGCTGGACGACGGGTCGGGGAATCTTACGCTAGCTAAAGCTACAGTGCTCACGCTTCTTAGCAACAATGCTCCGGCAAGCTTCTCTGCAGACCCTGGCGGTAATTTCTTCTATCTGCGGAGCAACGGTACTGATTCCGGACTGGTAGAAATCACGCCCGGGAGCACTACGTTTTGGACGAGCGCAGCTCAACCAGGCGCTACCATCGCAAATGGTCACGTCAATGCTGTACCGTCCACCCCGGCTCTCCCCGCCAACCCTCCAGTTTCGGGCACCGTTTACCAGAACACTACAGGTGGCCCAATCATTATCACCGTGCCGATAACCGCTACGGCAGTAGGCGGGAGCGGGCAATGGGCGCTAGGCAGCACCAGCACCCCTGGCGACTGGGGCGGCGCCGAGCAGATAGGGGTGTCCGGCGAGGTCCACAACATGACTTTATACGTACCCAATAACTGGTACTGGAGCCTGACCGCGACGAGCGCCACCATCGGTACCGCGTCGGTGCTGGGATTGTGAAGGAGACAGCATGATAACCCGTTCCCTTACCGTGACTTTCACCTGTGACCGCTGCGGGGCAGTAGCCACCGGCGAGTCCGACCTGCTACCGCAAGGCTGGGTGAACGCCACCGTGTCGACTCCGCTCGGCACCCGGACCTATCAGATCGGCCCGGAGTGCCTGGAGGGGCTCAACGGCCGCTCGCCCCTGCTTGGCTGGTGGAAGGACTGGACTGGGGGAGGAGGCAACCCGGACTGGCCCCCCTCACTGACAGCCGTTCCATGAGGCCGACCGATCAGCTCCTCGTCGCCATCGTCTCCGGCGAGGGCGCCGTCATCGTCGGGCTGGTGGGCTGGACGTGGCGGGCATTGGCCAGTCAGGTGAAGCAGACGGCCAAGGACTTGAATGACCTGACCCAGATCCTGGAAAAGCACCTCTCCTGGCACGAGGGCTTGGACGACAGGAACGCATGGAGAGGAGGAAAATGATCGTCGAGCAGTACGACGACTGCTCACCCGACAACCTCGCCTTTGTGGGAGCACAACCCCATGAGGTGCGCGTGGCGGGCTATCTGGACGGCCCCTGCGTGTGGCCTGCAAAGGGGTGGTCCATGTTCCCCGGCCGGCCAAAAGTCAGGCTCACCACTACGGCCAATGACTTGGCCGACTGCTACGACTGGGAAAAAGGTACCGCCCCTTTGAGCGCAGTCAAGGCTCAGGTGCTCTTCAGGTCCAAGGCATACTTGCCCTCGGCCGTGTACTGCGACCAGAGCCACTGGGAGAGCGCGTACGCCCGACTGGAGGGCCTGCCCATCGTGTGGTGGGTAGCGGCGTGGGGCGCTGCCGACTGGCCTGTGCTCAAAGTTGGGGGCAAGACGATCAGGGCCGCGGCGTGGCAGTACGCCAGCCTGCCCGACTACGACGTGAGCCATGTGGACGCCGTGGCATGGCCGGTGCTGGGGGAGCCGGCGCCCTAAGGTTCATGCCATGACCATGACTCCATCCGAGCCGGCGCAGAAGGAACCGCTGTCAGAACTCGAACAGGAGTGCCTTCACATCTGTCAGGCTGCCTTTATCGCTTACGTACTCGCTCCTGACGTGGCGGCCCGTCGGCGCGTGCTATCAGCCCGTAACGACATGCTGTCTCGCATCAAGGGCAAGCGCATCACGACCACCTAGTAACCTGGAGGACGCAGGGGCCGTCCCCTAGGGTACCCTTTCTCCCCTAGGCGCGGGTCCCCCGGCCCCTGCCACCAAAGGAGGTGATGCCCAGTCCCCCCCTATCCACCTACTCCTTATGTGTAGCTGCGCCCTCCGGGCCTAGGCGAGCTCGGGGGGCGCTGTCCGAAAGAAATCCGAGAAAGCTCTTGACACGTGGAAAGGGAGGCAGTACAGTGGGAGCATGCCCCCTGGGGAGGGGGCCTGAAAGAGAAAGGACATGCAGTGACTAAGCATCAGTTCCGTTGGATGTTCGTAGAGCACGGCCAGCGCCGTCTCGACCCGCACTGGCACCAGACGCCTGAGAGCGCCGGCAAATGCGCCCGGCGGGAACTTCGCTACACCGTGGACGGCACCGCACACCTGACGGTTGAGCTGTGCGACAATGCCGGCTTCATCACTACGTCCGAGTTGGACCGCTTCGCGGACACCGTGGGGGCCGAGCGATGACCGAGTACGAGCGCCTCAGCATCTCCCTAGCCCGCTGGCTGACGACCGCCGGCGAGATCGAGGAGATCATCGACGACATGGACAGGACCGCGCAGCGGGCCGACATCTCCGACGACGAGTACATGGCCGTGTGCTTGCTGCGGGACTGCGCCCGCATGGCCCTGGACGGTTGGAGCAAAGCCGATGAGGCCCTGCGCAAGCTGACCCTGGCGCAGGGGCGGAGCCGGCAATGACCTGGTGCGAGGCCTGTCGCCGCCGCCCGGGCGTCCTCTGGCGAGCCGTGCGCTCCCCGGAGGGCTGGACCGTCACCCGCGTGCTCTGCCCGGAGTGTGCTGGCCTGCGCCCGAGGCCCAAGCCTCGCTGGCGCCGGGCTCTGGTGCACGAGCTGGGCTGGGCACTGTTCATCGTCCTG
Source organism: Actinomycetes bacterium (assembly GCA_021787035.1). GTDB lineage: Bacteria > Actinomycetota > Acidimicrobiia > Acidimicrobiales > Palsa-688 > JAJZYO01. The sequence goes on from JAJYMM010000006.1 coordinate 14,725, forward strand.
GGCGCCCTGGCCGCAGCTCCCGTCGTGCTCTACGCCTGGGCCGCGCTCCGGTGACTCGCTTCATCGCAGGTGGCCTCACCGGCTTCGCCTTAGCCGCGGCCATCGTCTTCGGTGGGTGGCATATAGGCCATGTCGGCTGCCGGAGCGTCGATGCCCAAGTTCAAGGCAATTACGTCACGCTAGCCATATGCGCATTGTGATTGCGCACCCAACAGAGAAAGGAACGCAATGCCAAAACCAACCACTAGGACAGAGTTCGTCGAGATCACACCCGAGAAGCTGTGGGATTACTACGACCTCACGATCAAATTGCCGGCCATCGCCGGGGGGGTGCCGAGCGACCCGAAGCTCATAGCAGCCTGGCAGGCCGCCCACTGGCCGGCCGGTGGCGTCCCCAACAAGACCCCGGAAGATGCCGTGGCCGAGACGGTGGAGCTCGTCGGCCCCGAGGCCCCTGGCTGGAACACGTTCGTGCGTGACAAGGAGGGACATTTCGCGGTGCCTGGCTACCACATCAAGGCCGCCTTGAAAGAAAGCGCCAATATCCTCAGGGAGCACCTGGAGCGCACGCAGCCGGGCACTACGCCGACGTACCTGCGGGCTCGCCTGTGTGAGAAGGTCTTCGTCCAAGAGCGCCTGGTGCCGTTCACGCCGCACAAGGTGGAGCCGGACGAGAGCCCGGAGAAGCCCATCCACGTCATGACCCGCATGGGACCGCGCGACGCCCTGAAGAAGACGGACGTGCTCCACGACGTGGAATTGCGTTGCACGCTGAAGGTGCTGGCCGACGGCACGTTCACGCTGCCATTGTTGAAAACGCTGCTCAACTTTGCCAGCGAGAACGGCCTGGGTGCCGACCGGTCGCAGGGCATGGGCGTGTTCGATTACACGCTGAGGCCGAAGCCATGAGCGAGGCCGGCGAGCTCGTGCTGTCCCGGGAGGAGCGCCTGGCTCTGGCCGAGCACTCCCCCGAGTGGCAGCAGATGGCGACTCTGTGGGCCACCGCCAAGGCTCTCGCCGACCCGGCCAACAACATCTGCCCGGATTCGGTGCGAGGTAAGCCTGGGGCCATCTTCCAGATGTTGTTGATGGGCCGCGATCTGGGTTTGACGCCCAGTCAGGCCCTTCTCCAGTTGTATGTGGTCCACAACCGCGTCGCAATGTATGCCCAGCTCATGCGGGCCATGATCTACCGCGCCGGGCACAAGCTGGAGTACAAGGAGCGCAATAGTGAGCGCTGTGTGCTCCGAGGCAAGCGCAAGGACGGCACCGAACTGGAGGTCGCCTGGGACCTCGAACGAGCGGGCCAGACGGATGCTGACGAGAAAGGCATGAAACTAACGGACAAGTCCAACTGGCGCAACCATCCGCGAGCCATGCTCGACGCCAGGGCTACTGCCGAGCTGGCAAGGGCACTCTTTCCTGACGTGCTCGTGTGGGCGTCGTACCTGCCCGACGAGCTGGGGGCCGAGGTTGCGGAGGTAGAGGACAATGGGTGAAGAGCTAGCACACCGGGCTAAGGACGCCATCGAGGAGTACTGGCACGCGCTAGCCGGGGCTACGAAGGCATACGACGAGGCGACGGCGCTCCCCCGCAAGGCCATGCAACAGGCCGTCGAATCGGCGCTGACATCGTTCGAAGAGGCAGAGAGCGATGCTCGCCTTGCACGAGAGCAGCGCTGCAACATAGCGGCCGCTCAGTTGCGCCGTGACCTTGAGCGCCTGATCTCAGGAGAGGAGGATGAGTGGGAATGACCGAGCCCCGCCGTCACATCACCAACCCGCTCTTCCCCTGGCCCCCCAAGGACGAGGACGAGGAGGAGGACCCCAAGTACTACTGTCCCCACGGCGTCGAGGTGCCGTGGCCAGGAGGGGCTTGCGACCTCTGCGCCGACGAGGACGCCTACGACCACCCGTGGCAGGATGCCGACTCCTGGGGGTTCATCAGCGATGACGAATGACTGGACAGTCGACGACCTCCTGGCGGCCCTCCCCGACGAGGACGACTACCCCATCGCCGGCGGCGCCACGCTCAGGGCGAGCTGGGCCGGGAGCTGCGAGCGTGTCGTGTCCTACCGCGTGCGGGGAGTCGAGCCGAGCGACATGCTCCCGCTGACGGTGCGCCTTGCGTTCGCCGTGGGCCGGGCTGTGCACGATGTCGTACAGGCTGGGCTCGGGGTGCTCTACCCCAAGGGCGAGGCCGAGAAGGAAGGCGTGCTGGAGAGCAACACGCGCACGTGGCGGCCGTTTCCTCTCGTCGGCTTCCACGCCGACTTCTGGCGCCCGGGTGGGGGTGGCACCGTCACGGAGATAAAGACGATGCAGACATTCGCCTTGTTCAAGGCACGCAAGGAAGGGGTGCAACCCTGGCACCTGGCGCAGGCAGGTATTGCCGCCCTCGGCCTCAGTGCTAGCGTCGTCGAGATCGTCTACGTGGACAAGGCCAAGGGCGACATGGACGTGTACCGCTTCCCCTGGGATGAGTTCGCCCCGGTCGCGCGCCACGCTGTGCACAGCATGATGCGGGCTGCCACCGCCGAGCTGGGCGAGCGCATCGACCCCGACCGCCAGCACTGGCGCTGCCGCAATTGCGAGTTCTACACCCGCTGCGGTCAGGACGGCTGAACAAAGGAGAACAAAATGGAAGATCAGCAGTTCGAGCTGGATGTCCAGATCACCATTCGCAAGGCCCACAATTACGCGGAATCCCTGAGCGCAAACTACCGCGGCACCATCGCCGCCCAGGATTTCATGGCTGCGATCAAGGTGCTGGCCGAGTACGAGGCCCTGACTCAGCGCCTCAAGGGCTCGCAGTAGCCGCTGCGGCGCTGATGGCTGATGGCCCATGACAAACCGACACTCCAAGCCGACCCGTTCCCCCCGATGTCCCACACCCCCCCCGTGCGGCCCTCTCGACGTACCTGTTCTTTCCCGGCACACGCCACCCCGACATGCCACACCTGTTCGTGCCCTCTCGACGTCCCCAGCCGCCCCGTGCCCTCTCGACTTTCCCCACCCAGCCGGACCATAACCACCCATGGCGTTCAGTTGGTCGCACCCAGGGCTCCCGCCGAGGCCATGGCAGGTCGCCATCCTCGACGGCCAGCCCTCGGTGTTCTACGCCGGCAGCCTCGATGTCCTCTCCGGGCCGCACGTCGTCATATGGCATCAGACGCTGGGCGACGCGCACGAGTACTTGGAGGGCGGCCAGGGCTTCTCTCTCGGGCAGACCTCGCCTGCCATCGCCCTCTTCCGGCGCCTGGAGACGCGGCCAGTGGCGAAGAAGCCATGGGCCGAGCTGAGCGAGCAGACCAAGCGTGGTTACCGAGGCCGGATGCGCTCCATAGGTGTACGATCTGAGGCCGAGATGGCCAGGTTCCACGCCAGCGCCGATCCGGCTACTCTCCACTGGCTGCGCCGCCACGGCGAGCGTCCAGCCGACCTCATCGTCGTTGGTGGCTATGCGCTCTACCCGGCCCGGGGCGAGGGAGTGTGGGTCACTGTGTGGGAGCAGAAATGACCCTCGACACTCTGCGACGCAAGGCCAAGGACGGGACGCCGGTCCTATGGCCCCGGATGCAGGCCTACGGGATCGTGCTCCGCGTTGCCAAGGATGGCATGTGGGCCGACATGTGGTGGTGGCACGGCCCGGTGCGCCTGCATGAGCCACCGGTGGGCTTCGCCAGCTGGCGCAAGCGGCAACCCCTCGCGTGCCTCGCCGAATGGGAGCACGGGTGACCCTCATCACCGACCTGGCGACCGAGGTCCATGCCTTCCGCGGCCGGCGAGTCGCGGTGGCCGACTGGGATCACTTCAAGCAGACGGAGGTGCCCCACCGCCGCGGGTTCCTCGGTTACCACGCGTTCACCACCCTTGGCCGCCATCCCTGGCGCTTCGCCGACGCGCGCGTGTCAACCACTGTGGGCGGCCTGGTGCTGCCCGCCATGTCCCAGCTGGAGCTGCGGGCGCCGTACGTGGACGCCTGCAATGGGGGCAAACGGAGGGCTCGTTGGTCCAGCCGGGACGAGGACGCGATGCACGCGGTGGACGGGGCCGCGATCCCGCACTACCGCCGCCCCGGCATGCCCACAGGACGCGTCGTGGGCATGGACATGGACCACAGCTACTGGCAGTTCGTCAAGGAGTTCAGCACCCAGGTGGAGTACCGCCCCAGTAGCGGGGCCTGGGGGGCTGTAGGGGCTGAGTGGCAGGACCTGCCCACGCTGCTGCCCCTGAAGACGATGCGCTCGGCCATTTGCACGGCCTCCTGGCGCAACAAGACCGCGGTGTGGACCTCGGAAGGCGAGGACCATGAGGTCAAGTCCCCCTACTACCAGCCCCAGGCCTTCCGGCTGCTCTCCGACTACCTCATGTCGTGGGCTCAGGAAGTCGTGGCGCTGTTCCAGCCCTGGGCGATCATCGTGGACTGCGTGGTGCTGGACGAGGACAAGGTGGAGGGCTTCTTGGAGTTCCAGGCCGACCGCTGGGGCGTCACGTCGCACCTGGAGCGGGAGTGGTCCCCCGGCGAGGAATGGCCCTGGCCTACCAGCCGGCGCCCCGGGCACAACCTGCGCCAGGTCCCGGACCTCGTGCGCCAGCGCCTGGCGTGGCTCGCCACCGGGCACGGCCCGCACGACGCCCCGCTCATCGCCACCAGGGACGATGCGGGCGAGCTGGAGCTGGCCGAGCCCGAGCCCGAGCCCGAGCCCGAGCCGGCACCCTGGCAGGTGGCGCAGGGCATCACCCGCTGGGGCCTCCTCCATGTCCGGGTGGTGAGCCCCCGCAAGCCCGGCCGCCACGTCTCAGTCCGGCGGCCGCACTGCGCCGGCGCTTCGCCTGGTAAGGGAGAAGTGGTGTGGACCGAGGGCGAGGAGCGAGCGCCTCCTCCGGCCGAGCTGCTGGCCGCCCTGCGGCGCTCCCTGGCCGGCCCACTGCGTGCCGGCCGATAGACAAACGCGACACCAACGAGAAAGGAAAGACAACCATGGGCCTTGATGCCAAGATGTCTGTTGTATACAGCGGGTACCTGTCGCCTAAGGCATTCGAGAAGCCTCCCCCGTAACGTTCGTCTTGTGCACGTTGCACCTATAAATCGCGAAGGCAAGTTGGGATATCAACTACTGTTTGAAGTTCGTCTGCACCGAGAGCCCGAGGGGGTACATTTTTGTAACTGTTCTGACTAACCAATCCACACCGTATCTTGTCGCAGTGACGTGACCTTGCCGCTCCTGGCCACTCCGACGTGCCACCCCACCCCGGACCACCTCGACGTGCCACCCCAGCCCCAGACCACCTCGACTTACCTTGCCGAACCGACCCTGACTACCCTTGCCGCCCCAGTTCGGCCTGGGCCACACCTGCTCTGACGTTCCCCCCCAGTCCCCACCAGTCCCCTCGACATGCCCTGCCGCACCGTGCCCTCTCGACGTACCGATGCGCCCCAGTCCCCCTCGACATACCTGACCATTCCTGCCTGACTAATCCAACCTGACCATTCCCACCTGACAATCCCCTCGAGGCCCTACCCGCTCTCCCCCCTCTCGACCTCCTCTAACGTCTCCTAGGGCCTTCTAGGCCCCTCTC
>JAJYMM010000135.1 GCA_021787035.1 Actinomycetes bacterium
GCGGGCCTCCTCGTAGGCCTGGGCGGCCCTCTTCACCCGGGCCACGAGGCCCGCTGCCAAGTCCCTGAGGCCGGTCAAGGGGCCCTCGGCCACGACGCGCTCGACGAGGCCGTCTGGGGGGGGACCGTCACGGACCGCCCGGCGGGTGACCGCCACGAGGGCCCCGGGGGGAGGGCCGCCCAGGTGGAAGTGCGCCCAGGTGGAAGTGCGCCCAGATCGTGGCCGGGGCCGGGCCTGGTCGGCCTCCCCCCGGGGCTGGGCGGAGCGGTGGCGGTCACGGCGGCGTGGGGGGAGGCCGGCGCCGGGCGGACCAGGGCAAAGAGGGCGCCATGGGCGGTGGCCCAGGCCGTCCCCCAGCGCCTGGCCAGGGCGTCTTGGCTCGTAGCCCCCACGAGGCCGTCGGGGCCCCGAGGCGAGCACGAAATCACAGAACACGTCTGCCTCCAAGCGGGAGAGGCCATGGTGGGAGGCGAAGCAGCCATGGAGTGGCTGCGAAGCCAGCGACACTAGGCGCTAACCCACCTAGCGACTGGCCGAGATCGTCGGGACAGCCGACTCGATGGTGACTGCGGTGGACAAGGCCCGCTTCATGCGGGGCGAGTGGCCGAAGCCGGGTGCGGGTGCGGTCGTCGTCGACGGCAGCCGCAACCTTTGTGACCTCGAGTTCGATGGGGCGGTGCCGAGGGCGGGCTGCTCGCTCCCGTGCCAGGAGGCGTCGGGCTCATGACATTGGCAGTCCTCTTGGAGAGGACGGTGGAGGCGGCCCTCGCACGTGTGCGCGATTCAAGCGATGACGCATTGAGGCACGGAGGGACTTACGCAGTACCGGCCGTGAGCGCGTGTTGCAAAACGTCCCCTGAGCTACGCCGCGCTTCTCAAATCCCTCGGTAGACGTCGCGCCGGTGCGCAACCCGGACGACAAGTACGAGTAGCACGGCGTCGTGGACTTCGTAGATGATGCGGTAGTCACGCACCCTTACGCGCAAGTAGGCCGTTCCCTTTAGCGGGACAGCCCCGGGTGGCCTCGGCACCGTGGCTAGAACGTCGATTGCCTGAGCGATCGAGGCTCTCGGGCCTTTGCGCAAGGAGCCAAGCTGTTTGAGAGCCGTCGGGCGGACCTCGACGGTGTAGGTCAGAGGCCCAGGGCCTTCTTCACCTCCGCCCAGGGGATCGAATCACCTTCTTCCTCCAGAGCTGCACGGGCCTCGGCGATGTCAACCGCGTCCTCGGCTCAAGACGGTCCAAGTCTTCGGCGTCGATCACGGCGGCCAGGCGCCTGCCCAGCCGGTAGATGAACACCGGCTCATGGTTTCGCCGCGCCTCGTCGATTACATCGGCCAGGCGTTCCCTTGCCTCGGTCACCGTGATGCTGCCCATGTACGAACCGTGCCACTCGTACAGGTCGAGCACGACCAGCCAGGGAGCGGAACGGCCCAACCCTGGGCTCATGGCCGCCGCGAGCGCCCTGCCGGGTGGCCCCGGTCTGGCCAATCCTATGCTCCACCAGCCTGACGAACAGTCAAAGTTTTAGTTTCCCCGGCAGGTTTTCGCTCGGCACGCGAAACGGCTTCCGAGAGGGACAAGGCGAGTGAGGCTTCTCGTGAGCCCACGGGGCGGCCACCCACTCGCCTATCTCTGGCCCCTCCCCTGCGACTCCAGCTCGCGCCGGCCGCTGCTGCCCCCAGGCCTCTGGGCCGGGCGGGCCGCCGACCCCGCCAGGCCGGCTGCCTGACAGTCCTTCGGCCATTATTGCACCGCCCCTCGGCGACATCCAGCGCCCGCTGACTAAGCGCCCGACCGCCGAGCGTGTACCCCGCAGCTTTGTGGGGCGTCTTACGACGTTCAGGTACGTATCACTGATAAGGCCACCCTCGGGAGCGAAAGCCCTGACGCTATCGAGCAGCACCGGGGGCCCCAGTAGCGAACGCGCTCAACTCCTTGCCAGCGATAGCACCGGTCACATGAGAGGGGAACGAACTGCTGTACATCGTCGCCCTCCACCCTCAGGGCTGGCCCCACCATCGGCCAAGGCACACGGGACGCCTTGGTCGACTGCGCCCCGCTCAGCGCGGTGACGACGACCGTACGATCACAGTAACGACGCAACCCCTTGCTCGAACAGCCACTGAAAAGGCCTAGCCGCTCGCAAAAACCACTTTACCTTATGGTCATGGTCCAGGGTTCTGCCACGTGGTTAGGCACACAAGCCCAGCCGCTAGACGTCCAACCGGTTGGAAGCAGCAACGCGGCCGTACCAGTACCCTGAGTCCTTGATCGTGCGTTTCTGGCTTCGGAAGTCAGTGTAGACCAAGCCATATCGTTCTGTATACCCTTCCGCCCACTGGAAATTGTCCAGCAAGCTCCACGCATGGTAAGCACGGACGCGTGCCCCGTCTGCTATAGCTCGGGCAAGCTCCGCGAGCACCTGGCGGTACCAGTAGATCCTGCGCGTGTCCGGTACCCGTCCGTTGTCACTGTCGGAGGGCGCGTCGAGGTAGCCGCAGCCGCTCTCGGTGATCTCGATGACTGGATGGTCGTACTCCCTGGAGATCTGGGTGACAATGTCGTAGATCCCGCGTGGCCAAAGCTCCATGCCGGACTCCGTTAGCGGCCCTTCCGTCGGCATCGCGGCCCTAATGCGCGTGTAGGGATCGCGCGCGCTCCCAGTGTCGGACTCAATCTCGGTCCCGCTGAAACCGCCGCCGAAGCCATCGGTACCGCTCGCATCAGAGACGACGCGACGGGTGTAGAAGTGGAAGCCCACCCAGTCAAGCGGCGAATAGAGAACCTTCTCGTCGCCTTCCTTGAACCCCATGACCTCGTAGGGGGTCTCTCCTACAAACGCCTTCGGGTAACGGCCCCTCATCGCAGCTTCAAGGAAGAACACATTGTTCATGGCGTGGTAGCGCGCGGCTGCGGCGCGGTCTGCCTCTGAGCCTGTTTTCGGGTATGCCGGAGCCATCTCGTACGCGCTGCCCACGGTCGCCTTAGAGGACGCCGCTTTGACCGAGCGAACCGCTTCTCCCTGTGCCAAGGCAAGCGTGTGGGCCGCCTTCAGGAAATCGGGGAAACTCTTGCGGCAGGGTGGGAACGCGCCGGCGCCATAGCCCATAAAGGCGATAGCCCAGGGCATGTTAAAGGGTGCCCACACGGTGATCCGGTCCCCTAGGTGCTCGGCAAGGATGCCGGCATAGTCCGCGAAATATTTCGCCAGGTCACGGTTTGGCCACCCTCCTCTGTCCTCCAGCGCCTGGGGGAGGTCCCAGTGGTAGATAGTGCACCAGGGCCGGATCCCCGCTTCGAGCAGCGTGTCGACCAGCCGGCTATAGTGATCGATCCCCTTCATGTTCGGTTTGCCTACACCCGTGGGCTGAATGCGCGGCCAGGAGATGGAGAACCGATAGCTCTTCAGGTTGAGCTGTTTGGCTAGCGCGACGTCTTCCGCGTAGCGATGGTACTGGTCGCATGCGACATCGCCGGTCGCGTTGCCTCGTACTTTGCCAGGCGTATGGGCAAACCTGTCCCAGATGGACTCACCCTTGCCGTCTTCGTCCCACGCGCCTTCCACCTGGTACGCGGCCGTTGCCGCTCCCCAGAGGAACCCTTCTGGAAAACGTGCCCTTTGTATCTCAGGTTCCGGCACTGACCCCGGCATCTGGGATGCCGGCAAGAGCCCCGGAATTGCCACCTCTGTCGAAGGGGGAGCTGCAGCGTCGGCACCCTCGCGGACAAATGCGGTGCCCGCCGCTGCTGCGACAGCGCGACCTACGTATTTACGCCTCATCTTCCCTGCGTCCGCCATTTCGACATCTCTCGGTGAGTCCCACCCTCCCGGCACGAGCGCGGATAGGCCATAAGCAGCATGGCACTATACCTCCGGGACCCAGTGGCTCGGTGCCTTCGCGGCTAATGGAGCAGCCGGGACATGCACATCAAACCTCCAGCCATGAAAACCAGTCAGCAACTCGTAGCGACCTCTCATCTCTGTCCTCATGGCGTTGCGGCTGCTCACCGCCACTTGGACAGCCCACCGACACTTCGCTGGTCCGGGGTACACCAAAAGACCGTCACCTCCGCACCTACCCCGTGAGGTCCTCACGCGGCAAGGCAGGCAGCAAGGGAGGCAGACTAGGAGCCATGGACGACGCCTTGTCGCAGACAAGCGACCCCGAAGAAGTAGAAGCCCGCCTGGCCATGCCACTGTCCGAGGCCATGCTTACCCAACGCTCCGTCCGCCGAGTCGACCCTGGCCCCGTCGAGGACCGAACCGTGCTGCGCTGTATCGAGCTTGCGCTCCAGGCGCCTACTGCGTCCAACGCTCAAAACTGGGAGTTCATCGTCGTCAAAGACCAAGCCGTCAAGGCCGCTCTAGCCGCGCAGTACCGCCGGATCTGGGCCATTTACGCAACCCTCGGGCGCTGGCGCAGCCGAGCCGCCCGCGATGACCGCGAGCAACGGGTCATGAGGTCGGTCGCCTGGCAGGTCAAGCACTTCGAGCAGATCCCCGTCCTCGTCGTTTGCTGCTTGCGCCGCGGCCCGTGGCCCCCGCTTCTCCCCAAACCACCGCTCCTGGCCTCGAGCCACTATGGCTCAATCTACCCGAGCGCCCAGAACCTCCTGCTGGCCGCCAGGTCCGTCGGCTTGGGCGGGGCGCTCGTTACCCTGCCGCTGTGGTCAACCACCCTCGCTCGCCGGGCCCTCAGGTTGCCCCTGAACGTCGAGCCATGCTGCATCGTCACCCTCGGATGGCCGAAGGGGCGCTATGGGCCCAAGCCCCGGAGGCCCGTCGGTTCGGTCGCCCACCTTGACCAATACGGCAACCGACCATGGGATGGCCCCGCATAAACAAGATGGAGCCACCGGCCAGCCCGCCAGCAGGAGATGGCCCCGTCGGACCCCGCTCAGCCGGTCCCGGCTCCCCGCGAAGGGCACCCGAGGAGCTTCGCGCTGCGACGGCGCGAAGCTATGCCGCCGTGACCTTGTCGGGGAAGGCCTGCGGCGGCTCGAGCGAAGCCAGCCACTCCAGCTGGACAGCCTGCTGAAACACAAGGCCGCCCTCGTGCTCGTTGAAGGGATACTCAACTATCCGCTTTTGCCCACCGTAGTTATTGAACGCAGCATAAACCGTAGACGGCGGGCACACCGGGTCCATCAGCCCCACCGAGAACAACGCTGGCGCCTTGGCCCGCCTGACCAACCCCGCGACGTCAAAATAGGACAGAGTCGAAAATACAGTATCCATCTGGTCGCGATGGACCCTGAGGTAACGCACGATCTCGCCATAGGGGTCGCTCTCCGCGATTTGCGTTGCCCTGGGGAAGTCGCACAAAAACGGCACGTCGGCTAGGGCCGCCCACAGATCCGGGACAACGGCAGCGACGAAAAGTGCGATGCCGCCGCCCTGGCTCGCGCCTGCAACCGCCACCCTGTCGCCCTCCACAAGGGGGTGGCCTCGGAGCGCCTCCAGCGCCAATACGGCGTCTGCGAAAACCCGACGGTAATAGTAGTCGTGAGGGTCAAGTATGCCCCTCGTCATGAACCCGGGGTGCGAAGGGCCAGAGCCGACTGGGTCCGGCGTGTCGCCGCGGGACCAAAACGAGCCCTGACCGCGGACATCCATGAGAAGCGTCGCGTAACCGGCTAGCGTCCACGCGCTCACCTCGAGCGGCGACCCCCTCCCGCCTCCGTAACCCTGGAAGCGAACTACACCTGGGACGGGTGCCACTAGGTCCCGAGGCAAGTGGAGCCACGCACGAACGGGATGACCGCCGAACCCGGCGAACGTGACGTCGAATGTGTCGACAAGTGATAACCCTGTTTCCACCTTGGTGAATATCGGCGGCCAGGACGCGCCGCGGCTTTCATCCAATGTCTGGGACCAAAATTGGTCAAGGTCAGGTGGGCAAGCGAGCTCAGGGGAATAAGAAACGAGCTGGTCCTTTGGCAGGTCACAATAGGGCACTATGCTCCTCCTTCTCGGTCACGACGCGGCAAGGACCGCTGAGCGCCGCTGCCAGGAGCGACGCGCAGCCCTCCATCAGGCCCCCACTCGACGGGAAGGGGGCCCAGTAGCTCACCGAGGAAGTCCCGATCGTCCGCTCCGCAAAAGGCCATGAACCCCCACTCGCCCGCGCCCCTTTCGATGAGCTTTCCCGCATAGGGGGCCCCCAGGCTTCGGTCATCAGGCGTTTCTACCGGACAATCGCCAGGAAGCCAGGGACCGGCGAAGTCCCTCGCCGACAATACGAAGGTTCCTCCGGGCCCGGGCCCACCCAGCCTCCGTTGCCTCTCTCGCGAGTGGTCCTCCGAGTGGCACGAGAACAAGATGAACCTCCCCCACTGGGTCTCTACGAGTTGGGGCACCTCCAACTGCGCGAACTCCCCTGGCTCGGTAAGGGGCGGTAGCACTTCCCAGGCCATGAGATCAGGGGACCGTGCCTGCCCGATCACGCCGGCACCATCTAGCTCACCAAGGCGCGAACGGGCGGTGACCAGTACATGGAACTGGCTGTCTTCCTCACAACGAAACAGCCAGGGGTCGCGCCAAGCCTCGTCGCCCCCATGGTCTCGACCAATTACCGCGTACCATGCGGGGTCTGCCTCGAGCACAGGGTTCCCCTCGTATTTCCGCCAGTAGACCAGGTCGTCGGAGACCGCGAGCCCTATCCGCTGCACCAGCCCTCGCTCGCGCCGGCTCACGCCCGTATAAAGCATGTACCATCGCCCTTCATGGCCCACAGCACTGCCAGTCCAAGTCGCCAAGTCGTCCCAAGCGCCGGGCAAGCCCGGGTGGACGGCGTCGGGAAGGACCTTCCAGTCCCAAGCGTCGTCTGACACCGCATGGCCGATGGTCGCATTGTGGTGCCGGAGCGAAGCATCACCCAGGGACCGAGGCGCCTGCAAGTAGAAGAGGTGGAGCTCGCGCCGGTGGCGGAGGAACCAGAAGTCCCAGACCCACTTGTCTTCGAGGGCAAACATGGCTGGCGCCGGCCCTAGCCCTTCAGGGACCCCTGGAGCAACGCCGTCACGAAATGGCGCTGGAAGACGATGAACAACATGATGGTGGGCATCAGGATGAGCAGTGACCCCGCCGACAACAGAGGGATGTTGGTCCCGTACTGGCCTTGAAACGCCGCGAGCGAGCCCGCCATGGTCCCATTGGTCGGGCTCTCCACCAAAACGAGCGAGAGCAGGAACTGGTTCCAAGTCCAGACAGACAGCAAGATCCCAAGGGAAGTCAGCGCCGGGCGCGCCAAGGGCACATGGACGCGCCAGAAAAGCTGCCAGGTTGTCGCCCCGTCAACGCGCGCTGCCTCCGAAAGCTCGCGGGGTGCATTTACGAAATGGGCCCTCATCCAATACACTCCAAAGGGCATAAAAAGGCCTATCAGAGGGAGGATTATGGCCCATCGGCTTCCCAGCAAGCCCATGTGCCGCACCTCATAGTAAAGCGGCACAATGATGCCCTCGTAAGGCAACGTGAGGCCAAGCACAAAGAGGAGGAAAGCAATTTGGCCACCCCGGACGCGGAGGTGGCCGAGCGCAAACCCCGCCAGCGTCGCCATGAGAAGTGAAACGGGAACTACCCCTGCCACAATGGCGATGCTCGACTGGAGCATGGTGCCCATCTGCGCGGTTTGGAACGCTTTGACGAAGTTGTCCCAGTGGGGGTGGGCCGGCCACGAGATTCCGAGGGGGTACGTCCCAGACGGGAAAAGCGCGCTGGTGAACATGCTCACCAGAGGCAACAAAGTGACAACCATGAGCGCAACAAGGAAACCGGTACCCATCAGTGAGTTGCGTCGGGCAACGATCACTGCTGGTCACCCCTCCGCGCGGCCCATTGGATTGGGAGAATACAAATAATGACGAGGGCCATGAGCACAACTGCGAGAGCCGATGCCAGCCCGACTTGGCGGTTTAGGAAGGCCAACTGGTAGATCTCGAGCCCGGGCACCATAGTCGCAAAGCCTGGCCCTCCCACCGTGGATATGTACACTATGTCAAAAGCAGAGAGTGCGGCTATGACCGTCACCGTCACGCAAACGCTGATCTCTTGGCGCAGTCCCGGGAGGGTTATCGATACGAACTCGCGAAACGGCCCGGCACCGTCTAACTGCGCTGCCTCGTAGAGAGTGGCGTCGATCTTGCTCATGCCCGCAGAAAGCAGGACTGTGCACAAGCCCAACAACACCCAAGCGCCAATGACACCCACCGCCGGGAGTGCGGTTCCGAAATCTCCGAGCCATGACCGGGACAGGCTCCTCAAGCCCACGTTGTTCAGGACCTCGTCGATGGCCCCTGTCGTTGACATCATCCAGCTCCAAGCGATACCGGCCGCCACAAGCGGGATGACCTGAGGCAAGAACAAGACCGTCCTCGCCACGGAGCTCAGCCGGCCCGTCACGAACCGTCTCATCACCGTGGCCGTTGCGAGGCCAAGCACCACAGGAATGCCACTAAAAAAAAGGATCAGCTCAAACGCGTGGCCAATGACCGTCAAAAGCTGGTTATTGCTAAATACAGTGCCGTAGTTGGCAAGGCCGGCCCACCGAGCGGCCGCGACCCCGTCCCAATTGTAGAAAGAGTACCGGACCACCTGCACGATGGGCCAGAGCACGAAGGCGGCGTATGCCGCTAGCGCGGGCAATACAAACAGCCACCCTTGCAGGTGGAGACCGCGAGCCCTCTTGTTGGTGAGGGCTCGCAGAGCACCTGTTGCGCGAGGTGTGGTCTCCGAAATTGAGCTGAGCATTACCTAGCAGAGTCTAAGGTGCACTCAACTCTTGCTTATAAGCGGCTTGCACGGCTTGAAGGAGCTGGGTCGGCGTCTCCTGCCCAGCGAACAGCTTCTGGACGGCAGGCGTCAGGCCTTCAGCGTCGATCGACCCTGTGGCATTGGCGATAAAGCCCATCGCGCCGTCATCCTTCGCGATCACGTTGCCTGCCGCCAGAGTCTGAGCGGTAACCGTCCCAGGCTTCACCGGCGCGATGGGTAGGTTTGGCGGACCGCCGGGGTTTGAGCCGCCCTGCACCACGTTGAGCTCCCTCGCTGCTGGGTTGGTCGCCACCCAGTTAAGGAAGTACGCAGCACAATTGGCGTATTTTGCGGTGGCCGAGATGCCATAGGTGAGCGGGGCCGACATGGCCCCCTGCTTTCCGCCGGCGGTCAACGGCGGGAAGAGGAAGAAACCGTACTTCCCTGGGAAATGGCTGTCGAAGTTGCCAGATTCCCAGTCGCCGTCGAAGATGAAAACGCCCTGGCCGTGCTCGAACCTGCTCATCATGGTCTCGTACGGGACCGCGTTGGCGTCGCTGTTGAAGTAGCCGTCCTTGATCCACTGGTCCAGGTGCTCGACAGCCTTCAGGTTGGCTGGGGTGTTGAAGGTCGCTTTCGGTTGATCGAACACCCACTTGTTGATGGCGCCCACAGAACCGCTACTGGCAATGTTGTAATCGGCCATCAGGTACTGAAGGGGGAAGATGAGGCCACCGTTACCTGCGCTATTGAACTGCTCAACCGGCAACAGGCCATCAGACTTCGCCTTGGCGAGCAGGGCATCGAATTGGGCCAACGTCTTCGGGGCGCTCGTCATGCCGATCTTCGCCGCCAGGGCCTTGTTGTAAAACACGCCCGTCATGCTGTAATTGATACCCATGCCCCACAGCGGGCCCACCCCGGTGGGGGTGCCGCTCGGTGCAACCCGGAGCTGCGCCAAATCGGAAGCAGGAAACTTGTCCCACCCGAAGGTCTTGTAGTAGCCGTCCATGTTTTTAAGTAGGTGGTCCTTTACAAGACCGCTCCATGTGGGGATGCGGATGAGGTCAGGGGCGTTCGGCCCCGACATCCAAAGGGGAGCATCTTGGGTGAGGGCGGCAAAGGGCTCCTGGCGCACGTCCCATTTCACGTTGGGATGCTGCTTGGTAAACAGTTTCGCGAGGTCGATCGCGTCGGGGAAACCGGTTTCGAAGTAGCCCAACATGGTGATGGGCTTTGTCCCGCAGTTTGTGGCAAAGCTCGCGGGAGCGGGGCTAGGTGCTGCCGAGGCCACCGAGGTCACCGACGGGTTGGCGGCAAAGGCAGCGGCAAGAAGGGTTGCTACGGCTGGCGCTCGGAGCGCCGCGCTCACGCGGCGCCGGCGCGGGTTATTGGTTGCAGCGTTCAAGGTCATGTCCTCCTTGTTCGTCGCGGACGGGGTGAGCCGGCGAGCAGACTCGCTCGGCAGCGCGGCCAAAAGTCGTTCGGCCCCCTCCTCCAGCGTTGTCCTCCCTAGAGCTAAATCGGATTAGCTAGCGAGGTTCATGTTGCCACAAGCCATTGGCACGTGTCAAGGAGGGTATGCTTCGGGCATGACCCGCGTGACGCTCGCCGAGGTAGCGCGACAAGCTGGGGTCTCGCAAACAACTGCGTCCTTCGTGCTCGCCGGGCGCGGCGAGGAGATGAGGATCTCCGCGCAGGTCGAGGCGCGCGTGCGACAAGCTGCCCACGAATCGGGTTACCGGCCTAACGTCGTTTCTCGGAACCTGCGTACAGGTACAACCCACACGATCGGTTTCGTTTCCGACACCGTCGCAACCACGCCGTTCGCAGGCCACCTAATTTGGGGCGCGCTCGATGCGGCCCGGGAACGTGAGCACCTCCTCCTAATTGCCGAGACAGAGGGCGATCCGGACCTGGAGAAGGAGCTCATCGAGTCCATGCGCGATAGGCAGGTGGGAGGGATCGTCATCGCCTCCATGTACACCAGGTGGACCACCGTGCCCAAGGGCCTCCTCGAGGGGAAGAGCGTGCTCCTAAACGCGCTCCCTTCGAAGCCATGCCCTGTCGCCGCGGTGGTGCCGGACGAGGCCGAGGGGGGCCGAGACGCCGCCAGGACGCTCCTACGAGCTGGCCACACCGATGGCATCTATGTGGTCGGCGTAGGGACGAAGCCCGGGCAGGTGCCAAAGGGCGGGGTGGCGGCTGTCGAACGCCTTGCCGGGATAAAAGAGGTGCTTTCTGGCGCGGGTGTCAGCCTGGCGGGCGGTGCTCTACTTAAGGACTGGCAGCCCCGGGACGGCTACGAGGCGTCGCTCCGGCTCCTTGGCCGAAAGCCCGAGCCGAAGGCTCTTATATGCCTTAACGACCGCGTCTCGGTCGGCGCCTACCAGGCCCTGGAGGACAAGGGCCTGAAGGTGGGAAGGGACGTCTCGGTCGTTTCATTCGACGACGAGCCCGTAGCGTCCTGGCTCCGGCCCCAGCTCACGAGCATCGCCATCCCCCACTACGAGCTTGGCCGCAAGGCCATAGAGGTCCTGCTCGACGGTGGCCACTCCCCACCGGAAGGGACGGTCTACAGGGTCCCGATGCCGATTCGCGAACGGGAGTCAGTCGGTACGCCTCCTTGAGGCCTCGCTCCTGAGCCCCGCGGCCCCCCTTGACGACTTCTCGGACGCCCCTTAACAACTTCTCGGATGCAGACGGGCGGGCAAGCCGTTACCCGTCACCGTCGAACATCCTGGCGCCGGCGCTGGCCAGAAGAACGCGCCTGCGCCGCTCCTGCCCTGATGCGACGTGCACCTCCCGGCTTCTTCGGGCTCGCACCCGTCGGGGCAATGCGCTCGGCTCCTCCCCTACTGGGACGTCCCGGGGCTCCGGGTTTCTTCGCCCTGTCCGCCCTAGGGGCGAAGCGCTCAGCCGCGGGGTCCTTGCGCTCTGGGCGGCTTTGGAGGGCTCGAGGCTCGCGGGCGGGGCCTATGGACGCAAGCGACGGCACGTCCGGCGACGAGATCCCATTGGAAAGACCAAGCTTCTTTTGCATGAGCTTGGTCTTTACGACGTGCTCATGGCCAACCAGGGACACGACGGTCCCGTCCGCGCCAGCCCTCCCGGTACGGCCAGCACGGTGGACGTAGTCAGTGGGGTCGGCGGGGGGGTCGAAGTGGACCACGAGCGGGACGGCGTCGACGTGGATCCCGCGGGAGGCGACATCGGTGGCGACAAGGACGTCGAGGCGGCCGGAACGAAACGCGGCCAAAGCCCGGTCCCGCTGCACCTGGCTGCGGTCGCCATGGATGGCTTCGGCCTGCAGGCCTGACCGGGCGAGACGGTCTGAGAGGCGGTCCGCTCCCCGCCTCGTCCGGCAAAAGACGATGGCCGGTCCGCGGGCGGTGATCGCCTCGGCCGTGACTGCGACGCGGTCTTCGGCCTCGACGCGCCAGAAGTGGTGCTGCACGTGGCCCTCGTCAGCGCGGGCGGGTTGGACATCGTGGCGCACAGGGTTGTGCTGGTAGTCCTTAACCAGCTTTTCGACCGGGCCTTCGAGGGTCGCCGAGAAAAGGAGGGTCTGGCGGGACGCGCTCGTCATGTCGATCAGACGGCGCACCGCCGGCAGGAAGCCCATGTCGGCCATCCGGTCCGCTTCGTCCACGACCACCACTCCCACGAGGGAAAGGTCGACGCAACGACGCTCCACCAGATCGGCGAGCCTCCCCGGGCAGGCGATCAACACATCGACGCCCCTTTGCAGAGCGCCAAGCTGCTTGCCATAGCCGACGCCGCCGTAGATAGACGCCACTCGCGCGTCTACTGCCGCCGCCAGAGGGGCAATCTCGGCCTCGATCTGGGCTGCTAGCTCCCGCGTTGGGACGAGTACGAGCGCCGACGGGTGCCTGTGGCCCCGCTTCCCGGCGCCGAGGCGGGTCAGGATCGCCAGCCCGAAAGCCAAGGTCTTGCCTGACCCCGTCGGGGCCATGCCGCATACGTCGCGCCCGGCAAGGCTGTCGGGGAGCGTGGCGGCCTGAATGGGGAAGGGCGCGGTGATGCCCCTACGGCCCAAGGCGGCCGCCAGCGCCTGAGGGACGCCGAGGTCGCCGAAGCCGGCAGAGGTGCCGGAAATAGGAAAAGTACTCACGAAACTCCAATCGGTCCAGATCGGGGAAGATGGCCGACTCGAAACCTGTCTCGTGGGCCTGGCCAGCGCCGTCCGCCAGCCACCGCCAGGCAACGCCCGCGGTATCGTCGCGTCAGCATAGCCGACGAAGTGGACGGGGCGGCACGAGAGCCGAGGCAGCCGAGCGCTCCACCCGCCATTGGCACCCCGGCGCCTACCAGGGCACGAGGAGGCACGCAGATGCCCAGGGGCCCCTCCGGAGATGCCCTGGCCACGGGGCTCGGCACCGGCGTCGTCGCCTCAACTGGGACTGGCCGCGTCCCAAGTGCTAAGCTGTGCGCAGCCACGGTCCAAGTCATGCCGGTCGTGTGCCATTGCCGGTTCCCCATTGAGGTTTCCTGCAAGCTGTCTGAGCGTGACAAGCAGGAGGAGAGAGCGGTCGATGCCTACCGGCACCGTGAAGTGGTTCAATGCATCCAAGGGTTATGGCTTCATCGCACCCGATGATGGCAGCCCGGACGTCTTCGCCCATTTTTCGTCCATCGAGGGTTCCGGTTACCGGGAGCTCGCCGAAGGGCAGAGAGTGGACTTCGAGACGGAGCAAGGCCCCAAGGGCCCGCAGGCGAAGCGGGTCCGTCCACTCTAACTGGTGGTTTTGGCGGCTCTGGCTCTGGCCAGCGCCACAACCAGGCAGAAGAGTAGTTAGCATCCAAACCCCGCGGCGGTAGGGCGTTTGCCCTCCGAGTCGGAGGGGGCGGCTATGGCCAATGCTGGCTTGGTCGCGCCCTAACGCCGCGCTTAGTACCACCTACCCCGAGAGGACGCGTGCCGGGTCCCTTGGCATGGTGGATGGCGCGCAACGTGGACCATTGGGTGCCTGCCCGCGCCATTGGCGCGCTGAACGAGTGCCCCTTTTGTCCTCGTCCATCCCGGCGATGGTGGACCCGCTAGCCAGGATCACTACCCCACGCTGAGCACTCCTTCGCGCCCGCGCCTTGGGTCGATCGGGCCTTTTCTGGTCCTCTGGCGGCTGCGATGGCCCTGGCGATCGCCCACCCTTGGGCAAAAATGGGCGAACTGCACCATTTTTCATATTTTGCGCCTTGAGCGCTGTCTTCACTCCCCCTTCACACAACGCTCACAAGTGTCGTTGAACATAAGGACCAGCTGAGAACCAGCCCCCTCCCCGGCACCGAGTCATCGGCCGGGGCGGACAACCCAGGAGGACAAAATGACAGTGGAAGGCCAAGTCAGCGCGGGGTGGCGTTCCTCCCCCGGCAACTCGGAGGTGGCGACGAAGGGTTTCTTTCGCCTCCTCCTCTCGGTGGTCGTAGTACTCGGCCTTGGCTGGCTCGTGCCAGCCGGGGGCCTCGCCATTGCGAGTGCAACACCCGCCCACCATGGCGACCAACGGTGGCGGGGCCAGGGCGCGGGCGAGGGGCGCGGGCACGACTTCCGCGACGTCCATTCGGCAACGGGAACGGTGACGGGGCTCGGCACCAACGAGTTCAGCATGGTCACCGAAAAGGGCACGACCCTGGATGTCGACACAGCGAATGCCCGGTACCGAGAGCCGGGGGTGCCGAGCGGTAGCGTCAGCGTCGTCGTCGGCGACAAGGTCCAGGTGCGAGGCAGCCAGCAAAGCTCGGAGAAATTCGTTGCGAAGTTGGTCAAGATCCCCCAAGCTTCGGCCGTCGGCAGGGTTCAAGCCGTTGCGGGATATGACATAACCCTTAACCCGGTCAGGTCGACGCTTACATCGACAAGTGTCACGATCGTCGCCGACGGCTCGGCTAGCCGCTACATAGACCCCGGGGTCAGCAAGCCAAGTATTTCCGATGTCAGGGTCGGGGAACTAGTCGCAGTCCGAGGTACGCAGGAAGGTGCGGTACCGGGCGCCGCCGTGAACACCTTGGCCATCCGTGCAGCCGTAGTCGATGTACCGCGCGTGAACGACGTTGGCGTGGTGGGAAACCTCGACACGACAAAAGGCACCTTTACGCTCACTTCCACCAGTTCGACGCTGACGATCAATGTAAACGCGACGACGACTACCAAATACGTGGTAACAGGAGTGAGGTCGGCGACTATCGACAACTTGGTCAATGGCGACATAGCGAGGGTAACCGGCAACCAGGAGGGCACGGATGCCTTGAGCGCTACGATCGTGAGGGTCCTCGGCGAGAGCCACGTGCATGGCGACCACAACGGCAGCAGGCCTGACGGGAGGTCAGGCAAAGGCGGCATGCCGGGTTCGGAAAGCGGGCACCCCGGAGGCCCTGGAGACGGCGGCCACAGCCACCACGGGAGTGGTGACCGCAGCCAGAGCGGTAGTAGTGACGGCGGTACGCACTCTGGCGGTCACCGGGGTCACCACGGCGGCAACTGAGCGCCCGGCGACGCGAGACAAGGGCGCCCCTCAAATCGAGCTCACCATAGCCCTCAAATCGAGCTCGCCATAGCCCTCAAATCGAGCTCACCATAGGAGGTGGCCAGCTACCTCCTATGGACGCTGCCGCTCCCACGCCGCCTCAAGGCCAGCACGATCAAGACAATCCCAGCAAAAGCAAGCACGACCACCAAGGCGACCCCGGCTCCGCCCAAGTCTCCGCCCGAACCAGTTCGTCGTGGCAAGGGGCTACTGGCCTGAGCACGACCCTGCGTCCCTCCCGGTGCTGTCGAGCTGGCAGCAACCGACGAGGTCGATGTGGCACCCGAAGTGGTGCTCGCGCTCGTAGGGCTAGCGGGGCGAGTGGTGACGCTCGCGCTCGTGGAGCTAGCAGGGCGAGTGGTAGTAGGAGACGTGACGGTGCTTGTCCGCTGCGGTGAGGTAGTCGTAGAACCCCCCTTCCGAGCCGTGGTGGTCGGGCCGGAGGTCGGGCTAGCACTAGTCGAAGGCCTCGTCGACACCCGCCCTCCACCCGTCGACACCCGCCCTCCAGCAGGGCTCGCTGCGGCTAAGACATTTTCTGCCGCCTGGGCCCCCGGGCAACCAGGCGTCGGGGTCACCGCCACGACGGGTGGAAGCTGGGGTGCCTCGGGTATGCCAAAGAGCGTTGTCGGGATGGCATTAGCCATGGCGGTCTGACCCGCCGGGTTGGGGTGGAGGTTGTCGGCGTTGAAATATGGGGTGAAGGGCAGAGCCGGCTGGCACTGCCCGTCATAGACGTCCCCCATCACGGCCGCAAGGTTGATCACGCCGTCAAAGCCGGTGCCCGGGCCGGTAGCCCATGAGTTGACCGCCTGAAGCGTCGCCTGTTCTGAGGCGGTCCAGTCTTCAGGTATGCACGAGCTCGGCGGACTACACGGCGGCGAAGTCTTTCGAGGCAACAGAGGTACCCCGTAAACCTTGAGACCGGCCGCATGAACCTGGGCTATGACCTGCTTCAACCCGGCGATGATCGACGCTGCGCTCCCATACGGGGGGTCGTTGTCGGCATAGCCGAACCAGATGTCATTGGTACCGAGGAGGACCACCACTGCCTTTACGCCCGGCAATTGCAGGGCATCGCGGCCCAAGCGCGCCACCCCTGGTGCGCCCCCGCCGGTAGCGGCGAAACTGTTCTCCCCACCATGCGCGTTGTCGCCTGGTGGGAAAGCAGTGAGCGTGTTGCCTGCAATGCCCTCGTCCACCACTGCCACCTGCTCGTCTGCCGGCAGCTGGGAGATGCGCTGCTGCAGCGCATCCACCCATGAAAAGCCTGCGTTATCCGCGCCGAAACCGTCGGTGATCGAGTCCCCGAAGGCGACGACGGTCCCGAGCGCCTGGCTCCCGCCTACCTCGACCGCCGACAGCCATCGCGTCCACCAGTCTGCCCCGGTGAAGGCTGACCCGTTCAGCGAACCCGTCTGGTTGCCTCCGCCGTTGCGCGTGTAGTAGGAGACCGTCCGGCCCTGGCAGCAATAGTGGACGCTCACGGGGGCCAGCCCAGGGGCCCACATGCTAACCACCAGCGTCTCGCCAGCCTGCACGGGCAGCGTGACCGGGTTACTAGTAACGTCTTGGCCAGGCGGGATCGTAACCGAGCTGCTCCCGTTGAAGGTGACCGGGACCACCGTCCCCGGGACCGCCGCAGCACCGCCCGTGCCTGCCCTTTCGCCGATGGTGACCGCACCGAAGGTAAGCGGTATTGGCCCCCACTGGTTGGAGAACCGCAGGCTCACCCAACGGCCGCCTACGGCTACCGTTGCCAGGTCCCTTACCGTCGCATTGTCAGCCGCCAGCTTCGGGAAGGGTTGGAGCAAGAGGTCCATCGGGGACGTCCACGCCGTCAGGGTGGCTGGCGCCGCAGGCTCGGACGAGGAGGTCGCAACAGAGGACGAGGGGGCGGACGCGGCCACTGGCGCGTTTTGCTGAGCAGTGGCCGATGCTGGCGGCGCAACGACGCCGACCAGCAAGAGAGGGCTCAATATGGCAACCAACCAGCCCCGCTGGAGGGCCTTCATTTGGTGCATGCTTCGCCGTATGATCTCACACCCCCTATTCAAGCTTGCCACCAGGGCACTCGTTCCATAGCCCGCCCGCAAGGCCTCCCCAGAAGGCACGGGCTCGGAAGTGTAGCCAAACCTGCTCGCGAAGGTGTAGAAGGAAGGTATGCAAGTTGACCTGCACTGCTGGCGTTTCGACTGGGCGGGGACGCCGGCCAGGATCGGTCCTGGTGTTGCGGATCTAGCCACCCGGGCTGAGGCCATTGGGGTCCGGACCTTGTCGTTCATGGACCACTACTTCCAGATGGAGGCCGCAGCCCCAGCGGAGCACCCCATGCTCGAGGGGTACTCTGCCCTAGGCTTCGTGGCCGGCAAGACCCAACGACTGCGCCTCCGGCTGCTTGTCACGGGCGTGACCTACCGCCACCCGGGCCTCCTCGCCAAGAACGTCACAACGGTGGACGTGCTGTCGGGCGGGCGCTGTGAGCTCGGTATCGGAGCGGCGTGGTACGAGCGGGAGCACAAAGGTCTGGGCGTGCCGTTCCCACCCCTGGCAGAACGCTTCGAACGGCTGGAGGAAGCAATCCAGATCTGCCTCCAGATGTGGAGCGACTCCAACGGTCCCTACGAGGGTAAGCACTACAAGCTCGCCGAAACGCTCTGCGAACCCAGACCCGTGAGCCAGCCCCGGCCACGAATCCTCATTGGTGGCAGCGGGGAACGCAAAACGCTCCGGATGGTGGCTCAGTACGCAGACGCCTGCAACATCATGGGCGAACCGGAACAAGTGGCCCACAAGATCGACGTCCTCCGGCGCCACTGCGACGCTCTCGGCCGCGACATCAACGAGATCGAGGTCACCGTCTCGGCCCGAAACCTCTCGCCTACCCCAACACCGGACGAGGTGCTCCGGGTCTTCGAGGCTTGGGCCAAGTTAGGCGTGTCCACCATCGTCACGCGGGCGACAAGCGAGGACCCGGCCGCATGGCTCGAGAAACATATCGGCTCCGCGATGGACGAGATCCGCGCCATACAACCAGCCAGGCTGAAGCAGTAAGGCCGCGCTCCACCTTGTCCATGACCTCGCCCAATTATGCCGGCGGCCGCTTTCGGGGCGCTTCGTGGCGCTTCGTGGCGCTTCGACCCTCGTGCCGAGTGCGCCGTTTCTGCTGATCCAGCCAACGCTTCAACAGGTAGGCGAGCCCTTCGCACGCGCGGCTGTCCAGCGGAGGTCCGTCGGGCAAACTTGGTCACGTCCGCCAACCGTCGGGCCCTATTTCATATCTCTGAGCGTGATGAATCCGTGCCCACCACCGTGCCCACCACCGCTGCCGGCCGACCCCCGGGGCGCCCAAGTTCGGCCCGCGCGCCCGGTCAGTTGGCCCGCGACGGCAGCCTGACGGACGTGAGTCCCCCGTCGACCAGCAAATCTACGCCGGTCGTCGAACCCGAAGCCGGCCCAGCGAGGTAGCAGACCGCAGCTGCAACCTCCTCGGCACTCACCAGGCGCCCATGTGGCTGGCGGGCCACCAAGGCGGCGCGCTCCGCCTCCGGGTCGGCGGCCTGCGACAAGAGGCGGGCAACCCAGGGCGTGTCCGCCGTCCCGGGGCTCACACAGTTGACCCTTATGCCTTCGTGGAGGTGGTCGGCCGCCATAGCCCGGGTGAGCGCGGCAACGGCGCCCTTCGTGGCACTGTAGAGCGCCCGCTTGGGAAGCCCCACGCTGGCCGCAACGGAGCAGGTGTTGACGACGGCGGCGTGCCCGGAACGCCTCAACGCCGGCAGGGCAGCCCTAGTCACCCGCACCATACCGAAGACGTTTACCTGGAAGACCCGGAGCCATTCCGAGTCGTCATTATCTGCGACCGTGCCCTGAGCGCCGATGCCGGCGTTGTTTACCAGCACGTCAAGGCCCTCGAAGCGCTCGCACACGGCGTCGACTGCGGTCTCGACACTCGTGGCGTCCGTGACATCGCAAGCCAAAGACTGGAGCCCGTCCTCGGCGGGCGGAGACGCGAGATCGAGGACCGCAACCCTCGCACCTCTGGCCGCCAGCATCTGTGCCGTCGCCAACCCAATACCCGATGCGCCGCCCGTGACCGCGGCAACCAGGCCCGCGAACTCAGCCAAGTCCTACTCCCTTCGTCCTCGTGACAGCCGTCGCCGGAGAGGAACGCGGCGAGCTCGACTGCCTGCACACCAGCTCCGGCTCGATCACGACATGCTCTTGGCGCCTGGTGCCGCTCCTCAACTGGTCTACCAAAATGTGCACGGCTGCAGCCCCGACCCTTTGGAAATCCTGCCGCACGGTCGTGAGGGGCGGGATGAAGTAGGCAGATTCGTCGATGTCGTCGAAACCCACGACCGCCACGTCTTCAGGCACACGCCTGTCCCTCTCATACAGGGCGCGCAGGACGCCGAGCGCCATCTGGTCGTTCGCGACGAACAACGCAGTCGCGTCTGGGATCTTTGCGAGCACCTGGCCGGCCTCGTACCCAGAGCGAGATGTCCAGTCACCCGAAAGCGGAGGCACCACGTCTGCACCAGCTGCCTCAAGAGCCTCGCGCCAACCGGCAACCCGCGCCCTCGCCTCGAGCCACTCTTCCGGGCCAGCCACGTGGAAGACGGTCTCGTGCCCGTGGCCAAGCAGGTGCTCGGTGGCCAGCTTGGCCCCCTCGACCTGGTCGACCGTCACGACCGACATGTCGGCTTCAGGGTCACCTTCGACCGCCACAACAGGCATCCCCGTGGGGAGGTCCGAAAGGGCCTCGTGGGCCTGGGTAAAAGGGGCAATAATCGCGATGCCATCGACCGATTGGGCGGAGAGCCGGCTCAGGGCTTCGGTCACCGACACCCGGTCTATAGAGTGCACCGCCACGACCGATACGAAATACCCGAACCTTTGTGCCGCGCTCTGGATACCGAACATGGTCGAGACCGGGCCGTAGAGGCTCGAGTCGAGTGCAACCACCCCGAGGGTTTTGGTACGGCCGCTCGCCAGGGCACGGGCGGCAGTATTAGGGCGGTACCCCAACTGCTCGATTGCAGCCAGGACCCTCGCCCGCGTGATCTCCCTGACGCTTGGGTGCTTGTTCAGCACCCTTGACACTGTCTGGTGCGACACGCCTGCAAAGCTCGCGACGTCGGCTATCGAGGGCCGGCGTGCCCGCGCATGCCCGCGGGCCAAAGAGGGCTCTCCGGATGCTTCCGGGAAGTCCACATTGAGAGCGCTAACCGCGTCAGGTTCCCATGGGGGGCCTTCAGACGCGGTCGAGCTCATGGCGCGCTACGCTCGCGGCCCACGGTACCGCGTTGGATCGGGGCACATATCCTAGAGTGAACGGTAACATGCGCGCGGGGGGTGAGGAAAGCATAAATGTTGGTGAGGTTCCCCTACGGGACGTCCGAGCTAACCACCGAGTTGCCCGACGGGACCTGCGTAATCGCCCCCGAGAGTAGTCAGGCTAGCGACGACGAACTGGAGGCCATCAGGAAGGCGCTCCGCAACCCGGTGCAAGGGCCGGCGCTCCGAGACCTGGCCACCCCGGGCTCTAGGGTGGCCATCGCCGTTTGCGACGGGACGCGCCCACAACCGAGGCGCCCGATGCTCACGGCCATCCTCGAGGAACTCGACGGCAGAACCCGCCCGGAAGACATCGTCGTGCTCGTAGCGACCGGCACGCACCGCGCCAACACGCCCGGCGAGCTCCTCCAGATGTTCGGGCCGGAGCTGCTCGGAGCCGTCCGGGTGGTCAACCACGACGCACGCGACGAAAACTGCCTGGTCGACCTCGGCACGATGGGCAACGGGGTGCCGGTGGCGCTCAACCGGCAGTGGGTGGAAGCGGACGTGCGCATAACGACCGGCTTCGTCGAGCCGCATTTCTTCGCCGGTTTCTCGGGCGGCCCGAAGCTTGTCGCGCCCGGTCTCGCCGGCCTCAGGACGACCCTCACGCTCCACGACGCCAAACGGATCGGGGACCCCTCGGCCACCTGGGGGGTTCTAAAGGGCAACCCCGTCCACGACGACGTCCGCGCCATCGCAGCGTCCACGGGGGTGCACTTTGCCTGCGACGTTGTGCTCAACCGCCAGCATCGCGTCGTGGCCGCCTTCGCGGGCGAGCTCTTCGCCATGCACGAAGAGGCAACGGCCCTAGCGCGGCAAATGTCGTTCCGGCCCGTAGCGAGGGCCTTCGACGTGGTCGTGTCCTCCAACGCGGGCTTTCCTCTCGACCAAAACCTTTACCAGTGCGTGAAGGGGATGTCGGCCGCAGCCCAGGTGGCGAGGGCAGGCGGCCTTATCATTGTGGTCGCCGAGTGCCGTGACGGCTTCCCTGACCACGGGGAGTTCAGAAGCCTCCTAGCTTCGGCGTCCTCGCCCGACGAGCTGCTCGGTGCCCTGGCCGCACGGTCGGCACCTGGAGAAACGGTGCCGGACCAGTGGCAGGCGCAAGTCCTCGCCCGGGTATTGCAGACGGCCCGCGTAGGCGTCTTTACCGAAGGGCTTTCGGCCCTACAGCTCGAAGACGCCTTCCTCATCCCGGTAGAGGACGTCTCCGGTGCCGTCGCCTCCGAGATCAAGCGAGTAGGAGATGGCGCCACCTGTTGCGCGTTGCCTGCCGGTCCGGAGACGATCGCAGCCGTGGCCTGACCGCCAACCGCCACGCGGACCGGCAACAGCGGTCCACTACAGCCGTTCACTCTCGGCCCGCGGGGTGCGAGCTCAATCCGCGTTGCAAACTTGCAAACGGGAATCCTATCGAGGGCTCGCGCTCGCGCTCGCGGCCGCGAGCTCAGTCCACTGGAGCCACACCCAGGTGGACCTGTACCTCCTGGCTAGCCGACCCCGTGTAGAGGGTCAGCTTCAGGACTTGGCCAGGCTTGTGGGACTTTATCGCCGTCGAAAGGGCGGTGGTAGTGGTTACCGGCTTTCCGTCCACAGCCGTGATCTCGTCCCCAGCCTGGATACCAGCTTTGGCTGCCCCGCTCGCGGGGTCGACCGCCTCGACCACGACCCCCGGCTTGGTCGGGGCTGGCGCGCCCGAGGATCCAAACGGCAAGGATCCAAACGGCGAGGACCCAAAGCCGAAGGAGCCGAAGGGCGACGACCCAAACGGGTTGCTAGCCGCCTGAGAGCTGGACACGACCGCGACCCCGAGGAACGCAGTACGCCCGTAGACGATGCCAGCGAGATGCTTACCCGACGCGATCTCTGCGGCGATGACCCGGATCCTGTTGGAGGGGATGGCGAACCCGAGGCTCGCCCCCGCCCCAGCCGAAGCGGTGGCGGTGTCCATGCCAACCACATGGTCGTTCGCGTTGACGAGCGGGCCGCCAGAGTTGCCCGGCGCTATGGGCGCATCAGTCTGGAGCAGCCCGCGGAGGGTTTCCTGGTTGCCCCCAACGGGATCCTGCGGGCTAATTGTCCGGCTAGTCGCAGAGATTATGCCCTGGGTCACAGTTGGCTGGCCGCCGAGGCCGAGCGCGTTGCCAATGGCAACGACTGCAGTGCCTACGCTGGCTTTAGACGAGTTGCCCCACGTGATGGTCGGGAGACCGCTCAGGCCCGTAACCTTTATCAACGCGATGTCTTGGGCCGGGTCGCTCCCGATGAAGGTCGCAACGTGCTTGCCATGGCCAGGGATGGTGACTGTGATACTGTCCGCGCCGGAAACGACGTGGTTATTCGTGACGATCAAACCATTGGGGCTCACGATCATGCCCGTCCCGGCACCACCGGTCGCACCGTTGCCCACCAGTGGGTCGATCACGGTGTTGATGTCAACTACCG
Organism: Actinomycetes bacterium; assembly: GCA_021787035.1. Classification (GTDB taxonomy): domain Bacteria; phylum Actinomycetota; class Acidimicrobiia; order Acidimicrobiales; family Palsa-688; genus JAJZYO01. The sequence goes on from JAJYMM010000135.1 coordinate 23,092, forward strand.
CAGGCTCGACGGCCGCCGCGACAGCGCCGGTATCTATGCCGACCGGAGCGGCCTCCACGGCCGACTTGACGTGAACCGTACGCTTGGGCGCTCCTACGGCAGGCTTAGCAGCTTTCGCGATGGTCGCGCCCGTCCGAGCCGGCGCGGCCAATGCGGAAACTCCAAAGGGGGCCGCAAGCAGGGTCGCCGCCGCAGCGCAGCCGGCAGCACCCGCCAGTGCTGAAGCCTTCTTCATCCTTGCCTCCTCGTGTTAGTCGTTCGTGCTTGGTACCTTCGCGGGGGCTTGAGTTTGGTCCGTCGCTGTCCCGCTAGTACCAAATCTTCCGACGTCAACCTGAGAACACCTTGAGCAGCTGCTGAAGTGGTTCATAAGGCTCATCCACTGCGCTGCCCTACTTGAGCATCCAGGCCCGCCGGCAACATGGCGGAGCCAGCCGGACCGGTCGTCGAAGCGCTAAACACCACTCTGGGCAACACCACTCAGGATGGCCATTAGGCCACTAATGGCGCGAACCGAACAGGGCTAAGTGGGCTGACCCGATTTGCCAAGGCACCATGTGACCGCTAACGTCTTGAACATGCGGAGGGGTGTGCCGCGCTTGGCAGACAGTCCGGTACGAGGCTGTCTTAGGGCATGGAAGGAAAGGCTTTGCGCTCGGCAAAACCCAGGTCGTTCCCCCACACCACCCGTAACAGGAGGGTTCTGAGCTTTGCACCAAGGGAGGGCCGGGACTGGCCGTGGCCGAACCCTCCCCGACTGCAAACCAACGGTGCCCTAGTCGGAGACTCCAACCAGACAAGGAGCTTGGAGGAAATGCCAGAAAACCCACAGGAAAAGGTGAGCCCAGAGCGTTGGGAAATGTCGCGCAGGCGCATGCTGCGTGGCTTGGGCGTCGCAGCCGCGACAGTGCCCTTCGCTGGTGCACTGACAGAAATGCTGACAGACATGCCTGCCAGCGCGAGTCCTGCCGAGCGCAAGGCCGCCGGCCAGCGCGTGGCACGCAACTCCGTCTTTGAGAGCCCCTTCGCGTCGCACCCGGCCTACAAGTTCACGATGGTGAACCACGTGACCACCAATCCCTTCTTCGTGCCGACACGCTACGGGGCGTCCGACGCCGGCGTCCTGCTCGGCTGCAGCTATACCTGGAACGGGTCGGCCAATTCCATCGTGAGCGAAATGGTCGCCGCTCTCGACACGGCCATATCCGCCAGGGTCAACGGCATAGCCACGACGGTCATCACCCCAACCGGTTTCGTTGAGCCCACCAACAGGGCCCTCGCCGCAGGCATCCCCGTCGTCGCCTACAACTCCAACGTGCCGGCCCAGGAGTACCCAAAGCAGGCCGCTTTGAACCACCAGATGTCCTACGTCGGACAGGACCTGTTCCAGGCCGGGGTCAACGCGGGCAACCAGATACTCAAGTACGTGAAAAAGGGCGACCTCGTGGCCGGCTTCATTGCGACGCCCGGCACGCTAAACATCCAGCCCCGGATCGACGGCGCCGCCTCGGTGCTGAAGCCAGCAGGCATCAACTTCCCCGAGATCGGCACTGGTGCCCTGCTCTCGCAGGAGTCCACCGCCATCAACGCTTGGTACCTTGGCCACAAGGATGTCAAGTTCATGTACTGCGTGGACGCCGGCTCCACGTCCGAGGCAGCCGCAGTAGTCGAGAAGTACAACCTGAAGGGAAAGGTCTTGGTGGGAGGCTTCGACTTCCTCACGACGACTGTCGGAGCGGTCCAGAAGGGCTACCAACTGTGGACCATTGACCAGCAGCCCTACCAGCAGGGTTTCATGCCCATTTTGGAGCTCTTCCTCTACAACATCTCCGGTGGGCTCCAGGCACCAGTGGATATAGACACCGGCCTAAAGTTCGTTACCAAGTCCTCAATTGGCCCTTACACGTTGAAGGACCGTTACGAGGGCAGCTCGTCGGCCGCGGCGACGCTCACCCCGCCCAAGACCATCGCCTATTCGTAAGCTGGAGTAGTGGCCAAACCGGTAACGACCGCCCCCATAGCGGCCACAGCGCCTGCCCCGCCCACCTCGCCCGACGCGGGGTGGGCGCCCGCCGGTCGGCAGCTGCGGCGCGTCTTGGAAAGAAGAGAGATCGCGATCTTCTTGGTCGCGGTCGTCCTCTTCGTCTACTTCTCGACCACGACGAGCGCCTTCGCAACCGTCGACAACATGGTGACCATGACACAGTTCATGGCGCCGATCGCGGCCATAGGTGCTGCCGAGGCCGTCATCCTCACAACTGGTGAGGTCGACCTGTCGTCGGGCACGGCGTTCATATTCTTCCCCTTCGTCGTCTACTTCCTCTGGGCCAATGCAGGCGTCCCGCTCGTCGCAGCGATCCTCGTGGCGCTCGCGTGCGCGGCGGTCTTCGGCCTCCTAAACGGTGTGCTCACGACGATGTTCGGGCTGCCGAGCTTCGTGACGACGCTCGCCACCTTCTCGGCTCTCTACGGCGTGATGCTCGTCACTTCCAATAGCGTCCAAGAGACTTTCTCGCTCACCGGCACCGGCGGCAACGTCCTCGGAGGTTACTCATGGTCTGAGATCCTCTGGGCGCTCGGCTGCGTTGCGTTCATCTTCTACCTGCTACACCTGAGCCGTTTCGGCTCTCATGTAGTTGCCGCCGGTGGCAACCTTCTCGGCGCGGCAGAGGCCGGTGTGCCCGTGCAGCGGGTCAAGATCTGGTCCTTCATGATGATCTCGGTCATCTCTGCCTTCATCGGGATCATCGATGCCGCCCGGATCACCACCCTCGACCCAGGCAACGACGGCACCCAGGAGATGTTCTACGCCATAGCGGCAGCCATCATCGGCGGCACCGCCATGACCGGCGGTCGCGGTACGATCATTGGCTCCCTCATCGGCGCCCTGGTGCTCGGGATCCTTTACGACGGGCTCGACATCAAGGGAGTCAACGCCAGCTACTTCCAGCTGGTGCTTGGGGTCGCCATCCTCGCCGCCATGATCGCGAATGTGCAATTACGCAGGGCCGCCATGCGGCGATGGAGGTCCATACGAAGATGAGTTCCACCGAAGCTGGGGCTACAGCAGCGCCCTCAGCACCTTTAAGCACGGCAGATGTCATCCTCGACGTGCAACACGTTTCGAAGGCTTTTGGAGCGATCGTCGCCCTAGCCGATGTCAGCCTGCAGCTAAGGCGCGGGGAGGTCCTCGGCCTCGTCGGGGACAACGGCGCCGGCAAGAGCACCCTGGCCAAGATCATCTGCGGGTTCCACCAGCCCGACTCGGGGAAGATCCTCCTCGAAGGCAAGGAAATACAGCTGCACTCGGTGCAAGATGCCCGGCGCCACGGCATCGACACCGTCTACCAGGACCTGGCCCTAGTGCCCCAGCTTCCTGTGTACGCCAACTTGTACCTAGGGCGTGAGTCCACCGTGGGCGGCCCGCTCCACCTGTTGGCCAGGTCCAAGATGCGCCGGGTCGCACGGGAGTACCTGCGTTCGATCAAGGTCAACCTGCCAAACGTAGATGCCGACGTCGAGACGCTCTCGGGCGGGCAACGCCAGGCAGTGGCCGTCGCGCGTGCAACCCGTTCTCAGGTAAAGGTCCTCCTGCTCGACGAGCCGCTGGCTGCTATGGGCGCGAGGGAGTCTTCGCTTATCATCGACCTCATCAAAGACCTGGCTTCCCGTGGCCAGTCAATGATCGTGGTCGACCACAACTACACGCACCTGTTCGAACTGTGCGACCGCCTCGCGGTCCTCCAAGACGGCGTCATCACCTTCGACAAGCTCATCTCCGAGACCTCCCTCCAAGAGATGACCGACTACATGGTCTCCGAGTACCGCAACCAGCTCGGCACCGGCCGCACCGAGAGGGTGAACGGCGCCAACGGGCCCTGAACGGCCCTCCGGTCCGAACGATGGCCTTACGCCATCTACGTCTATCTATGGAGTAGCCGCCCCACGAGGATCGAGGCTTCGTAGAAGATCACCATCGGGACGGCCATCCCAAGGAACGTGAAAGGGTCGTTCGAAGGTGTCACTATCGCGGCTACGGCGCAGAGCACGACGATCGCCGGCCGGCGCCACTTGCGCCATTTGGCGGAGGGGATGACACGGGCCAGCATCAGGCCCACGACGATGGTCGGATAGAGGAAGACGAGGCCGAAGACGAGGCAGATCAGCACGTAGAGGCTTATGTACTCACCAACGTTGAACAGCGGGCTGACGCCCGTACCGCTGGCCCCGACGAGCCAGTTGACGGCTTTCGGCCAGACGAGGATCGCAACTGTCACGCCCATGGCGAATAACCCGATTGCGGACGCAACAAAGGGGATCGCATAGCGCTTTTCGCGCTTCTTCAACCCGGGCGTGATAAACCGCCACAACTGCCAGAGCCAAACAGGTGCCGCCAGCGCCACGCCGATGTACATTGCCACCTTCAAGCGGGTGAGGAAACCTTCGGCCGGGCCGGTGATTATCAGGTTCGAGGTGACACAGGTATGCGGGTGGCTGTGACAGTACGCCCCATAGGGGCCCTTCATGAATGTCAGGACAGGGTCGTAGAGGAAGTACCCGGCGATCACGGCGAGGAGAAGGGCGGAGGCGCTGATGATGAGCCGGCGCCGGAGCTCCGCGAGGTGCTCCCAAAGCGTCATGCGCGCCCCGTCGCCGTCGAGCTCCTCCTCCTGCGAGTGGGTGGCTCCGACCGTGGCTGCGCCGTCCGTACCGTAGGGTGCGGTGTTGCCGTCACCCAAGCCGAGGTCCGCGGCCCCACCCAGGCCGTCCAACTCCTCTACTCGGACGCCCTCTCCCCCGGTACCCTCGGGCGTCTGCTCGCTCGGCGCCATAGTCCCTCCAGCCTACGCCGCCCCCCGCCACGGTGAACCTCGCCCACCTCGCGCGCAGGGTAGGCGATCGGGGTACCCCGTCCTGGCCCGAAGGCCGGGGTTATGCCAGGCTGGGCGGCCATATGGCCCGGGACCTACAGGTGACCACGCGAAACGCCAAGTTCCAGCACTGGTGCTCCCTGCTCGGCAACCGGACGAAACGCCACCAGGCCGGCGAGTTCATCGTCCAGGGTGTAAGGCCGATTACCCTCGCCGTACAACAGGGCTGGCCGCTGCGCGCCCTCCTGTACTGCACCGGCCGACCTCTTTCCAAATGGGCGCTCCACGTGATCAGTACGGTGCGAACCGCGCACTTCGCGGTCGCGCCCGAGCTCATGGAAGAACTCGGGGAAAAGAGCTCATCCGTGCCGGAACTTTTGGCCGTGGCAGAAATGCCGAGCGATGACCTGTCTCGCGTTCCAGGTGGGCCAGGCATGTTCGCCGTGGTCCTCGACCGTCCCAGTGCGCCAGGCAACATCGGGACTGTCGTCCGCTCGGCCGATGCCTTCGGCGCGACCACCGTCGTCGTGACCGGGCACGGCGCGGACCCCTACGACCCCAAGTCGGTCCGGGCAAGCACGGGCTCACTCTTCAGCGTCCCGACCTTGCGAGCCCCGGGCCACCGAGAGGTGCTCGAGTGGGCAGAGTCGCTCCGCAAGGCCGGGACGCCAGTTGAAATCCTTGGCACCGACGAGCACGGCGAGCTCGACATCTACGACTGCGACCTGCACGGCCCCAAGGTGATAGTGGTCGGCAACGAGACGAGAGGGCTGAGCACGGCCTGGCGCGAAGCATGCCAGCACCTGGTCCGGATCCCAATGCGCGGCACCACCAGCTCGCTAAACGCCTCGCTAGCTGCGACCATAATCCTCTACGAGACTGCCCGCCAGCGCGAGCGGCACTGATCGAGGTAATGTCCCGGGTCTGCCGCCTCACCGGGCTGGCTGGCGGCGGGCTGCGGGCGCCGAGAAGCGGGCGCGACCATGGAGCATGGGGACTTCTACAGGGTTTACCACCCGCCCAGAACTCAAGGGGACCTTCGGCATGGTCGCGGCATCCCACTGGCTCGCCGCGCAGGCGGGCATGAGCCTGCTCGAACAGGGGGGCAACGCCTTCGATGCGGCCGCGGCAGCCGGCTTCGTCCTCCAAGTGGTCGAGCCCCACCAGAGTGGGCCGGGGGGCGAGGCACCGATGGTGCTCTGGTCGGCCAGCGAATGCGACGTGTTCGTCGTGGACGGCCAGGGGCCGGCACCTGCAATGGCCACACCTGAAGCCTTCGGCGACGTCGGCCTCGAGCTAGTACCAGGCACGGGGCTGCTCGCTGCGTGCGTGCCGGCAGCCGTCGGCTCATGGCTGTTCATGCTCGAGCACTTTGGAACGGCCACGCTCCGCGATGTCCTCACCCCCGCCATCCATTACGCGCGCCATGGCTTCCCGGTCCTGCCCGTACTTTCACGGGTGCTGGGCGAGGTGGCACACGACTGGGCCGCGAGGTGGCCAACCACGGCGCAACTTTGGCGCCTGTCAGATCTCCCAAAGCCCGGGGAGCGCCACACCAACGAGACGTTGGCAGGCACTTACGAACGGCTCTTGCGCGAGGCCGAGACCGCCGGAGGTTCGCGAGAACACCAGCTGGGAGCGGCGCGACGTTCCTTTTACGAGGGCTTCGTCGCCCAAGCCGTGGACGCGTTCTGCCGGCGGCCGGCGCACGACGGGTTCGGCGTCCACGAAGGCTTCCTCCGCGCCGATGACCTCGCCTCCTGGCAGCCGTCGTTGGAACCTCCGGTGCGGCGCGCCTACCGGGACCTCGAGGTGGCCAAGACAGGACCCTGGGGACAAGGCCCCGTGCTCCTGCAACAGCTCGGCCTCCTCGAAGGCTTCGATATCCCCCAGCTAGAGCCCGGGAGCGCCGAGCTAGTGCACACGGTCGTCGAATGCGCCAAGCTCGCCCTCGCCGACCGCGAGGCCTGGTACGGGGACCCGCGCTTCGTCGAGGTCCCCCTCGCCGAGCTCATGTCGCCCGGCTATTGCGACCAACGCCGGCGCGCGGTCGGTGCCGAAGCCAGCTCGGATATGAGGCCAGGCACGCCCTCCGGGCGCGCGCCCCGCTTGCCGGCACTCCTCGACCACTTGAGCGCAGAGGGCTACGTAGAACCGATCGACGCCCGGCCTCACGACCCGGCCGTAGTCCTGGCCAGGGCCGGGCTCACCCCAGGGGCGCGACGCCCTGGCGACACGTGCCATGTCGACGCGGTCGACCGATGGGGGAACATGATCTCCGCGACGCCCAGCGGTGGCTGGCTTCAGTCCTCCCCGGCCGTCCCGGGGCTCGGCTTCTGCCTCGGCACGCGCGCTCAGATGTTCTGGCTGGAGAAGGGGTTGCCCAACTCCATCGCACCCGGGAAACGGCCGCGTACGACGCTCAGTCCGGGCCTCGTGCTCCGCGACGGCGCTCCGGTGCTCGCTTTCGGCACGCCCGGCGGAGACCAGCAAGACCAATGGACGTTGCCGTTCCTGCTTTACTACTTCGACCACCGGCTCGGCCTGCAAGAAGCGATCGACGCCGCCAACTGGCACACCGCGCACACACCCTCTTCGTTTTATCCCCGCGACGCCCACCCAGCCAGCCTGGTCGCCGAACGAGATCTCCACCCCGGAGTGCTTGCAGCGCTGTCTGCACGCGGCCACCGGGTCGTCGAGGTCCCCGCGTGGTCGATCGGGCGCGTGACGGCCGTCGGTATCGATCCCCACGGGTTCTTGTTGGCCGGCGCCGACCCCCGGAACGGCCAGGCCTACGCCGCCGGCCGCTGACGGCGCACCGACGCGCGCGCCGTCTTGAAGGAGCACGACCGTCTTGAAGGAGCGTGACCGTGCGGGCTCGCCGATGCCCGACGAGGCAGCCTACCTCGACCTCGACTACTGGGGATCAACTAACCTTTTTGCAAACGCCTGTTCGTCTTACGGGGGTCGAGTGGAAGCCAAAAGGGCCAAGCTGAGGGTCGCCGACCTGTTCACGGGCGCGGGGGGTCTTTCCCTGGGCTTTGCCCAAGAGGACTTCGAGCTGGCAGTAGCGGTCGAGTCCGACCCCGACGCGGCCGCCACCTATCGGGCGGTCCATGAGCACCTATGCAGCCATGGCGCCCTCCCAGTGAAACTGCACGAACAGGACATCTGCGAAGTCGACTTCACCCAGTACCTCGGCCGGGTCGAGGTCGTGATTGGCGGGCCACCTTGCCAGCCCTGGAGCTTGGGTGGCCTGCGCCGAGGCCATTCCGACCCGAGGGACGGGTTCCCACAGTTCGCCCGGGCGCTTTACGAGATCGCACCGCGGGCGTTCGTACTAGAAAACGTGGCTGGGCTGGCGCATGGCAAGACAAAGCCCATCTTTCAGCTGATGGTGGCGGTCCTCGCCGGCGAGTTGCCACTGTCAGAGTTGCTCGGGGACCAAGTGAGGGCAGGCGCCCGGCTCGCCTACAACGTCACCTGGCGGGTGCTCAACGCCGCCGACTACGGGGTCCCGCAGAACCGCCAGCGCCTGTTCGTCGTCGGCGTGGACGACGGCACGAGCTTCTCCTGGCCTTCCCCTACCCATGGCCCGAACCGCCGCCACCCTTACGTCCCAGCCGGCTCGGTGATAACCCCCCAAGGCCGGGGCGAGCCCAACCCGAGCATCGTCACTTACGCGACCAACCCCTCGACTCGGCCCGACCCCTACCATGGCCAGGTCTACAACGGTGGCGGGCGGCCTATCGACCTTCCCAAGCCGGCACCGACGCTGCTCGCGTCCATGGGCGGCAACAAGACTCCCTGGGTCGACACCTTGGGCATCGTGCCCGGTTACCACGCGCACCTGGTGAGCGGGGGAAGACCCCGGAGCGGCCAGGTCCCGGGTGCGCGGCGCATCACGGTGGCCGAGGCGGCCGCCATCCAGAGCTTCCCAGACTGGGTGCGCTTCACTGGCTCCCGCTCCTCGCAGTACCGCCAGGTCGGCAACGCCGTTCCTCCAGACCTGGCGCGAGTGGTGGCTAATGCTCTGGCCCGGTCCCTTCCTGCTTAGATCGACGTGGCCAAGCCGACCAGCTAGTCCGGGGGGCTCAGGCTTAGGCGGTCCATAAGGTCAGCCGCTAACGCCGGCGGCGCCGGCCAAGCTGACGCGAGCACTGCGGTAACCTCTGAGCACGATGTATTACCTCGGTACCGGCGAGGGTCCACCAACCTAATGGAGCCGTTCCCCGAGGACTGGGAGCGTGCCACGGTCATAGTCGCGCACCCAGACGACGCCGAGTACGGGATGGCGAGCGCCGTCGCCTACTTCACCGCAAGGGGCAAAGAGGTCTCCTACGTCCTGGCCACGCACGGCGAGGCAGGCATCGACGCGTTGGCCCCCGCAGAATGCGGCCCTCTCCGCGAGGAGGAGCAGCGCCGGAGCGCCGCAGTCGTGGGCGTCACCCACGTCGAGTACCTCGGCCACGCCGACGGGGCCCTCGAGTACAACCTCGCCCTCAGGCGGGACATCGCCGGCGCCCTACGCCGGCTCCGTCCAGACATCGTGCTCGGCCTCAATTTCGACCTCACTTGGGGCGACGCCGGTGGAGTCAACCACGCCGATCACCGAGCCGTGGGCGTGGCTGCGCTGGACGCTTGCCGGGACGCGGCAAACCGGTGGCTCTTCCCCGAAGCAGGCGAACCATGGAAGGGTACAAGAGCGGTGTTCATCGCCGGAGGGGAGGCCACCGCCACCCATTTTGTGGACGTTACAAGCACGATCGACTCCGGGATATTGTCACTAGCCGAGCACCGGGCCTACATCGAAGGGTTGGGCACGGACTTCGACCCGGCACAGTTCCTCCGCCAAATCACCGGTTACGGAGGGATGGCGGCCGGGTGTGAGTACGCTGTGCTCTTCCGCCGCTACGGCGTCTAGAGGCAGCGACGAGTCACGAGACCCCGCGGTCAACATTCGGCGTGCCCGGCTCCGCCGAGGCGCCCCAAGCCCTCGAAGAGGCCGGGATCGGCGATCGCAGAGGCTTCTGCCAGCGAAAACCACCGGACCTGCTGGCTCTCGCCCGGGGGCGGGCACGGCTCGACGTCCTCACAGAGTAAGAGGTAGCGAAGGTCCAAGTGGAAATGGCCGAGAGCCGCTGGGTGAGCGTCCAGGTGGACCAAGCGGGGCCCACCCGCCGGGTGGTGGACGGGAAGGCCGGTCTCCTCTTCGGTCTCGCGGAGTGCTGCGTCCCAGGGCACCTCGCCCCGCTCGATGTGGCCGCCTGGCTGGATCCACAACCCGAGACGCTTATGGAGATGAAGTACTGTGCCACGAGGCCCATGCACGAGGCCCGAGGCCGTCACGTGGACTGGGCCCGCCTCCCGGTCAAAGGGGTCATCGAGCCGGCCAAGCTCCACCAGGAACCGCTCTTTGGAACGTCGTTCTCGCTCCGTGCGGCCCGGAAAGGCTACGACAGCAGCACGTACGGCGCCGGCAATCTCCGCGACCCCATTAGGGCCACACTTGCCGAGTTGCGGCAACTCCGCCTCGCCATTCAAAGGGAACGCTCCAAGGCGAACCCGGTCAGAGTCCAGCCCAGCCAGAGGGGAGCCCAGCCAGAGGGGAGCCCCGTTAGAGCAGGATACGGAGCGGGTCCTCGAGGAGCTCACGGAGCTCGGCGAGGAAGCGGGCCGCCGTCGCGCCGTCGAGGGTGCGGTGGTCGATCGACAGAGCGAGCCTCATCGTGGTCCCTGCAACCACCGCGCCGTCGCGGACGACGGCCTCTGGTTTGGCCGCACCAACGGCGAGAATTGCAGCTTGGGGCGGGTTGAGCACCGCTGTGAAGTGGTCTATCCCAAACATCCCCAGGTTGCTCAGCGTAAAGGTGCCACCCGACATGTCCTCGAGCGACAGCTTGCCCTCGCGGGCCTTCGCGGCCAAGGCGTGAGCTTCAGAAGACAGCTCCGAAAGCGGCTTCATGTCGGCGTCCTTCACGACGGGGACCACTAGGCCATCGGGCACGGCGACGGCGATGCCGACATTGACGCGGCGGTAACGGAGGATCCTGTCGCCCGCCCAAGCAGAATTTACCTCGGGGTGCGCCCGCAAGAGCTTGGCGCAGGCCTTTACCAGCAGGTCGGTCACCGTGACCCTGGCCCCCTCCTGTCCCGCCGTGGCGCGCACGGCTTCGGCGCGAAAGGCGAGGAGGCGCTCCGCATCGATGATGCTCGTCAGGTAGAAATGGGGAGCCTCGAGGCTCTTCGAGAGGCGTTCGGCGGTAACCCTGCGGATCTGGCTGAGAGGTACCTCCTCCACGTCGGCCAGCGCCCCGGCACCCCCATTAGGCAGAGCACCCGCCGTCCCAGCAAGCGCCCCCGCGACCGGACCGGCCGGACCTTCGGGCAAAACCCCGCCAACGGCCGCTGCATTCTCGACGTCAGCGCGTACAACCCGTCCCCCCGGCCCGCTGCCTCGCAATGTAACAAGGTCGATGCCTAGCCGGCGAGCGGTCCGGCGCGCGAGCGGGGAGCTCCTCGGCACGCTGGCGCCCGCTCCGTTACCCAGGTCCTCGCCAGGCGTCTGTGCACGGGGGGCAGGGGCAACCGCCCTCGCCGAGGCTGGGCCCGCTCCGGCTGGGCCAGCTCCGGCTGGGCCCGCTCCGGCTGGGGCTTCCGAACGAGCCGTAGCCGTAGCTTTAGTTGCCGCACTAGGGCCAGCGGTCCCCGGACCTCCGGTACCAGAACCGTCGCCGATCACCGCTATGGGCGCCCCGATCGCCGCTGTGCCACCCTCTTGGACGAGAACCTGCTCGAGCACGCCTCCCTCGAAGGCTTCCAAGTCCATCGTGGCCTTGTCGGTGTCGATCTCGGCGATGGTCTCACCCCGGGCCACCTTTTCCCCCGGCCGCTTGAGCCACCTAGCAACCGTCCCCTCCTCCATCGTGTCGGAGAGACGGGGCATCAGAACTTCAGCCAACTTTCCCCCTAACCCCTGTAGGTGCTCTCGTCGACGGCCTGGCGGATAAAGCGAGCGAGGTCAACCGCGCTCGGCATGGCGGCAGTCTCGAGCGGCTTGGAGTACGGGAGGGGCACCTCGGCAGCTGCTAATCGGCGCACGGGTGCGTCGAGGTAGTCGAATGCCCCCTCTTGGATTGTGGCGACAACCTCGGCCCCCACACCATAGGAGAGCCAGTCGTCTTCGGCTACCACTGCCCTCGTCGTCTTCCTGACCGACGCACAGATCGTCTCGCGGTCGAGCGGCCGGAGGCTCCTCAAGTCGACGACCTCGACCGAGATCCCATCGGTTTCTTCGAGGTGGCGGGCGACGTCGAGAGCCATGAGCGTGGCCCTCGAGTAAGAAACGACCGTGATGTCGCTCCCTTCCCTCACGACCGCCGCCCTGCCGATCTCGGTCGTGTAGGGCTCTTCGGGAACTTCGCCCTTGGTGTTGTAAAGGCCCAAGTTTTCAACAAACATCACGGGATCGTCGTCATGGATCGCCGCGGTCAATAGGCCTTTTGCATCGGCCGGCGTCGCCGGCGCAACAACCTTCAGGCCTGGGCAGTGGGCATAGTAAACCTCGATATTTTGCGAGTGGCTCGCACCGAGCTGCTGACCGCCACCGCCCGGCGTCCGGATGACCATAGGCACGCTGACCTGCCCACCGAACATCGACCGCGCCTTTGCAGCGTGGTTGATCACCTGGTCGATCGCCAGCAAGCTGAAGTTGATCGTCATGATCTCGACGACGGGCCTGAGGCCTAGCATGGCGGCCCCGATCGCCGCCCCTACGAACCCCTCCTCGCTTATCGGAGTGTCCCTCACCCTCCTCGGCCCAAACTCGGCTAGGAGGCCCGCTGTGATCTTGTAGGACCCCTCGAAGAGCCCTATCTCCTCCCCGATCAGGAACACAGAGTCGTCGGCGAGCATCTCCGCCCGCAGCGTGTCATGCAGGGCTTGGCGGTAGGTGACTTCAGGCACTACTGGCGCCCTCAGCACCTGGCCACCCGAGGGCCAGCTCGCCCGGCAAAGCGCGCAAGATGTTGGGCACTTCGGTCGCATAGGTGTTTGCAAACAAGGTGGAGACGTCGGGGAACGGGCTTTCCTCCGCAAAGGGCCACTGCCTCGTCCACTTCCCGCTCGGCTCCGGCGTCTATTTGGGAAGCTGCGTCACCGTCGAGCACTCCTGCCTCGATGAGGCGGGAGCGCAGGGCCGGCAACGGGTCAGCCTTGCGGGCGAGCTCGACCTCCTCAGGTGTCCGGTAGCGGGCCGGGTCCACCACCGAATGGCCCCGCAAGCGCGAGCACATCGCCTCGATGATCGAAGGGCGGCGCTCGGTCCGGGCGGCCGCAAGAGCCGAGGCAGCGGCCTCCTTGACGGCAACGGGGTCGTCGCCGTCAACCCGGACACCCTCGATCCGGTAGGCGCACCCCCGCTTGTACAGGTCGGGTTCGCCCGAGGCCGCGTCCACGACCGTGCCCATACCCAAGCCGTTGTTGATGACCACGTAGACGATCGGGACCTTCCAGATGGAAGCCAGGTTGAGGGACTCGTGGAAGGCGCCGATGTTGGTGGCGCCGTCCCCGAGCACGCACATGACAGCCTCCGACTGCGGCCCCGGTTCGCCCTTGTAGGCGATAGCCATAGCGGCACCCGTCGCCGGCGGGATCTGCCCGCCCACGATCCCGTAGCCGCCCATGAAACGAAGCCCGGCGTCAAAGAGGTGCATGGAACCACCCCAACCTCCCGAACAGCCCGTGGCCCTACCAAACAGCTCGGCCATGACAACCTTGGCGCTCATGCCGCGGGCGAGGGCGAAGCCGTGGTCCCGGTAGGTGGTGAACAGGTAATCACCCCGCTCCAGTGCGCTAGCCAACCCGACCACGGCAGCCTCCTCGCCGAGGTTGAGGTGACAATAGCCACCTATCCGGGCCTTCGCGTACATCTCAGATGCACGGAGCTCGAACGCCCTTATCAGGGCCATGCTGCGGTAGTAACCGAGAAGGTCTTTGGAGCTCCCCTCGAGCGTGGGAGCGACCGAGCCCGTCGTTTGGCCGTCTTTTGACATCTGGGCCCATTATGGCGCAGAGGGCAAACGCGAGGAAAACCCGAGGAGAGGAGTGCCCGATGACGGAACGTCTGGAGGCCGGCGAATTTGACGTCGTAGTGGTGGGGGCTGGGACCGGAGGCTACAGCTGCGCCCTCCGTGCGGCCGGGCTCGGCCTATCGGTGGCCCTGGTCGAACGTGACGTGGTCGGCGGCACCTGTCTCCACCGTGGTTGCATCCCAAGCAAGGCGATGCTGCACGCGGCCACCATCGTAGAGTCCATCGAGGACGGCCAGCACCGCTGGGGCCTCCGCGCCGCCTTGGAGTCTGTCGACGCCAAGGCCCTGGCCGCCACCCGCGACGACATCGTGGAGCGCAACTACAAGGGCCTTCTCGGCCATCTGAGCCATGACGGCGTAAAGGTCGTCGCGGGCAACGCCACTGTGACATCGCCCCGCACGGTCCGTGTGGTAGCGCCTACGGGTGGCAGCGCGAACGGGGGCCAGCCGGCAACGGAGCTCCGGGCGCGCCGCGGCGTCGTGCTTGCGATGGGCAGCGTCCCTCGCCAGATGCCGGGCCTGGCGGCCGACGGCGTGCACGTGGTCACCTCCGACGAGGCCACCCGGCTGGACCGCTTGCCCGCTTCGGCCCTGGTGGTAGGCGCCGGTTCGGTGGGGGTTGAGTTCGCGAGCCTCTACCGGGCGTTTGGGGCGGACGTCACACTGGTCGAGATGCTGGATCGCGTCCTGCCAGCAGAGGACCCCGACGTCAGCCGCGAGGTCGCTTCTGCGCTCCGGCGCAAGGGCACGAGGGTCTTAGTGGGCGCCCGCGTGGAGGACGTGAGGGTGAGCGAACAAGGGGTGACGGCCACCATCAACAGCACCGGCAAGGCCGAGCAAGTGAGCGCCGAGCTCATGCTGGTCGCAGTCGGCCGTACCCCCGTGTCGAGCGGCGTAGGGCTCGAAGAGCTGGCCTTAGCTACAGACAGGGGGTTCGTGGTCCCGGCCGACTGGGACCGCCTGGAGACCTCCGTACCGGGCGTTCACGTAGTGGGCGACCTCCTCCCACCGCCCTCTCTCGCGCTCGCCCACGCTTCGTTCGCCGAGGGGATGCTCGTCGCCGAGGTCCTCGCCGGCCAGTCGCCCGCACCGATTGACTACGACGGCGTGGCCAGGGCAACATACTCCCTCCCCGAGGCTGCAAGCGTAGGGCTGACCGAGCCAGCGGCCCGGGAGCGGGGTGCCGACGTGGTCGTAAACCGCTTCCCCCTCTCCGGGGTGGCGCGCGGCCTCATCTACGGCCAGGGTGGCATGGTGAAGGTCGTCGCCGAAAAGGGCGGCCCCGTGCTCGGTGTGCACCTGGTCGGGCCCCATGTCACCGAGCTGATCGCCGAGGGGATGCTCATAACAAACTGGGAAGCGCTGCCCTCCGAGGTCGCAGAGCTGGTCCACCCGCACCCCTCCCTCTCCGAAGCCGTGGGCGAGGCCCACCTGACCCTCGCCGGTCGCCGCCTCCACCAACAGGGCCGCTAACCAGGCCTTAGACAACCCTAGGCACAGGCCTGGCCCGGCCTTAGACAACCCTAGGCAGAGCGAGCTCACCGTGGGGCAGCTTCGGCGACCTTCAAGGCGGCGGCGCTTCGCCAACTCTCATTTTGCTGTGGCGAAGTTCTCTGTTTCGTCACAGGCGTTTCTAAGCCAGGCGGGGGACCATTTAACGCAGAGTTCGAGCGAAGGAGTAGCTATGAGCACAATCTTCGGCAACGGTCCAGCCGGCAACGGTCCAGCCGGCAGCGGTCCAGCCGGCAGTGGCGCCCCCGACGGCGAGCCCTCCGCCGCATGGCCCTCGGGCGCCTGGCCTTTGGGCTCCTGGCCTTTGGAGGGCGCGCACGTCGGGGGCGGTCGCAACTGGGAGCAGCCTCCTCCCCCGCCGCCCGCCGGCCCGCCCACGCCCTCTGGGATGCCAAAGCCCCACCGCCGGCGCCGTGCCGGGGCAGCAGCGGTCCTCGCCGCCGCCGCTCTCGCGGGTGCGGGGATCGCCTGGGTAGCCAGGGGTGGCCCTTCGGCCGGGACAGGCAATACGGCGAGCGAGACCCTCACCCTCTCCCAGCTCGTAGCCAGGGTCAACCCCGCCGTAGTGGACGTCGCCTCCGTAGTCGACTACGGGACCGCCGAGCAGTTCGGCACCGGGATCGTGCTCACCTCCTCTGGCGAGGTACTGACCAACAACCACGTCGTCGAGGGTGCCACCAGCATCAAGGTCACCTCAGTCGGTAATGGGCAGACCTACACGGCGACGGTCGTGGGCTACAACGCCACGTCCGATGTCGCCGTGCTGCAGCTGAAGGGCGCTTCCGGGCTCACTGCCGCGACGCTCGGCGACTCGTCCCAGCTCGCCGTCGGCCAGGGCGTCGTCGCCTTCGGCAACGCCGGGGGCAAAGGTGGCGACCCGTCGACGGCGACAGGCACCATCACTGCCCTCAACCAGTCGATCACCGCCGCCGACCAGGGGACGGGGACCTCCGAGCAGCTCTCGGGGCTGATCCAGACGGATGCGAACATCCAGTCCGGCGATTCGGGAGGGCCTCTCGTTACCACCAACGGTTCGGTCATCGGCATGGACACGGCAGCGTCGTCTAACTTCCAGCTCCAGTACGGAGGCAACCAGGTAACGCAGGGCTATGCGATCCCGATCAACCAGGCGATTTCGATTGCCAAGCAGATCGAAGCTGGGCAGGCGTCTTCCAGCGTCCACATCGGGGCTTCCGCCTTCCTCGGCGTAGAGCTGAGCCCTTCCTATGGGAGCTATGGCAACTATGGCAACGGGTTCTCTGGCTTTGCACCCTCGGGGGCCACGATCGCTGGTGTCATATCGGGGTCCCCGGCCGCTGCGTCCGGGCTCTCTGCTGGTGACACGATCACCTCGGTCGGCGGGCAGACTGTCACCTCGACCTCCGATCTGAGGACCGTAATGGACAAGTTCCACCCAGGCCAGACGGTGAAGGTCACCTGGGTCGACGCCTACGGCACGTCACAGACGGCAACCGTCACCCTGACGAACGGCCCCGTCGGGTAGCAGCCGAGGCCCCGTCGGGCCCGGGCCGGCTACATGCCGCTCTGAGCAAGGCCGGCCGGCTCGACCGGCTGGCCACCGACCGAGCGCCGCAGGGCGGCGTGAAGGCCGTCGGGCGTGAGCACTCCGAGGTAGCGGCCCTTGTCGAGGACCGCTACCCAACCGGCGTCGTGCTGGAGCATTTCCGCGAAAGCGACCTTCAGGGAAGAACCGAGGGACACGACGGCTTCGAGTGGGCGGACAAGCGGGGCGACGGCGCCACTCGCACCCACTCCTGAAACGCCGTCATCCGCTCGACCAGGCTCGACCCATCCGAGCAGCTCGCCGCCGGCACCCACGACCACCGCCCAGTCGATCCCCTCCGCCTCCACCGCGGCCCGGGCCGCGGCGAGGGTCGTCGAGGGCGAGACGACCGGAGGCATGTACAGGTCCCCCTCGTCGATCGGCGTCACTGCGAGCCTGCGCAGCCCTCTGTCGGCCCCGACGAAACCGGCTACAAACGCTGTAGCCGGGTGCGCCAACACCTCCGCCGGAGTGGCGTATTGCTGGAGCAGGCCTCCCTGGGCGAGCACCGCGATCCGGTCGCCCATGGTCACCGCCTCGTCAATGTCGTGGGTGACCATGATCACAGTCTTGTGCAGCTGTCCCTGGAGGCGGAGGAACTCCTGCTGGAGCCGCTCGCGGCCGAGAGGGTCCACCGCCCCGAAAGGCTCGTCCATCAGCAGCACAGGGGGGTCGCCGGCGAGCGCCCGTGCCACACCCACGCGCTGGGCCTGCCCGCCAGACAGCTCATGAGGGTACCGGGGCGCGTAGACGGAGGGTTCCAAGCCCACAAGGGCCAGCATGTCGTCGACCCGCCGGCGCACCCTGGCTCGGTCCCAACCGAGGAGGCGTGGGACAGAGGCGACGTTGTCTGCCACCCGGAGGTGCGGGAAGAGGCCGGCCTGCTGGATGACGTAGCCCGTCCGCCGGCGCAGTTCGACCCGGTCGACCAGGGAGACGTCCTGCCCGCCCACGAGGACCCTCCCGCTTGAGGGCTCTACTAGCCGGTTGACCATCTTGAGCACGGTCGTCTTGCCGGCCCCCGACGGCCCGACCAGCACGCAGAGCTCACCACGGGCCACCTCCAAGTCGAGCTCCTCCACTGCATAGGTGCCCCTGCCATAGCGTTTGGACACTGCCTCGAAGCGGATCAATCGGCCCTCCTCCGCCGCCACGCTACTGACCCTTGAGAAAAACCTGCTCAGACAGGAGCGCTAAGCGCGCTCCCCAGCCAGCGCTAGCCTCCTTCGCGTGGAGCTGGCCGTGTCGGCGGGGCCTTTGGTCCAGTGGAGCTGGATCTCCTCCGAAAAAGGCACGATCCTTTCTCTCCTCGTCCAGCACGTGGAGCTCACGGCCATAGCGATCGCCATTGGGCTCGCGATCTCGCTGCCCCTCGGCATACTGGCTTGGCGGGCCCGGCCCGTGCGAGCCCCGCTCATCGGCTTCGCGGGTGTCTTGTACGTCATCCCCTCGATCGCCCTGCTCTCGCTCGTAGCCCCCCTCACCGGGTTTTTTTCGATCACGACCGCCGAAGTCGCCCTGGTCAGCTACACGCTGCTCATCCTGGTCCGAAATACGGTGGCAGGGCTTGACTCGGTGCCCGAGGAAGTAGAGGAGGCCGCTCGGGCGATGGGGTACTCCTCCCCACAGGTCCTGTTCAAGGTGCAGCTCCCGCTCGCTTTGCCTTCGATACTGGCAGGTACCCGTGTGGCGACCGTGACCGTGATCGGGCTCGTAAATGTGACGGCGCTGCTCGGCCAGGGCGGGCTCGGCCAGCTAATAATCCAAGGTTTTACCGAGGATTTCAATACGCCAGTCGTCGTCGGGTTGGTGCTTTCGGTATTGCTGGCGGGCGTCGCAGACGCCCTCCTCGTACTGGCCGAGCGCGCGGGCATCCCGTGGCTGCGCAGGGCGAGCGCTACAACCCGATGAACTTCCTATCAGAGGTCGCCAAGTACCTGACCAGCCGTTCCCAGTGGTCGGGGTTGGACGGGATCCCCAACCTCCTCACCAACCAGGTCGAAATCTCTGCCCTGGCGGTGGCAGCTGCCCTCATTACCGGTGTCGGGGCTGGCGTCCTCCTCGGCCACTCACGACGGGGCGGGTTCGCCGTGCTCAATGCCGCAAACGCGGCCCGTGCGATCCCGTCTTTCGCCCTCATAACGCTGCTCGGGATCCAGCCCGCCATCGTCAGGCTCCCCGAGGGCGGGCTCGTCGCCACCGGGATCGCCATGTGGGCTTTGGCAGTCCCACCCGTCCTCACCAATGCCTACGTTGGCACGCGCGACGTAGACGCAGACGTCCGTTCTGCCGCTATCTCGATCGGTATGACGTCCGCGCAGCGCTTTTGGAAAGTCGAGCTCCCGCTAGCGATGCCGCTCATAATGGCAGGAGCGCGCACCGCGGCTGTCGAAGTCGTAGCCACCGCGACCTTAGGCGCTTACGTCGGCTTCAACGACCTCGGCAGCATCATTTTCAGCGGCCTCGCGCTCCACGACAACGTCGAGACCTTCAGCGGGGCTTTCACCGTGGCGCTCCTCGCGCTGGCCGTCGACGGCCTCATGCTTCTTGCCTCTCGCACCCTGACACCAACTGGGATACGTGCCAGCACCCGCCGGCGGCGCCGGCGAAGCCTGCTCGCCCGCCGGCACGCGCCAGGCCTGCCCGGCTAGGCGGCCAGCTAAGAAAGCCTCAGGTCAAGCCGACCTTTTTCAACCACTGAGCGGCGGCCCCCGCGGGGTTGTGGGTGTTGGTCGCCTCTTTGTCGAGATCGGCAAGTGCCGGCGTCGTCAGCTTGGCTGAAAGGGCGTTTAGCGCCTTGGCAACTCCGGGGACGTCAGAGGACTTGCGGATCACCGGGATTATATGGTCGGCAGGCTCCAAGTGCTTGTTGTCTTCGAGCTGCACGAAACCGCCTCCGAGGATGGAGGTGTCTGTCGAGAAGAACTCCGCCACCTGCGCCTTGCCGTTTTCGAGGTCGGCCAGCGTTATCGGGCCAGACTCGTCTGCTGACAGGAAACCCTTGAAGTGCAAGTGGTAAAGGCTCTTCAAGCCCTTCAAACAGTACGCGTACTGGGGGCACTCCGGCGGGCCGGCAAAGACCATCTGGGAAGCCACAGGTTGGAGCTGAGAGACCGTCTTCAGGTGGTACTTCTTTGCGGTCGCCGCTGTGACGACAAAAACGTTGGTGTCTATGGCCGCAGCCGGGTTGAGAGCGGTCGCCCCCTGCGCTGCCAAGGCTTTGCGCAAGGCCGGGAGGTCCGTCTTTAGCTGCGTGGCGAGCGACGTCTCCTTCGGCTTCAAGTAAGCGAGCAGGCTGCCCGCGTAATCGGGGAACAAGTCGATGGCCTTGTGCGCCATCGCCTCGTCCACGTAGGCGCGCGTCCCGAGGTCGGAACGCAGCTTGGTCTTGAAGCCGGCGTGCTGCAGCACATCGTTATAGAGGTTGCCGAGGACCAGCTCTTCAGTGAAGTTCTCGGAGCCTATGACGATTGGCGAGGTCGAGGCGTCCTTGGCCTCTCCCCTCGGTTGCGCAGCGGCTGCGCCCGGAACGGGCAACGCGAGCGACAAGGCGGTCGCGCCCAGCACTGAAAGGGCTGTCACAGCCAGACGGGTGCGAGAAAGGGGCATTCGGCCCTCCTGGTTGGTCGGCGGAAGCCCGCAGCCTACCCGGTAGGTGCCCCTAACGGCCAGCAGATCTAACCGTCGGCACGGGGGCGCAAGCCGTCTGGAGTTGCACCCGATAAACCTTCGGGCCCGGCCGGGGAGCCTGCACCGGCGCCTCGGGGCCGAGGGTGCTCGGCCTCCCAGGCGCCAGCGACGGCCGCCGCCACGCTGTCGTGCACTCGGGGCTGGAACATGGAAGGGACGATCACGCCGAGTGCCAGCTCCTCCTCGCTCACTGCGTCGGCGATGGCGCGCGTCGCCGCATCTTTCATTGCGGGCGTCGCTGCCGAAGCCCGAGCCGAGAGGGCACCTTTGAAAAAACCTGGGAAGCAAAGGGAATTATTGACCTGGTTGGGCAGGTCGCTGCGCCCCGTCGCAATGAGCGCGCCCTCCCCGATCTCCTCGGCGAAGACCTCGGGGTCGGGGTTGGAAAGGGCAAAGACGATCGGGCGGGCCGCCATGGATGCTAGTTGCGCTGGGTCCACTGAGCCCCTCTGCGCGGTCCCGATGAAGACGTCCGCCCCGTCGAGCGCCGCCTCGATCGATTTGACCCCGCGCGGGTTGGTCATCGCGGCGAGCCGAGCGTGGTGCGCCGGAACGCCCTGGCGGTCGCTCAGCACACCCTCGCGGTCGAACAGCACGAGGTCCCCGATCCCGGAACGTAGCATCGCCTCCGCCACGGCGGTGCCGGCGGCGCCGCACCCTACGAGCACTGCTCTCAGGTCGGAAGGCTGCCTGCCGGTCACGCGGCACGCGTTTAGGAGCCCAGCCATGACGACGACAGCAGTCCCGTGCTGGTCGTCGTGGAAAACAGGGATGTCCAAGCGCCGCTGCAACTCCGCCTCGACCTCGAAACAGGCCGGCGCGGCGATATCTTCCAGGTTGATCCCGCCGAAGCCCGGGGCAATGGCGGCGACCGCGTTCACGAGCGCTTCTGGGTCAGGTACCTGCAGGCATATCGGGTATGCGTTGAGGCCACCGAAGTGCTTGAAAAGCAGTGCTTTTCCCTCCATGACCGGCAGGGCGGCGAGGGGCCCCAGAGGGCCGAGGCCGAGAACCGCGCTCCCGTCGGTCGCGATCGCCACCGACGTCCCTTTGGAGGTGAGCGCCCACGCGTCGGCAGGCCGGCGCGCTATGGCGCTCGCGACCCGGCCGACCCCAGGCGTATAGGCGAGCGACAAGTCCTGGCGGGTACGCACCGCCACGCGAGGGACGACCTCGATCTTGCCGCCGAGGTGGTACAAGAACGTCCGGTCGGAGACGGCCCGGACCCGGCACCCGAGGCGCTCGAGCGATGCGGTGACGGCCCCGACGTGCTCTTCGCTCGCGGCCTGCACGGTAAGGTCGACCGTCGTCCCGCCGGCGCTCACCTCGACCAGGTCCATGCCGAACACGGCGGCACCCGCTGCGCTCGCTGCCTGCCCGAGCCTAAAAAGAAGGGCCCGGTCGGGCTGCGCCGTGAGCCTGATAGTGACCGTGTAGCTCGCGACCGGAGGGCCGGCACCAGTCGCCGGCAGGTCGCCCGTGGACGAGCCGGCGCCAGAGGGCCGCTGCTCGCCGCCGGCACCATTGCCAGCAGGTTGTCCCATGGTCCGCGAAGCTTACGCTTTCCCGAGAAAACACACGCAACGCGAACCTCCGTGCCTAAAGGGCGGGCCGAGCCGAGCCAGCTGGCGGTACTGTCATTAGGTGCCCCCAAGGAGGTGGCAGTGGCAGGGGTCGCCCCTCGCGACCTGGTCACTGGTACTGACCTTCGCGGTCATCTGGTCGGTCGTGGGCGCGCTCGGCCAATCCGGGGCGGCCAGCGCTTCCACGGCCCACCCTGGGGTCGCGCTCAAGGTCTCGAGCCCTTACAGCGTGAGAGTCGCCCCGGGCACGTGGGTTCCGGTCGTAGTCTCCCTCACCAACAAGCTCGGCACCGACCTCCAAGGAGAGCTGCTGGTGACCTCCTCCGTGCCTCAGCTATCGGGTGGCGTCCCCTATTGCTACAGCACCCGCGGAGCGGGAACTGCGTGTGTCTACCCCGGCCTTCGCAGCTCAGGTTGGTTCGCCTACGGCGCCAACGCCTTTGGCTCCAGCTCCTCCTACGGGAACAACACCCCGACGTCCCAGGTGACCTACAGGGCCCCAATCGACCTCGCTCCGGGTACTACCAAGCACATTGAGTTGGCAATCCTGGCCGCGGCGCAACCAAGCAACGTCTCCGCCCGAGTGGCGTCGTCGTCGGGAAGGGTCATCGCCGAGGCGAACGGGCAGGTCCAAGTGGGCAACAGCGTGACGCCTCCTTCGGTCCTCGTCGTGACCGACAACCCGAGCGTGCTCTCGTCGCTTTCGTGGCCGGTACCGGGTGGGCCCCAGGCGCAGGTGCAGTTCCTCGCTCCTTCGCAGCTACCGGGTTCGTCGGCGGTCCTCGGGGCCTTCGCTGCCATAGTCATAGACGAGGCCGACACCAGCGTCCTAACCGAGGCCCAGGGCCTAGCCGTCGAGGCGTACGTGGACGAGGGCGGGACCCTCGTGGTCGGCGGAGGTCTTTCCTGGGCGACCGACGTGGCCGGCCTGCCCACGAGCCTCCTTCCAGCGCAAGTGGTCGGCACACAGAGCACTGAACTGACTGAGCTCGGGCGCGTGCTTGGCGCGAGCGCACCGGGACAAGCCGCCCCGGTGGACGAGCTCCGTCCCTCGCCCGGCAAAGGCGCAAGCACCTTCCTCTCCGAGGGCTCGACGCCGCTCGCCGTCGAGGCGGGCCGAGGGAGCGGGCACGTCGTGGTCGCAGCGATCGACCCGGCCGCGGCACCCCTCGCAGGCTGGGCAGGCGACGGCGCCCTCGACTCACGGCTCACGGCTCCGGCCTACGAAACGGGGTACGCGGGCGCAAGCCCGGTGGTCTTCGCGGGTAGCGGCTTCGGCGTCACCGTGGCTGCGCCGGCCGCCTCGCTCGACGCCGCCGCAGGGGCCGTAGGACCGCAACAGGCGGGTGAGGCTCTCACGCCCTACCTGTTCCAGATGCCCGGGGGCTCACTGCCCAAACCCGAGGTGCTCGGTCTCCTCCTCCTCGGCTACGTGGTCGTAGTCGGGCCTGTCTGCTTCCTGGTGCTCCGTCGCATTCGCCGGCGCGAACTGGCCTGGGTCGCCGTCCCCTGCCTGGCCGCGGTCGCCGTCGTGCTTTCGTACACGACTGGGGCCGGCATAGCCGTGGCGCCCAGGTCCAACGAGGTCGAGCTCGCCCGTCTTGCGCCGGGCGGCCACCTCGCCCAGGTGACCTCGCTCGGGGCCGTCTACCTCGCGCGGGGCGGATCGGGGCGGGTCGACCTGGCCGCCCGAAGCCCTACCGGAGGCCAGCAGGGCAGCACATTTGGCGGCCTGCCTGGCGGTGCGGTGAGCGACCTCGGGGTCGGCGCCGGCGCCAAGCTCACAGTCGACGAGGGCTCCCCAGGCTCCGAAGTGCTCCAGGTATCGGGACCTAGCAACAGCCTTGGAGGCTGGGCCGCGGCCGAAGACGCCACGGTGAAAGGGTCGCTGCCAGCCGATTTCGGGCAGTCGGGTTCGGCCGTCCACGGCATGGTGACCAACCGCCTCGGAGTCGGGCTCGAAGACGTCACTTTGTCCACTGCGTCAGGGCAACAGAGGCAGTTGGGCTCGCTGGCCGACGGCGCGTCCGTGACCTTTAGCTTCCCCGTCCCCTCCGCGACCACGGGCAGTGGGCAGGGGGCGACGGTCGTGCCCGTGTTCCTGGTTGGCGGTTCGGAGCGCAACGGGCCAGCGTCCACCCGCCAGCAGGCGGCCGAACAGGGCCTCGCCGAACTGGCTCACGAGTACTCGGCCGCAATCGGCGGCTGGCCCGTCCTCGTGGGGCTCGCCGACAGGCAGTTCCTGCCCCCCGCTCGTGCGTTGGGTTCAGTCGCGCTCACCACTACCGACGCGGTCGTCCTGCCCCTCGTACCGACCGCTGACCCGAGGGCCCGGCTCGCGGGCTTGGCTCCCGAACTGGTCGGGTCGACTGGCCTCACCGGAGCCGTCGCACTGGGGGCGGCCAGCGGCACGCTGGCGCTTGCCAAGGGAGGCTCGCTCGACTTGCAGTTCAGCCTCCCGGCAAGCCACTGGCGCGAGCTCAAATTGGACCTCGGGTCACCGGCCGGCTCGTCGAACACGCAGGGCTTCGGGTCGCAAGGGACCGTTGCCGGCTTCGCACTTGCTTCGGGCAGCCCCGCGAAGCTGGCCGATTTTTCGCTCAGCGCGTTCGACTACCGTAGCGGCGACTGGAACCGGCTCCCCGCTTTTCTCGGCACCGGTGGCGCGATCGCGGGGGGCGAGCTCGAGGCAGTGCTCAGCCATCCCGGCCCCTACATCGGCCCAGGTGGGGCGGTCGAGCTCCGCCTGTCGGCGCTCGTGGACGGTTTACAGGTCTTCGGCGCCGTGCCCACGCTCACGGCCCTACCAGCGCTGGCGCAAGCCGCGAAAGGGGGCCAGATGCCCTCATGACGACCTCCTTTCCGGCGACGACCGAGGAACCTATGGCCGGCGCGCCCCCGGTAGCGGTCCGGGCCCAAGCGCTGGAGAAGTCTTTCGGGGCTGCTCGCGCCCTCAGAGGGGCCACCTTCGAGGTCGCACGCGGAGAAGTTTTCGGCCTCGTTGGGCCGAACGGCGCAGGCAAGACGACCTTGCTCATGGTTCTCGCCGGCCTCTGCCGGCCCGACGCTGGCTGGGCCGAGGTGGCTGGCGCCAATGTGGCCACCGAGGCCGCCCGGCTACACCGGCTCGTCGGTTACATGCCAGAACACTTCGGCATCTACGACTCCATGACCGCTTCGGAATACCTGTCGTTTTACGCGTCTTGCTACCGGATACCGCGGCGAAAAATCGAGCGTGCAGTTGGCGACCTGCTCGCAGTGGTCGGCCTGGTTCCCAAGCGTGACACGACCGTCGGCGGCCTTTCCCGTGGTATGAGGCAGCGCCTCTGCCTGGCACGTTCCCTCGTCCACGACCCCGAGGTCCTGCTCCTCGACGAGCCGGCCTCCGGGCTCGACCCGCGAGCGCGCGCCGAGCTGCTCGAGCTCGTAGTAGCACTCGGGGAAATGGGCAAGACGGTAGTGCTGGCGAGCCAGATCCTGGCGGAACTGGCCGAGGTCTGCACCTCATTTGGGATCCTCCATGAAGGATCCATGGCTTCCTACGGCACCGCGGAGGAGCTCCTCGGTCCGGGGGCTGACCTCGAAGGTTTGTTCCTCTGCCTCACCGAGGCGGCGAGCGATCAGGAGGCAGACGAAGGGGGCTCGGCCGAAGATCCGAGCGGAGAGCCTCGTGAATGCGCTCTTCAGCATGTAGGCCGGGCCCAAGAGCGAGGGGATTTACAAGAGGAACTACAAGACGGCAACCGCGGGGAGCAACGATGGCGGCGCCCGTAGCAGCTCCGGAAGGGATAAGACGCTCCGGGACAGTGAGCCGTGCATTTTCGGCGATCACCGCGAACCCGGTAGCGCTAAAGGAACTCCGCCTCCGCATGCGCGGGTGGCACAGCGCCGTGCTCCTCACGGGTTACTTGTGTGTCGTCGGCGCGGTCGGTTACCTCGGCTACGCAGGGATCGCCGCCAGTTCCTCAGACGTGGTCCAGGTTGGTGGCGCCGGCTCCTCGCTCTTCACAGGTCTAGCCGCGGCCGTGATGGCCACCGTGGCGCTAGTTGTGCCTGGTCTTGTCGCGCCCTCGGTAAGCGGTGAACGTGAGCATGGCACTTTGGAATTGTTGCTCGCAACGCCAGTGCGGCCTCGCGGGATCGTGCTCGCCAAGCTGGTGGCAGCGCTTGCCATGGTCGCGCTCCTCGTGCTCGGGTGCGCCCCACTGTTCTGCATCGCCTACATGCTTGGTGGCGTAGGCGTGCGCGAGGTGCTCGAATTTGCCGCCTTCCTCGCGGTCGGCTCGTCTTGCCTAGGGGCCATGGGGATGCTCGCCTCAGTGAGCCTGCGGCGCGTTGCGCCTGCAACGGTCGTCTCCTACCTGGCGATGCTGGTGCTGCTGGCCGGCCCCTTCGTCGCCACCTTCGCGTGGCAGGACGCGTCCTCACCAGAGTCGCCTGTAGTCACGGCCACCGGCGTTCAGGGAGCATTGGAGGCCGTGAGCCCGGTCATGGGCGCACAAGCGCTGATGGCCAGCAATAGTGCCTGCGGAGTTGGTGGTTTGGTGACGCCGCTCGTGGGTAGTCTCGCCCCCGGCACCTTCAACACCTGCGATGGGCCGGTTCAGTACACAACCGACATGGGACCTCTCGGCACCTGGCAGACCTGGGAGGCTACGCTCGCGTTCGACGGGGTGCTCGCTATCGCTTCTCTCGGCGCAAGCCTCTTGGTCTTCACGAAACGGGCCTTCCCGTGAGAGCGAATGCCAGGCACGACCCGCTCAGGCTCTTGCGCCGGCACGCGGCGCGCGTCGGCATCCTCGCAAGCACGCGCTTCAGGCCGAGCCGTTACCTACTCCGTCTCCGCCTCGCCGCGGCGCGACACCCCAGCCGCCTCTGGCGGGAAACCGTCCAAGATGCCGGGCCCGGCCTTGCCGGCGCGCTCCTGCCGCTCAGGCGCCGCGCCGACGTTGACGGGGCCATCCGAGCGGCACTTTCGGCCTTGGCGTGCTGGGCCGGGGCGACTGCGCTCGTCGTTGCCTGGTCCAAACTGTCGCCGGTTGGCGGCACATTGGCGCTGGCCGTCGCGCTGGGAGCCGTCAGCCTCCTCGGTGCTGCGGCAGCGTGGGCGCTCAGCAGGCCCCTGCCCCTCGAGGTCGCACGTGTGGCCGATGCACGCTTCGGCCTAAAAGAGCGCCTCGCGAGCGCTCTGTTTTTCGCCGGGGCCCGGGGCGTGCCAGACCCGAGCACGATGCAGCGCCGCTTGGAAGAAGATGCGGTCGAACGCGCACGCCAACACCGCCCGGCCGAGGCCTTTCCGCTACAGCGCCACAGCCGCCGCGCCTTCGTCGCCTTGACCGCGCTAGCCACGCTCGCTGCCCTCGCCTTCACTCCCAACCCCCAAGCGACGACCCTCGCACGGCGTTCCGCCGACCGCGCCGTCATATCGGAGGCCAAAAAGGCGGTCGCCTCTGCCCGCCGCCGGCTCGAGCGCGCCCCACACCACGGCGGGAAGGAAGGCGCCCAGGCGGAGGCCGCGCTCCAGCGGGCCTTGGTGCAGCTGCGTAAAGCGGGGACCCCTCTGCAGGCGCTCACGGCCCTCTCGGCCCTGGAAAGCCAGCTGTCCTCTCTCCCCAACCTCTCCGCCGGGGAGGAGACGGCCGCAGCGGCGGCAGGCGCGGCCCTGGCTGGCACCCCCGGGACCGCGAAGCTCTCCCGTGACCTTTTCGCCGGGGACCTGAAGGCGGCTGCTGCCGACCTCCGCCATCTCGCCCAACGGGTCGGGGAACTCGGCGCCAAGGAGCAACGGGCGCTAGCAAAGGCTCTTCAACAAGCAGCAGAACGCGCCGGTGCCAATGGCGCGGGTAGCCGTTTTGGGCCTGGGCAAGACCAGCAACAGCCAAATGGCGGCACGACCTCTTCGCAAGGGGCGTTCAGCCCGTTCACCAACGCGCTGAGCCAGGCGGCCCAGGCGCTCGAGGCTGGCAAAGCCGGGGCCGCAAGCAAGTACCTCGGCTCGGCCGCCCGCGGCGCGAACGCTTCGGCAGCTAGTGCCTCGCTCCAACAACAGCTCGCTGCAGCCGAGGCGGCGCTCAGCAACGCTCAGTCGAAAGTGGCTTCACAGGCCCAGGCCGACACTTCGGGCCGTAAGGGCAACCTGGCCCGAGGAGCTGCGATGAAGGGCGGCGGGGAGAAGGGCGGGAGCAGTTCGCCCCGCTCCGCAACCGGCAACGGCCAGGGAAAAAGCGGCTCCTTTGGGTCCTCTCGCAGCGTTGCGGGCCAGGGGCGAGGCCGAGGTAAAGGCAGCGGGGCCGGAAATAAGGAAAGCAAGAGCAAGGCCGGAAATGGCGGTGGCAATGGTCCGGCCCACAAAAGCGGGGGTGGGCGCTCTTCGGCGCAGGTGTTCGTCGGCGGGCAGCCTTCTGGCACAGAACAGGTTGTGGGCAAGCGCCTTGCCAATGGCTACAAGGTGAAGACGACCAACTACCGCCAAGTGATGCCCTCGTTTGAGAGAACGGCGCTCCAGGGGCTCGGCTCCCAGGTCCTGAGCCCTGCCGACCAGGACCTGGTGCGCAACTACTTCACTTCCCTTGGCGGCCAAACGACAAGGGGCGCCACAACAAAGAAGGGGTGACCACAAAACGGTGGCTGGCTCAATTGGAAGCAGTAATGGGCACCTGCAGGCGGCGGGCGTGAACTGGCCTATGTCGCCCGAAACGTTTGCAGAAGTGTCAACCGGCATACAAGACGAGCTCGGCAAGCTCATAGTCGGACAAGCGGAACTGGTCCGCGACACCCTGATCGCCCTTCTCGCCGGTGGCCACGTCCTCTTGGAAGGCGTGCCAGGCCTCGGCAAGACATCGCTCGTGCGCGCGTTCGCGCGAGTGCTGGACCTCGGTTTCAACCGGGTCCAGTTCACGCCCGACCTGATGCCCGCCGATGTAACCGGCACGACCGTCATAACCGAGGACGAGGTGGGGCGGCGCTTCGACTTCCAAGCGGGGCCGGTGTTCGCCAACCTGGTACTTGCGGACGAGGTAAACAGGGCGACCCCAAAGGTGCAAAGCGCGCTCCTCGAGGCAATGCAGGAGCGCACCGTGACCGTAGGCGGGACGACGCGGCACCTGCCGGACCCGTTTTTCGTGTTGGCGACCCAAAACCCGATCGAGCTCGAGGGCACCTACCCGCTCCCCGAGGCCCAGCTCGACCGGTTCTTGTTCAAACTGGCGGTCCCTTACCCAACCGACGCGGAACTGGCCGAGATCGCCCGGCGAACGACCGGCGCAGCCGAACCCGAACTGGCACCCGTTGCAGGCGCCGGGGAGGTGCGTGCCATGGCGGCGCTCGTGCGTTCTGTGCCGATCGCCGACCACGTGATCGAGTACGCGGCCCGCCTCGTGAGCGCCTCGCAGCCCGGGCGGAGCCCGCTCCCCGAACTCCCCGGGTACCTACGCTTCGGTGCCAGCCCGAGGGCGGTCCAGGCGCTCGTGCTCTCGGCCAAGGTGCGCGCCCTCTTCGCCGGTCGCTTCAACGTCGCCTTCGAAGACGTGAGTGCGAGCGCCCACCCGGTCCTGCGCCACAGGCTGCTGCTCAACTTTGAGGCCGAGGCCGACGGGGTCACGAGCGATTCCCTGGTCGACCGCCTGCTCCAAACCGTCGTGCCCGACCCAGTGGCAGCGTCACGTTGAGCTCAACCAACCCCGGGACAACCCGGAGCGGGCTAAGTCCCGCCGCACCCGACCGCCCAGAAACGGCCCGCCCAGAAACGGCCCGTCCAGGAAACAGCCCTGCCTCCCGTCTCGGCCTGACCCAAGACCTCCTAAAAGCCCTGCAACGCCTTGCGATCCCTTCACGTCGCGCCGTGCTCGGCGGCATCGCCGGACGGCGCCGCTCGCGCCGCTACGGCAGCTCCCTCGACCTTGCCGATTACCGGGCCTACGCACCGGGCGACGACATCCGCCGGCTCGACTGGAGCGCTTACGCCCGGCTCGGGCGCCTCATTATGCGCCTTTACGCCGGCGAAGAAGATACCTGCATCAACCTCTGGGTCGACACCAGCGCCTCGATGGCATGGGACGAGGCCACAAAGTGCCGGCCCGCTCGGGCCATCGCAGGTGCGCTCGCGTTCTTGGCCCTTGCTTCGGAGGACCGGGCAGCTTGCGCCGGCTTCTCCGGCTCAGTCGTAGGGCGAGCGGGGCCGCTCCGGGGCAAGCCGAGCGCGCCTCGCCTGTGGGCTGCGCTAGCCGACTTCCCGAGTGGAGGCCCGACCGGCTGGGCCTCCCTCGTGGCGGCCATTCCCTCGCTCCCACGCGGGATATCCGTGGTAATTTCAGATTTTCTCGCTGACCCCGAGGAACTGCGGCCCGTTTTCGCCGCCCAGAAGCGTGCCGGAAACGAGCTCATGCTCATTCAGGTCCTCTCGCCCGAAGAACTTCGCCCAAGCATTGCCGGCGAGCTCCGCCTCGTCGACTCAGAAAGCGAGGCATCCGTGGACGTCACGGTGGGGCGCGCCGCCCTCGAGGCATACCACGGAGCGCGGCTCGAGCACGGGCGTGCCCTTTCCGCCCTAGCAAGCTCTTATGGCGCCACCCTCATGCCGGTCGACGGGAGCCTGCCCCTGCGCCAGATCGTCCTCGGCGACATGTTGCGCGCACGAGTAGCAAGTGCCTGATCCATGGACCTCCTCGACCCCCTCGCCGGCCTAGCAGGCTTCAGCTTGGCGGCGATCGTCGCCCTCTATTTCCTGCGCGCCCGCCGCTCGACACGCCAGGTCCCGAGCACGCTTTGGTGGCGACAGGTCACCCTCGACCGCCAGGCGGCGGCGCCCTGGCAGCGGATCCGTCCTTCCTGGCTGCTCGCCCTCCAGTTGCTGGCCGCCACGTTCGTGGTCATGGCGCTCCTCCAGCCGGCACTTGCCACTGCTCAGGCGCTTTCGGGCCAGACCGTCGTGATCATTGACAACTCAGCCACCATGCAGGCCACAGATGTCCACCCGGACCGCCTTGCGGTAGCGATCGCCGACGCGCGGAGGCTCGTGCAGCGCCTAGGCCCGCGGGCCAAGATGACCCTCATCGCGATGGGCCCGTCGCCTCGCGTGATAGCGACGAGCGAGGGGGACCGCCAAACTCTGCTTCAGGGCCTCAAGCACCTGCGCCCGAGTGCCGGCCAGGCCGACTTGCAAGAAGCTCTCCAGCTCGCGGTGGCCGCGGCCGGGCAACATGCAAGCGGCACTCGCCTAGTCATCTTCTCAGACGGGATCACTCAAGCGGTGGGCCAGCCAGTCACCGTGCCGTTCCCCGTTGATTACGAGAAGATCGGTGTTAGCGGGGAAAACGCGGGCGTTACATCGCTGTCGGTTGTGCCCGGCCCAAGAGGGCAGATCGCGGTCGCCCATGTCCAGAACTTCGGGCGAGCCGTTCGCCACCTGACTGCAGAGATGTACGCGGACTCGCGCCTTACCGGCGCCCGCAGCCTCGACTTGACGCCACGGTCGGGCGAGGAGGTGAGCTTTCCTGTGCCAGCCGGCGCAACAACTGTCCGCGTGGAGCTCGTCCCCCGCGACAACTACCCCCTCGACCAGGTCGCAGTGGCCGTTGCAGCCTCGCCGCCGGTGCTGCGGATCCTGCTCGTGAGCGCTGGCGACATGTTCCTCCAAAATGCGCTCGCCCTTCGCCCCGATGTTCAGGTGGTAAGCGAAACTCCCTCGGCATGGCAGCCCTCCCAAGGTTCTTCTTCGTCTTATGGCCTTTTGGTCTTCGACGGTTTTGTGCCACCCGAGTTGCCAGCGAGCGTGCCGTACTTGGTCGTCGGGCCACCACCAAATCGCATGCTCGGGGCCGGCAGCGCGCTCTCCCCCGGCCCCCTGCTCCCCGCTCAGGCCGACGACCCGCTCCTGGCAGACGTCGACCTCGCCAACGTGGACGCCGCCGCCTCGGCCGATATGTCCTCGTCGCATTTCGGAAGCGTGGTCGTGACGAGCGCAGGAGGCCCGGTCCTCCTAGTCCGCCCGGCCACGGCCACGGCCCCGGCAGCGGCCGTCCTTGGCATCTTCCTCCACGACTCCAATTTCGTCCTGCGGAGCGCTTTCCCGATCCTGATTACCCACCTCTCCCAGTACCTCGCGCCGGGGACAGTACCCGCCCCCGACCAGCAGCCGGGCACACCTGTAACGATCTCGCCGGGCCCTGGGGCCAAGCTCGTGACGGTGACCTTCCCGAGCGGCCACCACGAAATCTTGTGGAGGAGCACCAAAGAGACAGCGGTGGCCGGAGCCCTCACCTTCGACGGAACCTACGAGCCTGGTCTCTACCGGGTCAACGTTGCGGTCCCCAGCAGAACGAGCACGGCCAGCTATTTCGCGGTCGATGTTGCGGGCCAATCGACCTGGCCCTCACCTTCGCTCCAAGTGAGGGGCACCGCCGGAAGGGCCCTCCCGACCAGTTCCATCTACAAGTCGCTCTGGCCCTGGATGGCGGGTATAGCACTGGTGCTGCTCCTCACCGAATGGGTGGTGTACCACCGTGTTACCTAGCCTTGGGCCACCGAGCCTCGGGCTACCTAGCTTCGGGGTACCACGCCCTCTCACTGTGGAAGTCGGCACGCTCAGGCTGGGCTCGCTCGAGTTTGCACACCCGGCCTGGCTCGCCGCTTTGGTGGTGCTCGCGATCATCTTCTGGGTATGGCGACACTGGCCAACCCCCTTCGGGCGGTTCCAGCGGGCGACAGCCCTGACCGCCCGCCTCGTGCTTGTCGCCGCCATCATATTGGCCTTGGCAGGCCCGGAACTTACTTATAATTCGGGCCGCCAGACGGTGGTCGCAGCGGCTCAGCGCTCGATAGGGTCGGCGCCGGCACAGGGCCAGGAGATCTCTGACATCGAGGGCCTTGCTCGGCACCTCCCGGGGAGGGACCAAATGGGCGTTGTCAGTTTCGGCCAAAACGCTCTCGTCGAGAACCCGCCCGAGCGCAAGCTCGAATTCAACGGTTTTGCCACCTCGCCAAACCCCAATTTCACCAACATCCAGTCCGCCCTACAGCTCTCCGCTTCTCTCGCGGCCCCGGGGACGCGCCGCCATGTCGTGCTTGTGAGCGACGGACGCCAAAACCTGGGGGACGCCGTCGGCGAAGCGCGGGCGTTGCGTTCGGCGGGGGTTCGGGTAGACGTGCTGCCTCTTTACATAAAGAGCGGCCCAAACGTCCGGGTCGACTCGGTGCAGGTGCCCTCGAGCGTCCCGGCTGGTTCGAGAGCGCTAGCCACGGCCGTGCTCGTGAGCAACGAGACGACGACCGCGCGAGTGGAATGGAGCCTCGACAACACGCGAGTGGTCTCGGACAAAGTTGTGAGCGTGAAGCCCGGCGTGACCGAGATCCACGCTCTCCTCCCGCCGGCAGGCCCCGGATTTCACCAGGTTCACGTGCAGATATTGCCGGCGCGCGACAGCGTGCCTGGCAACGGCACCGGGGAGGCTCTCTTCCAGGTGCTCGGGCGCCAGCAGGTGCTGGTCGTCCAGGGCAATCCCGGCGCTGGGCGCAACGTTGCCGATGCCCTGCGCTCCGCAGGGATCGCGGCGGACGTCGTGGGCCCCAACCAGGTGCCCTCGACGGTCCCCGGGATCGCCCGATGGCAGTCGGTCGCGCTCGTCAACGTGAGCGCGCCAGAGCTCGGGCCAGAGCGAATGGCCGCGATCGCCGGTGCCACTAAAGACCTCGGAACGGGATTGGCGGTCTTCGGGGGGACGGGAACGTTCGGCGCCGGTGGCCTCGCCGGCACCCCACTCGAAAAGGCGCTCCCTGTCGAGATGAAGGTCTCCAACGAAGCGCTGAAACAGCCAGTTGCCGTGATGCTCGTACTGGAAACGCTGGAGAGCAACGGTGGCGACCAGGCCGTGCGCGCCGCGGCCCACCGGCTGGTCGCCAACCTCTCGCCCGGCGACCTGGTCGGTGTCGTGAACGACATGAACGGGGTTGCCATCCCCCTCCAGCGCGTCGGCAACGGCCAGAGGGTGGAACACGAGATCGCCAGTATCCCCCTAGGCGACCCGACTAGCTACGTGCCCTACCTGCAGGACGCGGCCGGCCAGCTCGTTCGCCATCCCGCAGACAGCAAGTACATCGTGCTCCTGGGCGACGGTGACGACGACTCCCCCTTGCCGTCACCTTCGTTTATGTCTGGGCTGGTGCACAAGGGGATAACCGTCTCGACAATCGGTGCAGACGTGCACGGCTCGCCCGTTTATATGTCCTACATGGCCCAGATCGCCGCCGAAGGCGACGGCCGTTTTTACGACTCGGAGTCCCAGCGCCAGCTCCCGACGCTCTTCTTCGACGAGACCCAACTACAGCTCCAGCCATGGATAGTGCAGGAACGCTTCCGAGTGGCGACCGGCGCGCCATCTCCTGCCCTCGACGGGATCAATCCTGCCGAGATCCCTCCGCTCGACGGCTACGACGCCACCACCGCCAAACCGGCGTCGCAAATCGTCCTTTCGGGGCCTTATGGCGACCCGATCCTCGCGCAGTGGCGCTATGGCCTCGGCACGGCTACAGCATGGACGAGCGACACCGAGGGACGCTGGACGGCGCAGCTGTTGCGCTCCCCCCTCGGGGGCAAGCTGCTCGCCGGCGTCGTTGCCTCCACCCTTCCGCTCCAAGCCAACCCGTCCCTGTCGGTCTCTGCCGAGGAGGAGGGCAACGTGGCGCACGTCGTCGCGCAAGTAAACGGCCCGCTGCCCGCCGGCGCCTCTTCAAGCGTCCACGCCGTCGGCCCGGGTGGTTCTGCCTCGAATATCCCGCTCTCGGAAACGGCCCCTGGCCGCTTTGAGGGAAATATCCCTACCAACAACGTAGGCACCTACGTGATG
The DNA here is from genome assembly GCA_021787035.1 of Actinomycetes bacterium. GTDB lineage: Bacteria > Actinomycetota > Acidimicrobiia > Acidimicrobiales > Palsa-688 > JAJZYO01. Next base: position 58,242 of record JAJYMM010000135.1, read on the forward strand.
CGGGTCGAGGTGCGCGATGGGCGGAACCTCCTCCATGCGGCCACAGCCGGCGTCGCGATTGCTTACTCGCCGGAGCTGCGTTATCTCGGGACAGACATGACGTTCCTTGAGGAGGTGGCCAAGGCTGGCGGGGGGGTCGTGCTGAAATCGCCAGCGGAAGCGTTCTCGGTGCCGGTACCCCCGGTCGGGCTCACCCAGTCTTCCTGGTTCGCTTTGGTGCTCCTGGCCGCGGTCCTCTTGCCCTTCGACGTGGCGGTCCGCCGGCTGAATCTAGGCCGGCTCAGCTTGGTGCGCCCAAACCTCTCCCCCAAAGGCGCCGGCGAGAAGGTTCCTCTTGCGCTCCGGCGAAGGGCGAGGGCAGTCGCAAGCCGGGCCGTCCAGACGTCTCCCTCGAGCCCGCGCGTGGCTCCGGCGGCGGGGACGGGGACGGGGACGGTGGAGGCGAAGGCAGGGCCGCGGGCGGCGCCGGCCGGGTCGGGTAACTGGTCGCGCTCCCCCCTCCTGGACGCGATGCGCGCCACCAGAGGCCAGCCGGTCGCCTCCACCTCCCGGGAAAGCGACCGCCCTGGGAGAGAACCTGCCCGACCGAAGCGGCGTCTCGCGGGCGGGCCTGCGACGGGCGGGCCTGCGACGGGCGGGCCTGCGACGGGCGGGCCTGCGACGGGCGGGCCTGCGACGGGCGGGCCTGCGACGGGCGGGCCTGCGACGGGCGGGCCTGCGACGGGCGGGCCTGCGAAGGGCGGGCCTGCGAAGGGCGGGCCTGCGAAGGGCCGCGCTTATGCCAAACCCGGACCAAGGCCCACGCCGGCGAAGGAGGCAAGGCGCGCCGAGGACGACGAGCTTCTCGCTTCCAGGCTTCGCGACCGCCTCAAGCGCTGACCCGGCGGCCCTCCCGAGCTCGCCGGCACTCGCACCGGAGCGCGGCTTTTCCGAAGGCCGCGTTGGTCGCTTCTCGCTCCGAAACCATTCGATCAACACTCTCCCCCACGGTATAAGGCTCGGCATTTTGGCCAGGCCGTCTTCGCGCTCGTACCGCTCGTAATATCCACGTCGGCAACCCGAAGCGAACGTCACCATGGCGCCGGCCCACCGGGCAACGAAATGGCCTAGAGCACGCGGGTTGGCTAACCTCGGCCTGATGCCAAGGACGCGTGCAGGCCTTGGGCCTGTCGAAAGGGCAGTGCTCGCTAACGGGCTGGGGGTCGTCGTGGTGCCCGAGCCGGCGGCGACGCTCGTGGGGGTGTCGGTCGTCTACAACGTGGGTTTCCGCTCCGAACCCGAGGGCAGGACCGGCTTTGCCCACCTCTTCGAGCACATGATGTTCCAAGGGTCGGCCCACGTCGACAAGATGGGCCACATGCGCACGATCGAGTCGGCCGGCGGTATCGTCAACGGCCACACTCGTGCCGATGTGACCGCGTACTACGAGGCCGTACCATCCGCCGCGCTCGAACTGGCGCTGTACCTGGAGGCGGACAGGATGGCGGCACTCGCCCTGACCGAGGAGAACCTCCGCAACCAGGTGGCCGTTGTGAAAGAAGAGATAAGGCGCAACGTGCTCAACCAGCCTTACGGTGGGTTCCCCTGGATCCCCTTGCCGGCACTGGCCTTTCGTACCTACCCGAACGCCCACAACGGCTATGGGGACTTTAGCCACCTCGAGCAGGCGACGGTCGAGGACGGCCGCGATTTCTACAAGCGCTACTACAACCCCGCCAACGCCGTACTGGCCGTCGTCGGCGGTTGCCGCACCGAAGAGGTCGTCTCTTTGGCAGAACGCCATTTCGGCGCAATCCGTGGGCGCCGTCGTCCCAAGCACGGGCCTTGGACAGAACCGGCCTTGACGTCGGAGAAGCACCAGAGGGTAGCGAGCGCGCTCGTGCCCCAGCCGGCCTTCGCTATCGGCTACCGCACCCCCGACCCAGTAGGAGACCTCAAAAGTTTCCTCCCCTACTTCATGCTGGCTGAGCTCCTGGCTGGCGGTGAGGCAAGCCGTCTTCGGCGGCGCCTGCTCCATCAAGACAAGAACGCGACAGACGTGTCGGCGTCCATAGGCACCTTCGGCGACGACGCCTTCATGGTGCGCGACCCAACCTTGCTCAGGGTTGTCGTCCACCACCCCGGGCAAGCCTCGACGGAGAAACTCCTTGGGGCGGTCAACGAAGAGGTCGAGGCGCTCGCGTCGGAAGGCCCGAGGAAAGGGGAGCTCGAGCGAGCGGTGGCAAGCTTTGCATCTTCCCACTGGAAAGGATTGGCACCGCTCCTCCATCGTTGCCACATCGTCGGTTCGGTCGAGACCGTCCAGGGCCGTGCAGAGCTTCTCTCGGAGCTACCGGACTTGCTGGCAGCGGTCGCGCCAGCACAAGTCACAGGAGCGGCCGAAGGGATCCTCAGCCAGCACCGGGCCGTCTACGAGCTCGTAGCAGAAAGGGGCAAGTGATGCCACAGCTGCTCAGCCGTGAAAACCCCGCAAGTTCCGGCCCGCCGCCGGTAGGCCCAATGGCGGCCCCCAAGGTGCCCCACGTCGCAGAGGAGGAGCTTCACGGGGACGTCCCGGCGCTCGTCGCCCGCCACGGCGGAGTGCCGTTGGCAGAACTGCGCATCGCCTTCCCACTCCCCGAGCGGGAGCTCACGAGCCCGGCCGCGGTCACCGTTCTCTGCCCCGCCCTTTTCGCCGGCACCGAACGGCACGACCGCACCGCCTTCGCGGAGGCCCTCGAAGGGCTGGGAGGTCACCTGGACGCGGGCGTACACGACGACCACTTGTTCATCTCGGGCTCCGTCCTCGCCACGAATCTCGCTCCTTTCCTATCCCTGGTCTGCGACATGCTGACGGTCCCGGCTTACCCGAAGAACGAGGTCCGCGCAGACGCGGCCCGTTCAGCCGACGAAGCCCTGATAGCCCTGGCCCAGCCCGAAGTGATCGCCAGGCAGGAGCTCAGGCGCCGCCTGTTCAAGGGCCACCCTTACGCGACGCCGATGGCTGCCCCCGCAGCGCTCCGGCGCATCAGCGAGAGCGCGCTCCGAGATCTTCACCGCAGCCTCCTGACCTCGTCCACTCCCGTGGTTGTGCTTGTGGGTGACCTGCAACCCGCACGAGCCAAGACCTTGCTCGAAGACTCTCTCGGCCCCTGGCTGGACAGCCGCAAGAAGCCCATTGCGGCCCTCGCGCCCCTGCCGGCACCGAAGCCGGGCCCGATAGAAGTCGTCGCTCGGCCAAACGCGGTCCAAAGCAACCTTCGCCTCGGTGGCGCGGCCCCCTCGCTCTCTGCTCCCGACTGGCCAGCCGCCACGCTCGCGGAGAGCATCGCCGGCGGTATGTTCACTTCCCGGATTGTCGCCAATCTCCGTGAGCGCAACGGCTACACCTATACGCCCTACACGGCTACCCGTCATGGTCGGGCTGGTTCGTACCTCGTCACTGGGGCGGACGTCGCCACCGAGGTTACTGCGGCGGCCCTCGTCGAAACCCTCTACGAACTGGGCCACCTTGCCGCCACGGGCGTGACTCCCGAGGAGCTCGAGCTCGCTCGGCACCACGCTCTCGGCCGCTTCAGCTTCCAGGTCGCCACGCAATCGGGACTCGCCAGCACGATGGTCTCCCTGGCCGTCCTCGGCGCCGGTACCGGTTACCTGAGCAGCTACCCGAAAGGGCTGCTCGCTGCCACCAAAGACGACGTCGACGGCGCAGCACGGCGCTACCTTGCACCAGGGCGTTTGGTGACCCTCGTGGTGGGCGACCCCGAGAAGGTGGAGGGCCAGCTGTCGCTGGTTGGCGCGGTAACAGTTAGAAAGCCTTTGGCACACTGAACGCGCCGCTGGCACGCTGAACACCCCGCTGGCACACTGAACGCGCTGCCGGCACACTGAACACCCCGCTGGCACACTGAACGCGCTGCCGGCACACTGAGGCCGGGCCCGCCGGCGGGGTTTGGTTCGATCCCACCGAGCCAACCGGCATAGAGTGCGAAGTCTGTGTAATCAATCATGCCCGACGCCCCCTTGGTCCCGGCCGCTGGGCATAATTGATTACCACAGCGACCCGTTGGGCGCGGATTGATTACGCCTGGCGTATGCAATCCACTACCAACGCCCGTGCTGGCGCCGCCCCACGAGCCAGGCTTTCACTACGTCGGCCACCTCTTCATCACGCCCGCGCAGGCCATGGTCCCCGCCCTCGACCCAGTGCAGGCTGACAGGCCCAGCTACTCCCACGAGTTCGTGCTCGAGTTCGGCCGGAGTGCCGAAAGCGTCCCGCGTACCCGAGATGAAAAGGCACGGCAGGTGCAGCTTCGGGAAGTGCTCAGTACGGAGACGATCGGGCTTGCCCGGAGGGTGGAGCGGGTAGCTCACAAGGACCAGTCCCGCGCAAGGCATCCCATCAGCCACGGCTAGCGAGCAGATCCGCGCTCCCATGGACCGGCCACCCGCAAACATCCGCTCCGGGCGTACGTTGGTTGCGGCTACGAACGAAGCCGCCTCACTTTTCACCGCCGAGACAAGGACGGCTGGGCGATCTGGTGCTCGCCGGCCCGCCAGACGGTACGGGAAGTCCATGCGCCTGACGGCTATGCCCGCTGAACTCGCAGTGCGATCGATCGCCACCAGACCAGCCTGGTCGCTGCCGGCACCAGCACCGGGCGCGAGGAGCAGCCCGAACTGCCCACTCGGCGCACCTCTGGCCACGGCCAACGACCCTAGCGTCAGCCCATCTCCCAAGGCTGAAATTAGCGGGCAGTGGCTGCAGGTAGCCTTGGGGGCCCATGACCCCCCAGCCAAAGAACTCGTGCTCGCTCGTGCCGGCCTGGTGTCAATGCCAGCTTCGTCAACGGTGCTGCGGGGGGCGCGACGCTCATATCGTTCCCAGCCGTTCTCGCCACCGGCTAAGCGGCCCTCATTGCAAAGGTCACCCTCGACGCTCGGATCTCGCCCGGGTACGTCGGCGGCCCTGCTGGCTTCCGCAAGGATGTAAATAGCCAGGCGTGACCCTCTTGGCGGTCCTCAGCGCAACGCTCCCACTTGCTCAGGGTTCACCAACCCCATCTGCAGTGCGACCTGCCGTCGAGCTCAACACGTCGCTGCTTTCAATAACTCGTTCCAGCTCGTCAACTAACACTCGCCCTTCTGGGGCTATGCTTTCTCGGCCTGGCCTCGCCAGGAGCCCTATCAGGACGCATTTATCTAGGTATGTCCTCCTACTTTGGGCCAATCAAGGCCACGGCTCGCGGAACGGCCAGACTGGACCGAGGTTTACAGGGTTCCGGGCAAGAAAAGGACCACTTGACATAACACACCACGAGGCCTACCATTCGGCCGCGGAACCCTTCGCCGGATCCGTGGGACCTGCATCAGTCCAGTCCATTGCGCTCGAGTCCCTCAAGGAGAGGCACGCCCCGAACCAATTGCGGAGCGACTGAGCCGCTACCTGCTATTTAGCAGCACGGCGTCAGGAGATCCGGCCGCGGCCGATAACTTCGAGATGGTCGCGGTCCCTACTTCGCCTTGGAAGTCCAGGCTCCCCTCCTGCGGGGTCTGGGTACCAAAGTTCTCCGGCTGAGTTGGAGCGAGCCCAGGCGCGCCTCACTCCCTTGGAACGCTCGACTCGCGCACGACCAGCTTGCCGCCTACGACACGGACGCCACCAAATGCTCCCCCGTCGATCGCCGCGAGGAGCTCGCGCGCGGCTACACGGCCCACCTCGCTCAGGTTGGGGTCCACGGTGGTAAGGGGCGGGCGACAGCCTTCCGCCATCACTTCCCAATTGTCGAAGCCGACCAAGGCCACATCGCCTGGCACCTGGCGCCCACTCTCCCGCAGGGCGTCCGCCGCTCCACGTGCGATCTGGTCGTTCCCGCAAAAAAGGCCATCTACCTTAGGTTCTCGCTCCAAGAGCGCTGCCGTGGCCTCCCGGCCCCAAGCCTCGCTCCAAGCACCGTAGAGGACTTCCCCGGCAGCGACATCGAGGCCCGCTCGAGCGAGGAATGCCTGGGCGCCGCGAGCGCGCTGGCGTACTGCCGCGAAGCGCTCGGGGCCTGTGATATGGCCAATGTGTTTGCGCCCGAGGCTTACAAGGTGTTCTACCGCAAGCTGCCCACCACCCTCGTCGTCCGGCAACACCGACAGGTCTTGGCACTCTTCCGACCTGCTCATTGCGTAAACAACTGGCACTGGGAGGTCCCTGCCGACAGAAGGGCGAGAATCGACACGGCGAGCAGCTATGATGATCCCGTCAACCCGGCGCGAAAACATCATCTTCAGGTAGCGCCGCTCGCGTTCTGGGTCGCCACGGCTATCACAGAGGAAAACGGACACCTTGCCTTCGCCCAAGGCATCTTCTGCCCCGAGCATCACGGGGATAGAGAAGCGCCCGAAGCTGTCGGTGGTGAGCAGCCCCACGGTGAAGGTCCGGCCGGACAGCAGGCTCTGGGCTAAGGCATTGGGCTCAAAACCCATCTCCTCGGCGACCTGGATAATGCGCGATCGCGTCTCGGGGCGCAGGCTGCCACGGCCGTTTAGCGCCTTCGAAGCGGTGCCGACCGAGACCGCGGCCCGTTGGGCCACGTCGACTATCGTCCAACGACGTTTGACTGGCTGGTATACCGTCCCGTCCTGTAAGGGTCTCGCCTTGCCCAAGTAGCACACCTCCGTACGGTCAGGGGTCCCAGCAAAGCGTTGCCCACCAACGTACAACCTGCGGCCACGGCCATCCCGCCGAGCTTCACCGGCGAGCGAGAGCCGGGCCGGGCCGGCGAGAGCGAGCAGCGAGAGCCGGGCCGGGACGGGCGGGCCGGCGAGCGAGAACCGGGACGGGCGGGCCGGCGAGCGAGAACCGGGACGGGCGGGCCGGCGAGCGAGAACCGAGACGGGCGGGCCGGCGAGCGAGAACCGGGACGGGCGGGCCGGCGAAAACCAACGGAGAGAGCCAGGCCGGGCCCCGCCGGGCCGGCCAGCGAGACCCGAGCCGAGGGTCGTACCAGAGAGGCGCGCGCCCCCGCCAATGCGTGCCTGGCTGTGCTCCGGCACGGTCATCTGAGGCTCCAGGACCAAACCTTAGCCAGCCCGGGCAGCATGAGGACCACTCCTGGCCTGCATGCCAGCAACAGACATCTGCCTGAGGGTTCCTGCCCAGTTAGCCGGGAGCATGGGCCCACCGGTAGCATCGTCACTACTTGTCAAAGAAGATCGGCAAACAAAACGGTCAAAGGAGAGGAACCATGCGTTACCGCAAACTTGGCTCGAGCGGGTGTGCCGTATCGGTGCTCACCCTCGGCACGATGACCTTCGGCTCGGAGACGGACGAGGCAGGGAGCCACGCTCAGCTAGACCGGTTCTTCGAGGCTGGGGGCAACTTCATCGACACTGCGGACGTGTACAGCGGCACGGAGTCGGAAGCGATCATCGGCCGTTGGCTCGCGAAACAGTCGAGCAAAGTCCGCGACGATGTCGTCATCGCCACCAAGGGCCGCTTCCCGACCGGCGACGGGCCCAATGACCTCGGGCTCTCCCGGCGGCACCTAAGCAGGGCGATCGATGCCTCGCTCAGCCGCCTTGGCATCGACCGCATTGACCTGTACCAGGTGCACTCCTACGACCCGCTGACGCCGTTCGAAGAGACGCTCAGAGCCCTCGACGACGCCGTCCGGATGGGGAAGGTAAACTACGTTGGGCTGTCAAATTTCACGGGATGGCAGCTGCAAAAGGTCGTCGACATCGCCGATGCCCGGGGCCTTTCCCGCCCGGTCACGCTGCAGCCCCAGTACAACCTCTTGGTGCGCGAGATCGAGTGGGAGATCGTCCCCGCCTGCCTTTCTGAAGGGCTCGGGCTGCTGCCTTGGTCGCCCTTAGGGGGCGGCTGGCTCACAGGCAAGTACCACCGCGACGAGCAGCCGACCGGCGCGACTCGCCTTGGGGACAACCCAGAGCGAGGTGTCGAGTCCTTCTCTCGGCGCAACCCGCGCCAGCGGACCTGGGACGTAATCGGCGCGGTTGAAGAGATCGCCAAGAGCCGCTGCTGCTCAATGGCGCAGGTAGCGCTCAGCTGGCTCCGGGACCGGCCAGCAGTGACATCGGTGATCCTAGGTGCCCGCACCCTTGAACAGCTCGTCGACAACCTCGGTGCCGCCGAGCTCGACCTCTCCGCCGACGAGACGGCAAAGCTCGACCACGCGAGTGACCCAGGGGCCGCCGACTACCCCTACGGAGGGCCGGGGACTGAACAGCGCAGCCGGAAAATAGACGGAGGGCGCTAGAGACCTGGGGGCTCGGGAGCTGGGGACATACGGGCCCCGGTTCGAAACCGGGCCTACCCGTGGGGCGCGCAAAAAACTCACCGATGTGGCCGGGCGGAAGCCACATCGGTGAGAAAACGGGCTTGTTTTGGCGTAAAAGTGCAGCAATGTGAAGTTATCGGGATCCACATCACCCCGTTTTCGGCGCGATCGGGTGGGGCGACCCAACCGCCAACCGCCAACCGCCAACCGCATTATCCCTCCACGCCGGCGAGCTCCCTCGGAAACTGCTCGAGGAGCAGCGGGCCGAGCCCAAGGGCATGCGCGTGCCAAGCCTTATCGTCAAAGGCGCTCCCCAGGCGGCGGCGAGCTTCGGAGCGTGCCTCTAGCCACGCTCGCTCCCCCACCTTGTAGCTGATCGCCTGCGCCGGCCAACCGAGGTAGCGGTCCAGCTCGCTCGCCATGAAGTCGGCAGGGAAACAACTCCTCTCGTCGAGGAACTGCTTGCCTAGCTCCGGCGTCCACACCTCGCCAGGGTGGAAGCGCTCGCCGGCGGGAATGGGGAGCTCGAGGTGCATGCCGAGGTCTACGACCACCCGCACGGCCCGCATCACTTGAGAACGCAGGAACCCAAGCCTGTGCTCAGGCTTTTCGAAATAGCCGAGCTCGTCCATGAGCCGCTCGGCATACAGGGCCCAGCCCTCGCCGTGGCCGCTCACGAAGGCCGTCCGTTGGAACCGGCTGAGGTCGTCCTTCAAATACCGGACCTGGCCCACCTGGAGGTGGTGACCAGGTACGCCCTCGTGGTAGCAGATCGACACCTCCCCCCAGAGCGGGAACACGGTCTTGCCCCGCGTGGGGTACCAAGTGCGGCCAGGCCGGCTGAAGTCCTCCGAGGGGCCTGTGTAGTACAGAGCCGCCGCGCCTCCAGGCGGTGCGATCATCGCCTCGACCCGTTTGAGCGGGGCAGGGATGTCGAAATGGACGCCGTCAAGCTGCTCGATGGTCGTGTCCAACAGTTGTTGCAGGTACGCCCTCAAGGCGTCGGCGCCATGTGCAGCGCGGGAGGGGTCGCCGTCGAGGAGCGCCATCGCCTCGGCCACGCCGGCGCCGGGCGACACCTGCCGAGCGACAAGCGCCATCTCGTCCTCCAAACGGTGGAGCTCGTCCCAACCCCACGCGTACGTGTCATCGAAGTCGGGTACCACTCCGAGGGCACCACGCGAGGAAAGCGCATAACGCTCGCGTCCCACGGCGTCGCTCTCCGAAGCGAGGGGTGCCAGCTCTTCACGCATCCACGAGACCGTAGACGCGTAAGCAGCCGTGGCGGCTGACGCCGACCGCGAAAGCTCCCGCGCGAGCGCGCCATCGCGTCCCGAGTACCGCTTGGCGAACTCCTCGAAGAAGGGCTTCCCGCCAGCGAGGCCGGCCCAGCTCGCCCCTTGGGTAGCACACGCGAGGACCTGGCGGCGGGGCGGCGGGAGGTGGCGGGAAACGGCCTCGGCAAGGGAGCTGCGGAGACCCTCGAGCGCGCCGGGGACCTTGGCCATCCGGGCAGCAACTGTCTCCCACTCCTCTCCCGTGCTTACCGGCATGATGTCGAACACCTCACGCACCGCCTGGAACGGGCTCCCGATCACGCGGAGCACCCGCAGGTCCTCGCCAGCGGCGTGGGCTGCCAAAGCGGTGGATACCGCGCCGGCCAGCAAGTCGCGCGCCACCCTGTCGCGGTCGCTGGCGGGCGCCGCCTGGTCGAGCCGCTCCTTGGTCTTCCGGTTGAGCTCGTCCCTCGCAGCCAAACCCTCGGGCGAATAGTCGGTCATTTGGGCGTCATGGCCCAAGATCCCGCGATAAGTCGCCATAACGGGGTCTAGTGCAGCCATCTCTTCGACGTGACTGTCACAGAGTTTGTAGACAGGTGAAGTCATATTGCGCTCGACCCTACCGTCTCGTTGCAGGCAAGCGAGGAGGGCGGCTTGCAGCTACTCCGGAAACGGCGCCGGCAATGCGCGCCCCGAAATCGGCGCCGGCAACGCGCTCCCGGTGGGCGGCGCCGTCTACGCTGACGGCCCTGGCGCCCCCGAAGGCTGTGCCGGTTGGTCCGTCCCGCAGTACTTGCACTTGGTGGCGGCCGCCGGGATGTCATCGGAGAGGCAAGCAGGGCAGGTTTTTACGGGGCCAGGGGGGCCGAAAACCGTAACCCCGCGGCGGGCCTGACCAGACCTGTAGGGGACGACGATCAGGTAATAGACAACCAGCATGAAAACAATGAAGTAGATGATCGCCGAGATCACCGCACCGAAATTTAGGAACGTGGTGGTGTTGTTGGCCGATCCCAGCTGGACACCTAGCCCGACCGGGTGCTTGCCCTGAGCCCTCGTGACGAGGGGGTCGACTATGTTGGTCGTAAACGCCGTAATGAGGTCGCGGAAGGCCAACGCTATGATGAGCCCGATGGCCACGACGACGATGTCGCCCTGCGCGAGGAAGTTTTTGAAACCCTTGGGCATTGCAATCTCCTCCTTGGTCTGCCTGGATATATAGCAGACCTACGCCTTGCGTGCCTCTTATTGGACGTCTTGCAAAGGCAAGCTTTCTGAAAACGGGCAGGCTACGCGGCGCGTGTCCATTTTGTACCCCGAGAAAGGTTCTCGGGCGAGACGTCCACACGTCCGCCGCTCCCGCCTCGGTCGCCCTGGCCGGGCCGCCAGCCTTCGCCTTCTGTGGCCTAGGGCAACCAGGACTTCGCGAAGCGGCCCGCCGAGGACGGCACCGTGGCAACCGGGGCCACGCCCCAGTGGCTGAAAGTGATGACATCCGCGACGCCTTGGGAGCGCTGCACGGCCTCGACGGGGAGGGGGACGCCACTGGCCCTCATGTAGACCATCTCGGTACCCGGTGTCCCCGTCGCCAGCGTCGCGGTCTCGATACCCACCACCGCCGTACCGGCGAGGGTGGTCTCGGGGAGGAAGCGGAGCGCGCCCATCAGGTCCAGCTGCTGTGTCGCAGATGACACAGTGAGCCCGGCCGCGAGGTTGCCGAAGAGCTGCTGCTCGGAGGCTGGGACGACGAACCACTTCCCCGCCTCCTTCGTCGCCGCGGTCGCCTTCAGGCCGACCAGGGCCCGAAGCCCGTTTGGGTTGCCGAGCACGTACGCCTTCTGGCCGATCAAAACGATGTTGACAGACAACCGGCCTCCGGCGCGAGTCCCCGTGACCGTCTGCGTGCCGTCCACCCTGCCCGCGACGGTGACCTCGGCTAGTTCCGAGCCTTTTCCGGTCATCGTCCCCCGCCATTCGAGTGCCGGCTCGGCGTTGGCGGCCGCGATGCACCCCGCCAGCAGGCGTGAGGCGGCGATCGCTGGAGAAGTGGTGGTCGTCGTTGACCGGGGGGCACCAGGTGTCGTGGCCTTCGGCGTGGTCGTGGTGGTACCGGCTGTCGCAGTGGCCGGGGCCGTCCGCGCGACGCCCGGCACGGAGGTCGGCGTGGTCAGGCCCGGCACCGACGTCGGCGGTGACGACGCGTTCGAGACGTTCAGGAACCTAGTAGTGCGGTCAAGCGTGCCGGCGTAGGCAACCGCCGGCCCATTCATGACCACCAGGGGGGCGATGGCTGCCAAAACAAGCGTCGGCGAAGAAACACGCCACCGAGGAACGGCCAAGGACGCCAGTGTACTATCGCCGCCTCCAGGTACTTCCACCCCCATCGTCCCGCCCGCCAACGCCATCTTGCGCACCGTCACTGGTCTTCGCGATAGGGCTGGAGCCACCCGTCGTCCCCCTAAACCCGGGGCCCGCCGCCGTGGTGCTAAGCGAGGCCCGCGATCGGGGACGCTACGACGGAAGCTCCACGTCCCCTGGGTGGCGGTGAGGAATGGCCTCCGCCGGGATCCGCCCGAGACGCCCCGCCTGGTAATCGGCCAAGGCTTCCATGATCTCCTCCCTCGTGTTCATGACGAAGGGGCCGTAGTGCACGACCGGCTCCCGGATGGGACGCCCGCCGAGCAGGAGCACCTCTGCATTGGGGCTGGCCGAGCTCTGGCTGGTCGCAGCGCCGACCTCGAGCACATCGCCAGGCCCGAAGACGACGAGCTGGCCCGTGTGCGCCGGCCGCCGTTCCGCGCCGGCTTGCGCGTTGCCAGCCAGCACGTAGGCGAGAGCGTTGAAATCGGGCCTCCACGGCAGCCGGACACGCGCCCCGGGCGAGATCGTCGCGTGGGCCAAGGTGATCGGCGTGTAAGTAACGCCCGGCCCAAGGTGGCCGCCGAGGTCACCGGCGATGACCCTGAGCAGTGCGCCGCCGTCGGGGCTCGACACCAGCGCGGCCTCCCTGCCACGGATGTCCTGGTATCGCGGCGGCGCCCATTTGTCGGACCGTGGCAGGTTGACCCACAGCTGGATGCCGTGGAAAAGGCCGCCCGATACGACGAGGGCCTCCGGCGGCGCCTCAATGTGGAGTATCCCGGCACCGGCCGTCATCCACTGGGTATCGCCGTCGGTTATCCGGCCGCCACCACCGTTTGAGTCCTGGTGCTCGAAGGTGCCGTCGATCATGTAAGTGACGGTCTCGAAGCCGCGATGAGGGTGCCAGGGAGTGCCCTTGGGCTCGCCCGGCGCGTAGTCGACCTCGCCCATCTGGTCCATGTGCACAAACGGGTCGAGCTCCGACATGGCAACGCCGGCGAAGGCCCTCCTCACGGGGAACCCTTCACCTTCGACACCGCCTGGAGCAGTCGTTACAGTGCGAACCGGCCGGGCCCGCGCGCCCTGCTCTGGCTCCTCGACCCTTGGTAGGACGAGCAAATCGTCAACGGTTATTGCAGGCATGGGCGTTAGAACGTGCCCGGTGCCGCCGGTATTCCCCGGCGCGGCACGCGCACAAGTAGGGCCCTTCCCGCTACTTCGACCGACAGACAGCGCCCATGGGGCAGGAGGTCGCCGTCCAGTTGGCGTGGGAGCTCTTCGTCCGCGCAGATCTCGACCTTGGAGGCTTGGAAGTGCTCGAAGTGCCCCGATACCTCCGTCCCGGCCACCACGTGGCGGGCCAATGACAGCCAGCCGGCCAGCCCTCTCGGTTGAAGGACCCCGACATCTAAGAGGCCGTCGTCGATCGAGGCGCCAGGAAGGAGAGTGAAACCTCCAGGCAGGATCCCGACGTTGCCGACTACTACGGCATAAGCGCGCCGAACGACCGGCTCCCTTCCATCGAGGCGCACGGTCATCGAGGTTCCAGGGTGCACGACCTGCCCGAGGCTCGTGGCGGCATACCCAAGCCACCCAAGGTGCTCCTTGAAAAAGCGGGGGGTCGCCTCGACCACAGCGGCATCCAGGCCGATCCCGCCCATCGCGACGAAGGGCTGGCCGCCACCAGCGAACGCCATGTCGACCCACCTTTCTTCACCGGCGAAGCCGGCTCGCAACGCTTGGCGAAGGTCCACCGGTGCCCCGATGGCCTTGGCAAACAGATTGGCCGTACCGCGTGGGACAATGGACAAGGGCACTCCGCTCCTCGCCAAGTCGTGAGCGCACGCGCGCACAGTGCCGTCCCCGCCCACCGCGAACACCAACTTTTCCCCCCCTTGTCGGGCATAAGAGGAAAGGTCGTGGTGCAGCTCGGCACTCCGCTCACCTTCGGTGGTAACGAGGAGCTCGGGACGCCACCCGTAGGCCGCCGCTGCCTCGCGGCAGTGCTCCTCCAAGAGGTGGAGATGCCGGATGCCAGCCGGGCTGATGACGAACAGGGCCTGTCTCAAAGCGTCCTCTCATGAGGCGGGCCTGGGACTGCTGGCCAAAGAGGTACCGGCCATCCGTACGCGAGGGGTGCCCGTCGTGGCCGCATTGGCGGAGAGTAGTACGGGGGGCGGGTGGATCTCTCCTGCGAGGCCCACGTCCCTCCCGGCCCTGCTGCCGGCGCAGCAAGCGGGCACCTAAAGAAAAATTGAACTGAGACTCAGTCTCAATGTAAGATAACAGGCGATGGACAGCCGACGCAGGGTAACCTCGATCTTGGCCGCCGTGGCCTCGACCACCGTGGCCTGGGCGCTCCTTGTCGTGTCCGGGGCGGGCGCCCTTGCTGCGGCGGCAGCGGCGGCACCCAAGAAAGTTGTGGCGGTGGGGGCCGAAAGCCAGTACGCCAGCGTGATATCGCAAGTTGGCGGTCGCTACGTGAGCGTCGACGCGGTCATGAGAAACCCCAACACCGACCCCCACGAGTTCGAAGCCAACGCCTCGGTGGTGGCCCTTGTGTCCCGGGCACAGCTAGTAGTCCAAAACGGGATGGGTTACGACACCTTCATGAACAAGATCGAGGGAGCCAACAGGCGTCCGGGCAGGCTCGTGGTCGTGGCCCAGGACCTGCTCCGGATGAAGTCGAGCGCGTTCAACCCGCACCTTTGGTACGACCCCAAGACCATGCCTCTGGTTGCCGAGGCCGTCGCAACCGACCTGAGCAAGCTCCAACCTGCCCACGCCTCCTATTTCCGGGCTAACGAGAAGCATTTCGTGGCTTCCCTCCAGCCGTGGACCAGAGAGCTCGCGCAGTTCAAGTCCAAGTACAAGGGCACTCCTGTCGCAGTGACTGAGCCGGTGGCCGACTACATGTTGCAGGCGGCAGGAGCGGACATTAAGACCCCCAAGTCGCTGCAATTGGCCGTCATGAACGGCACCGACCCCTCCCCCCAAGACGTCTCGGCGGAATACGCCCTCATCCGCCGGCACCAGGTCAAGGTGTTCCTCTATAACCGCCAGGTCACCGACACCTTGACAGCGGGCTTCTTGGCGGCCGCGAAGAAGTCCCACGTACCCGTTGTGGCGCTTTACGAGACGATGCCGGTGCCGGGTTACAACTACCAGTCCTGGATGCAGGCTGAGACAGAAGCCCTACAACGGGCCGTAGCCACTGGCAAGTCAACAGAGGAACTGTGAGGCAACCGCTATGAGGTCACCTGTCGGTACGACGCTCCGCCGGGGCCGCGCCAGTGACGAGGGCCCGGCGCTCCCCGAGGGTAGCCCCCCTCCTGTACTGGTCGTGGAGGGCCTGACGGTCACCCTGGGTGGGAGGGAGGTGCTAAAAGACGTGTCGTTCAACCTCCACGCCGGCGAGCTGGCGGGCCTGATCGGCAGCAACGGCGCCGGCAAGACGACATTGCTCCGGGCCGTCCTCGGCCTCCAGGGGACGGCGGCGGGGACGGTGACGCTCTCCGGCCGGCGCGACCATGGCTCGCTCGGCTACGTGCCGCAAAAGGTGAGCCTCGACCCCGACCTCCCAGTGCGCGCGCGAGACCTCGTCGCGCTCGGCATCGATGGGCAGCGCCTCGGCGTCGGGCTGCACTCGTCGTCGCGCCGAGCCAGGGCGGAGGAGCTTCTCTCGTCCGTGGGCGCGCTCCACCTTGCCGACGCGCGGGTGGGGGCGCTCTCGGGCGGGGAACAGCAAAGGGTGCTCATAGCCCACGCCCTCGCCTCAAAGCCCCGGCTCCTTCTCCTCGACGAACCCCTCGCCAACCTCGACCTGCGCAGCACTCAAGAAACGGTGAGCCTGCTCGCAGGCCTCACGCGATCGCACGGCGTCGCAGTGCTCGTGTCGACCCATGACATCAACCCGCTCTTGCCGTTCATGCACTGCGTCGTCTACCTCGCCGGTGGCCGGGCGGCAAGCGGCCGCACCGCCGAAGTCGTGCGGAGCGACGTGCTCTCTCGCCTGTACGGGCAACACGTAGACGTCCTCCACGCCCACGGCAGGGTGATCGTCTCCGTGGGCGACGAGCACCGGGAAAGTGGCTGCGAACTGGCGCCCGACGACTGCGCCGAAGAGGGCCAGCCGGCATGAGCGTGCTCCATGCCGTCTTCGCACCGGGGTTCTTCACAAGCGGGCCGGTACTAGCCGCGGTCCTGATCGGCGGCGTAGTCGCCTTGGTCTCGGCACCGGCTGGCTTCCTCACGGTCATGAGGAGCCACTCCTTTGCGGGGCATGCGTTCTCGGAAGTGACGGCGACGGGTGGGAGCGCCGCCTACCTGGTCGGAGTGGGGCCTCTGCTCGGTTACGTGGTAGCCGCCCTTGCGGGAGCGGGCGCCATGGGGGCCTTGGGCGTTGAGCGCCACAAAAGCCGGGACCTCGTGGCCGGCGTCGTGCTCGGCGCCACGCTCGGGCTCACCGCTCTTTTCCTCTACCTGACGACCACCTCGCAATCGACATCGGGTGCAGCGGTGACAGTACTGTTCGGTTCGTTGTTCGCGGTCTCGAGCTCGGACTGGCCGACCGTCGTGGCCCTTGGCGGGGCTGCGCTCGCTCTGGTCGGGGTCGGGTGGCGCCCGTTGCTGCTCAGCTCGGTCAGCCCCGAGCTGGCCGCGGCACGCGGTGTCCGCCTCCGCCTGGTGGAGAGCGCGTACCTCGCCGCCGTGGCTCTCGCTGTAGCCCTGGCTTCCATGACGGTCGGCGCGATCTTGAGCACGGCGCTGCTGGTCGGCCCGGCCGCTGCCGCTCTTCGGTTCGCGAGGACCCCGGCTCGCGCCTGCGCCTGGGCGGCGGCGATCGGGCTGGTCGCAGTCTGGGGAGGCATCGTGCTGGCCTACGACAGCTATGACTGGCCACCGTCTCAGCAGGGCTGGCCAGTGAGCTTTTTCGTGGTCTTCTTGGTCCTGGCCACCTACCTGGCGTCCTACCTGTTCGGCCGGCACCGTGACCCTGCCCACCGTGACCCTGCCCACCGTGACCCTGCCCACCGTGACCCTGCCCACCGTGACCCTGCCCACCGTGACCCTGCCCACCGTGACCCTGCCCACCGTGACCCTGCCCACCGTGACCCTGCCCACCGGGGGGAGGCCTGACGGCGTTGGGTGCTGGGCTCTTTTCTTCCTTCATGACCGGCACCTGGCTGGAGGCCAGCATTGTTGCTGTAGCAGCAGGCGCCGTTGGGTTTTTCGTAGTCGTACGGGGCGCGGCTTTCGCCGCTCACGCCATCCCCCAGGGCGCCTTCACGGGGGCTGCCGGCGCCGCCTTGGTCGGCGTAAACACGCTCGCCGGGGTCGGCGTCTTCTCCTTCCTCGCAGCGACTGCCATCGCCAGGTGGGGGCGGCGTGCCCGCCGTGACGTGGTGACTGCGCTTATCTTGGTGGGCCTGCTAGGACTCGGCTCTCTGTTCTTGAGCATGAGCTTGGAGTACTCAGCGCAGACGTTCTCGCTCCTGTTCGGCGAACCGCTGGCCGTAGGCACGGGTGAACTGCTCCCGACCGGAGCGATCGCTGCTGCCTGCCTCGCCCTCATAGTCGCCATGTACCGACGGCTGATGCTCACCTCTGTGGCGCCCGAGCTGGCGGCGGCACGGGGCGTCAACCCCGAAAACGTCGAAACCTGGTTCCTTCTCTCGGTCGGGGCGGCCACGACCCTCGCACTGCCTGTCGTCGGGGCACTCTTGGTGTTCAGCTTGATGATCGGGCCGCCCTCTGCCGCGCGGTTCATCGCCCGGCGCCCGGCGGCAGCGGTCGCCGTCTCAGTCGCGCTGGCGCTAGTCACCGTGTGGGTGGCCATAGCGGCTGCCTTTTACTCGGGCTGGCCTCTCGGCTTTTTCGTCGGCGTCCTCGGGGTGGTCTGGTACCTCCTGGGACGGTTGGTGCATGCACGCACTGGCGACGCCCGCAGCACTGGCGACGCCCGCAGCACTGGCGACGCCCGCAGCACTGGCGACGCCCGCAGCCCGGCGCCGCAGGGCCCCGCCGCCGGCGCTGCCCTGCGAAAGGCACTCGCACCCCCCGGGATATCGTCATGATGGTGGACGAGACGCTTCACGGCCTGGTCGAGCGGCGCTTGCGCGAGGTGTCGCAACGCTACACGAGCGGGCGCAAAGCCGTCGTAGAGGTCCTCGCGAACGCAGGGCACCCACTCTCGATCGAAGACATCGGCGAGCTCGCGCCGCGCCTGCCGCGCAGCTCCGCTTACCGCCACCTGGTCGACTTGCAGCAGTGCGGCGTCGTGCGGCGAGTAGCCGCCAACGACGACTACTACCGTTTCGAGCTGGCCGAAGACATCACCGAGCACCACCACCACCTCATGTGCACGCTTTGCGGCAAAGTGATCGACGTGACCCCGACGCCCGCGTTCGAACGAGCAATGGCGAACTACCTGGACGACCTTTCCACTTCCAACGGCTTTGCCAGCATCGACCATCGCCTGGACGTGCTCGGAGCATGCGCCACCTGCCGGCAACGCAAGCTGGCGGCCACCGCTGGGTGCGCCGGATGACTGGGCCGGCACCGGCGATGCCAGGGTTCGGCGGGCAGGCACCTCCTGGAGCCGTGCGGGAGCCGGCCAACCTTGCCCCAGATGGAGACAGCCAGGCACCGGTTTCGGCCAGGCGCGGCCGGAAGAAGATCTGGGTCTGGGTCGCCTTCCTCGCCTTCTCCCCGATCTGCCTGGGCGTTACGGTGTGGGCGGCCCTGTCGTGGAACGGCAGTTACCCGACCGTGAAACCGCCGGTCCCCCGAGGGTGGCAGGCCGTACCTGGGGTGTACGCCAGCTTTTCGGTGCCAAAGGGCTGGTCGCTCCAGCAGGGCTTGAGCGACTCCGAGGGCGATGTCTACTACGCGGGGCGCGGGGGCGCGGCTGCGGAATCTGTCACCCAGGCCACCAGAGCGCCTTCGCCCAGCCGGCGGGTGCCCGCCCAGATCTCCAACTACCTCGGTGGCCGCTACGAGGTCACGTCCATAACGGCAGAGAAGCTCCGCAACGCTCGCGCGGCATGGGGGTACCGCTTCATGCTGCCGGGCCATCAACAGGCAATGGGCACGTTGGCCTGGGCGAAGGGCACCCAGTCCGAGGTCTGGCTCGTTACCCTTCAGGCCTCTCCGACCGCCAAGAAGATCCTGGCTACGTTGACGCTCGCGCCCTGAACGGAGGCCGATGCCGAGGGTGAAGCGAGGCCGGCGCGCCACAACGTGCTGGCCAGGAGATTTCAGCGCTTCCTTAGGCACATAGCAGGAAAGCCTGTTAGCGTCCGACACGAAAGACCGGGAAAGCAAAGGACCAGGGAAGGAGGAGCCCTAGGTGGCCAGTCACGTCGCCGATTACGAAATTACAGGGCCGGGGCTCGACGAGCGCGTGCTCCCATGCATACCGGTGCACCGCCCAGCGCGCCTAGGCGGCGGCGCAGCCACAGTGTGGGTCCTCGGGCCTCTCGCCCGCGCCCCATGGGAGCTCACCAAAGCCCGCCTCGAGGCCGTGGCTGCAGTGCGTTCCGAGTTCCTGCCCTCCTGGCTGGAGGCCGGCCCTGGCGAGT
>JAJYMM010000027.1 GCA_021787035.1 Actinomycetes bacterium
CCCACGGTCCGGGCATAAAGCCCGGCCGTCCAAGTCCAGCCCACTTTCGGCATCTGTTGTCGTAACCCACCCGTTCCACCCGCTGGCCGGCCAGAGCCTGCCGGTCATCTTCGAAAAGCGCCGGCAGGGCGCCGAGCGGGTCCTCGTCTGCGAGGGAGGCCCGGCCGGTCGGGTGACCCTCCCGGTCTCCTGGACCGACCGGGCACCAGCCTCACTTCCTCACCGCTTGGCTGCCGAGGGCTTGGCGGGGCTGGCAGATCTTGTCGCTGCCATCCAAGGTCCACCACTCGCGGGGAAGGATGTGCCATGATCTTGTATGGCAATGACGGACAAGATCATCGACCCGGCGCAGCTGACCACCCGCCAGCTGCGGGCACGTCGCCGGCGCCTGGCGCGCAACCTGCCAGACGTCGAGGGATTGGTCTCGGGGTCGGTGGTGGAGCAGGGCAGGCGTTGTGGGAAGGAGGGGTGCCGTTGCAATTCGGGCGAGCTGCACGGGCCTTATACATATGTGGTCCTGCCGAGGGCTGGCGGGCGCACCCGGACGGTCTACGTCCCGGCTGCCGCCGCAGAAGCCGTACGGGCCGGGGCGGCCGCCTCGGCCGAGCTGAGGGCGGTAGTGGAGGCAATATCGGCCATAAACATCGAGCTCCTGTCGAGGGGCGAGCTCGCCTGAATGGCCCTCGTCCCCGAAGCCGTCGCAGTCGTCGCGAACATGGCGGCTGCCGCGCTGGAGGCCGGCCATGAGGGGCGCGGAAAAGGTCACCTCGTCACATCTGGAGAGGACAGTTCTCGTCTACCTGCGCCAGTCCTCGATGGCCCAGGTGCGCGAGAACACCGAGTCGACCGCCCGCCAGTACGCGCTTGTAGAAGAAGCTGTCCGCCTCGGGTGGGCGCGCCAGAAGGTGGAGGTGATCGACGCCGACCTCGGCCTGTCGGGCCGCTCTGCCGAGCACCGCGACGGCTTCAAGGACCTGGTGGGCCGGGTCTGCCTGGGAGAGGTGGGGGCGATCTTCGGCCTGGAGATCTCGCGCTTCGCCCGCTCCTCGGCAGATCTCAGCCGCCTGCTCGAGCTGGCCCGGCTCACCGACACGCTTGTCGTCGACGCCGACGGGGTCTACGACCTCTCGGACTTCAACGACAGGATGCTCCTCGGCTTGAAGAACCAATGGAGCGAGGCAGAGCTGCATTACCTGGCCTCCCGCCTCCAAGGAGCGAAGAGGGCGGCGGCCGAGCGGGGCGAGCTGCGTTTCCCGCTGCCGGTCGGCCTCGTCTACGACGACGAGGGCAATACGGTCATCGACCCCGATGACGAGGTGCAGGCGGCCGTGAAAGATCTCTTCAGCGCGTTCAGGGCCGGAGGCTCGGCGTACCAGGTGGTGGCCGCGTTCAAGGGCCGGCGGTTCCCGCTGCGGGCTTACGGCGGCGTATGGGCAGGGAAGTTACGCTGGGGGCGGCTCACCCATGCACGGGTGCTCGGCGTCTTGGCCAACCCTTCCTACGCCGGCACCTACGTGTTCGGCCGCTACCAGTCCCGCCGCGTCGTCGAGCCGGACGGCACGGTGCGGTCCAAAGTCGTAGAGCTGCCGAGGGAAAAATGGCCCGTGGTGGTCCACGGCCACCACCCCGGCTACATCAGCTGGGAAGACTACCTGGCCAACCGGGCACGGGTGGCGGCTAACCTCACTAACGCCGGCGCAAGACCGCCCCGGGAGGGCCAAGCCCTCTGCCAGGGCATCATCACCTGCGGCTCGTGCGGACGGCCCATGGGGACCCGTTACCACCGCAACGGGCTGGCTGCCTACGAGTGCTCGGCATCGCGCGCGGACCACATGGCGACGCCGACGTGCCGGTCGATAAGTGCCGTCACGGTCGACGAAGCCGTGGCCGGCCGGCTCTTGGAGGCGCTCAACCCCGAGGAGGTTGCGTTGGCTCTCGCTGCGGCGGACGAGGTCACGGACCGCCGAAGCCGTCGCAACAGGGCGGCGGAGCTCCAAGTGGAGCGGGCCCGTTACGAAGCCGAGCGGGCAGAGCGTGCCTTCGATGCCTGCGAACCGGAGAACCGCCTCGTCGCCCGTAGCCTCGAGTCCCGCTGGGAGGAACGCCTCGTCGCCTTGGCTGAAGCGGAAAAAGCTCTTGCTGCAACCCAAGCTACGGCCCCGCCGCTGCCGTCACGGTCGGAGCTAGAGGCCCTGACCGGCGACGTGGCCTCGCTCTGGCACGCGCCGACGACGTCGCCTCGGGACCGCAAACGGCTCTTGCGCACGCTCGTCGCCGACGTCACGCTCCTGCCCGAGCCCGACTTCTCCAAGGCCCGCATCGGGGTCCGCTGGCACACCGGGGCAGCCGACGAGCTGGTAGTGGCCCGTCGCCAGGCCGTGACCGAGTACCGCCGGACCGACCGGGGCGCCATCGAGATGGCCGGCAGGCTCGCAGATCTCACAAACGCCGAGGTCGCACGGGAGCTGAACGCGACCGGCTACAAGACCGGTGCCGGCCGGCCCTTTGACCGCATGGCAGTCGCCAACATGCGCCACTACCACAAGATCCCCCAACCGGGCTTGCTGGAAGAGGGTGAGCTCACCGTCGCCGAGGTGGCACGGCGCCTCGGGATCGGCCACGGCTCGGTGACCTACTGGATCGCCCGCGGCTGGTTGCCAGCACGGCGTGGCCTGAACGAGCAGTGGTGCATCCCCTTTGGCCCCGAGGTCGAAACGGCTTGTCGGGAACGGGTCGCCCGGTCGCCCCACGTGCACGAGCCAGGCTCGGCCGAACCGAAGGGTGCCAACGAGCTGAGCATCGGAGAGCTGGCGTCGGTGCTCGGCATCAGCACCAACGTCGTCTACTACTGGGTCGAGCGCCACTACGTCGAGGCCCGTCGCGCCCCCGGCGGTCGCCTATTTGTGAAGTTCAACCGAGATGTCGAAACCGCGTGCCAGGCCCGCGTGGCCGCCTCGGTGCACTTCCCCTTGCGCAAGGAGGCCGTCGATGGGCACTAGCGGCTGCGACAATGGGGCACATGGGCCCGGCCCTGCTCAGCCAAGTGGATTGCGTGACGCTTCAGCCGAGCCCGCCCGGACCGGGTTTCTATGCCCGACTCGCGGCCGGTTCATCGTCACCGCGATCGAGGGCTGGTTCAGTGACCGTCGGCACGGTTCTCCCCAGAAGTTCTGCAGTCATACCTGCCGGCAACGCGCGTACCGTCGCCGGCGTGCCAGAGACCTCGCCCCTACAGCTCGGAGGAGGTCGTCGCCGCCGGCTCAAGCCCGATCAGGGCCAACAACACGCTCAGTCCCCGAGCCCCAAACCCAACAAGGCAATATAAGGAGAGGCAGTATGAAGCCACCGTCCCTACGGTGGCAGACAGGGTGGCCCAGACGGTGGTGGCCATGTACCTGGAGCCGATCGTGGAGCCTCGGTTCCACAGCGACTCCTATGGCTACCGCCCGAAACGGTCCGCCCTCGACGCCGTCGGGGTATGCCGTGAGCGGTGCTGGAGATACGACTGGGCGATCGATCTCGACGTTCAGAAGTTCTTCGACACCGTGCCGTGGGACCTCGTCGTCCGAGCGGTGGAGGCGGTCTGCACGACCCGTTGGGTGCTGCTGTACGTGTAGCGGTGGCTTGCC
>JAJYMM010000164.1 GCA_021787035.1 Actinomycetes bacterium
CCCGAGATCCCCGTCAACGTCGTCGACCTCGGCTTGATCTACGGCTGTGAGGTCCACCCGACGTGCTCAGGCGGCTACCGGGTGGCCGTGTGGATGTCGATGACCGCCCCAGGATGCGGGATGGGTGCCATCCTGCGTGCCGAGGCGGCCGAGCAGATCCTCGAGATCCCCGGGGTCACCGACGCCGAGGTGGAGCTCGTCTTCGAACCTCCGTGGGACCTCGGCCGGATGTCGGAGGCGGCTCGGTTGCAGCTCGGCATGTGGTGACACCGTTCTCCCGCCGAGCGCCGGTCAGCGGGGGAACGAGGAACCGACGCCGGGCGAGCAGGCAAGGAGCGATACGTCTCCGATGGTCTTGCCGACGTCCCCGAGGGCTACGAGGACGCGGTCCGCGAAGCAGCCGAAGAATGCCCGGGCGAGTGCATTTTCATCGAGGGGTGACCTGTGTTGGGGGTCAGGTCGGCTGCTCGGCGGGTTCGCGCCGTTGGGCAGTCGTTGCGGCGGGGAGGTCGGCGCCCGTTCGTACGCCGGTTCGCAGGTGCAGTGGGCGCGCCGAGAGGTTCGCCGCAGCGAGGGCGCCGGTTGCCGCCAAGAGCGCCCCGCCCGCCGCGATCGCCGGTGTCCACGACGCGCCGAGACCGGCGCAAAGCGCGGCGATGCCGGTGGTGACGGTCCCGTAGGTGGTGCCAGCCCAGCCGTGATGGTAGAGATCGGCGAACATGAGCGGCTTGCCGGACGGTCCGTTCCGCGCGCCTTGCGAGCGCAGGAGCGACCACACGATGAAGGGCACGACCTTGTGGGCGTGGCCGACGAGCGCCTCGAGCAGCCAGCCGCCGGAAGCCACCATGGCAGCGGTGACGAGGGCGACCCCCAGGTGGTAGTGGCGTGGGAGCAAGAGCGCCCCGGCGAGCGCCAGGCCGGCGGCGACGGCGAGCCACGCCGCTGCCGTCGCGACGAAGAGGAGGTGCAGGTCGGCCTTCCTGCGGCGATGACGCAGATGCGCCCACAGCGAGGCCAGGTGCGCGCCGAGGCCCATGCCGAGCGCGCCGGCGCCGGCCCATTCGGCGGAAGGGGCCCCGTGCGCCAACCCACCCGCGAGGACGGCGGCGCCGAGCCACGTCGCCCATACCGCCACGGCTCCGGCACGATGCCCGGAGGGCAGGTGGGCGAGCATGAACATGGGCCAGAGCTTCTGTGCCACACCGATATAGGTGACCCCGAGCCAGGCGAAGACACCGAGCACGCCCATCGCCAGGTCGACGTGGGCGGACAGGGCGAACCAGTTCCCCTGGCGGTCGCCGACGAAGGTGGCGCCGAGGAGCGTGGTCGCCACGGCACCGAGCAGGGCGAGGCGAAGGGCGGTGACCGGGGTGCCCTTGCCCCGCACCGAGAGCGGCGCAGCGAGGTTCCAGGCGAGCAGTACCAGTCCCACCAAGGCAAGCGCACCGCTGGCGGCGGTCAACCCGACGTTCTCGAAGCCGACCCCGAGCGGCAGCGCCCATGATGCCGCCAGCCAGGCCATGAACGTCGCTCGAGCCAAGCGGATCGACCGCAGCGGGCGGCCGGTGATGACAGGGGTGAACTGGTGGGTCGCGCCGAGGATGCCCATGGTCAAGGCTGCGAGCACGCCGAAGTGCACCGCGGCGATCACCGGATCGCTGTTGGGGTCGGCGGCGGACGCGGATCGCACCCAGATCCAGGCGACACCGCAGGCGACGAGTCCGGCCGAGGCCGCGGCCAGGAACGACAGGGGCACCGACGGGGGCGGCACCGCCCCGGGCACGCCCGGTGGCCGAGCCGCCCAGGAGCCGGAAGCCTCCGCCTCCCTCGGACTGCTGCTACCGGGCATCGTCATGTCTGCTGCCTGTTCCGGCGAGGAGTGCGGCCATGATTCGCGCTGCTTCGGACACGGTCATCTGTGGGTTGAGATCGCCCAGTTCGACCACGGGCTCCACGGTCTTGTCGGCGAGCTCTTCACGCACGGTGTCCCACAGGTCGCCCAGGTCGGCGGTGTCGAGCCCGAGGTTTGCCAAGACCGCGTCCTTGCTGATGTCGTCATTGTCGCTGAGCAGCGTGCACAGCAGCATGGTGACGGTCTCGGCATCTGCGGTCCTGCCATGCTGGTGGGTCTCTGCAGGCATTCAGTCGTACTTCTCCGTCCAGATGGCCCCGGGTGCGGCACCGAGGCCGACCAGGGCTTCGGCCGTAGACTCGACCATGACCGGGGGCCCGCAGAGGTAGGCGGCGCGCGGCTTGATCCCCTCCAGGCTCTCCGACAGCACGGCCCTGTCCATTCGCCGGTGATAGTGGGCGCGGGGCTCGTTCGGGTCACGGGTGATGCAGTGGACGACCCGCAGCCAGGAATGCCGTGCCGCCAGCCCTGCGAGCTCGTCGTGGTAGAAGGCGTGGGGATAGGTGGTCGCCGAGCAGACCAGCACGACCGGGTCGCGCCGGCCTCGCTGCGCTGCATGGCGGACCATCGACATGAGCGGCACCATCCCGCTCCCCCCGCCGACCAGCAGCACCGGCCCGGCGTCGCGGCCGTCCCAGGTGAAGCGGCCGTAGGGGCCTCGCACCGACAGCCGCTCGCCGGCGCGCAGGCGGACCAGGAACGGGGAGAGGAGCCCCCCCGGCACCTCGCGGATGCCCAAGTCGATCATCGACGGATCCGGCACCGGCGCGTCCCCTTCTCGGGAGCCCCCTCCGCCTGCCGACCGTTCAGCCGTCGCCACGCCCGAGTGCGCCACGCCACCAGTGTAGATCTACCAGACAGCAGATTTTCAAGAAGCGTCGACTCAAGCGCGGCCGCGGGCGGCGCTGTCTGGGACCGGCACACAAGAGCGCGGAGGATCCTGCGTGGTCGACGAGCACCACCTCGAGCTCGAATCTCGAACCCGCATACGCCAGGCAGGCGGCGCGGGCACGCTCGCACGACAGGGCAGGTGGGATCGGAGGCTGATCAGCCCTGCAGGCGCCGAAGAAGTGCAGTGCCGTCACCGTTTCGGTCGCCGCTTGCACCGCCGGTCGGGACATCCCTGCCTCACCCGCCAGGGCTCCCTACAGCACTGTGCGGACCTCGGCGGCAGCGGTCGTGATCACGCGTCCCGGCACCGGGTTGATCGCCGGTTCGCCCGCCGCCGGACCGAGGCCGGACCTGGTGAGGGCCTGATCCCCTCGCCGGCGTGAAGGACATGCGCGCCCCAGGTCCCCGACGCGCACCTCGGCGGTCTTGCGGGTGCCGTCGCTGCAGTCGGGGTCGTCACCGGTGTCGTTCACGACCACACCCCGGCCGTCGCCGTTCCATTCGACGAGGCAGGCCACCCGCCGTCTCGAGGGCGGCGCCATCTCCACCCGCTCGAGGCACCGGCCAGATACGAGCGCGAGGTAGGTGGACTCGGTCGTCGCCGACGCCCAGGTCCCGGTGGTCCACTGGTGCGCAAGTCCCTCCGGGCAGCGACTGTCGAGCTGGGTTCGGGTTCTTCCGGCTCACCGGGCCGCTCATCGCGCCGGTCAGCAACGGGGCGGCATGCTTCGTCTCGGAGAGCTGCTAGCTCGATGGGCCCATGCCACAGGTCGGACTACCGGGGAGCGCCGCATCCTGATAAATTCCAGTGCGGGACAGAACAACA
>JAJYMM010000108.1 GCA_021787035.1 Actinomycetes bacterium
GCAGCGTCGCGGAAATCGAACGGGCGACGGCTGAGTGGGTGGCCTGGTGGAACAACCGGCGGATCCACTCAGCGATCGAGTTCCACACCCCCGTCGAGCACGAGGCGCAGCTGGCGGGCAGGCAGGACGACGACGCCGCACGGGCCGCCTGACGCGCCCGATGGCCGGCCAGCCGGTCAACGGGGCCGAGAGAGGCCGAGCGAGGCCTACACAGCCGGAGCGGGCCGTGCACGCCCCGCGGGGAAGAGCACGGGCGGCGCCGCGCGCGGTACCGAACAGATGTTCTCTTTACCTATGGAGAGGAGCCCCCGAGGACAACTTCACCTCGATTCCCACCTACAACCACGCGTACGATCTTCCAAGCGCGGGAGCCTCCACTGATTCCAGGGCGGTCCAAAGCACCTTCGCCGTGCATGGTGGCTCTTCCGGCCACCTGATCTTTCGTCGTTCCGTCGTTCGGTCGTTCGCGGTGAGCATCGACAAGTTGCCGCTCGGTGATCGTGTAGCGCCGCCGACCGATGTCCAAACAGCGCTGCCGCTAACACCGGTCTCGGTGAGCGAGGCGATCCCGACCAGCGAGAGGATCTGGGTGGGCTGGGTGATGGTGACCGTGACGGTCACCTGGTCGCCTGTGACACTGACGGTCCCGGTGCGCCCTGCGCGGGTCAAGAACGCCTCGGCGTCGGAGGTCGCCTGGGCGGGGTCGAGGGTGACCTCCCCGGTCGAGCGGTAAAGGGGGACGTCGATCGCCTGGGCGCCCGCCCGGGCCGCGGCCTGGGCGTCGTCGATGGCCTGAATCTTGGCCGACAGCGCCAGGCCGCCGTCGAGGACGAGGCCGGCCATCACCAACAGCGCCAGCATGAACACGACCACGAACGCGGTCACCGTCCCGGACTCGGGATCACCGAGCCGGGAACGCACCCGGTGGAGGCTGAGCCGTCGAAAGGTGGCGGTCATGTGGATGCCCGGTAGGTGTCGATCACCGACGCAGCCGTCGAGCTCAGCGCCTCGGAGACCGGGAGGTCCAAGCCGACGAGTGCGGCGACGTTCACGTGGCAGGTGACGGTCACCTGCACCTCACCACCGGGGACGAAGTCGGCGGTGTCGGTCGAGACGGCAACGTCGGCGCAGGTGACGTGGTCCGAGCCGAGGGCGGTGGCGGCGGCCTGGGTGGCCATGGCGGTGGCGGTGGCGGGGTCACGGGCGATCGACGCGGCCCGGGTCGCCTGGGCCGCCGCGCCGTCGACCTCGATGCGCGCCGACACGACACGTCCGAGCGTCACCACGAACAGCAGCATCAAGACCAGCAGCGGGGTGAGCAGCACCATCTCCAAGGCGACGCTGCCGGACTCGTCACGGCGAAGCACGCGCACGAGCGGTCGGGTGCTCACGGCGCCCCGCCCGGGTACGTGTAGCTCTCCGACGCACCCGATGCCGTCGCCGAGACCGGCAACGAGAACACCCCGAGGATGCTCTCGGCGTGACCGGTCACCGTCACCGTCGTCATCTCGGTGGTCTTGGTGGCGGTGATCGTCGTGCCGGTGAGCACCGAGGGGCCGAGCTGGTCGAGGACGCTTCGGGCTTCGGTCTCTCCGGCCTCGGCAGGCTCTCCTTGGAGGCGGCCGACCGACACCCCCTGCTGGGCGACCGCGTCCGCGACGTGCACGGCGTGCTCCCAGAGGGCGAACTGGATCACCCCCATGATCAACAACAAGAGCAGCGGCGTGGCGATCACCAGCTCGGCGGCGACCGCGCCCCGCTCGCTACGCCACAGCACGCGCCGGAACCCCGGACGCCCGGATGGCGCGTGGCTCGCAGGCCGGCGCAGGGCCAGCCCTGACTGCTCCGACATGGCGCAGCCCGCTCTCTTCTGGCGGTGCAGGGAGGCCGTGGACATGGCGAATGGGCCGCCTTGTTGGCGGAGCCGTCCTGGGAGAACGCTGTGGCGCGGTGTGGACGGGTGGTCTGTTCGGTGCATTGAGGGCATGGAAGTTGGCGGATCCTTCGGTCATCGTCAGTCACGCGGCGAGGCGGGGCAGGTGATCGAGTGCTTGTTGACGAAGTTGCTCGCCGAGCGGGGTGAGCGGGCCGACGGGTTGGGGGCGCGGGTGACGGTGGACCAGTAGGCCACCGCTCGCGCGTTCGAGTTGTTGGAGCTGGCTGGTGAGCGTGCACTGGTGGACGCCGAGGGCGCGGGCGGCCTGGTTGAGACTGGCGTGCTCGCCGAGGGCGACGAAGCGGGAGAGACGCTTCAGTGCGTCTCGTCCGACGAGAACCGATCGCAGCAGATCGGGAATGTCGGCGGGGTGGACGCCGGGCAGCTCGAGCCGAGCGAAGCCGTCGGGACCAGAATGACGTCGGAGCGGAACGTGGTGCTCGTGGGCGAAGGCCTTGAGCGTGGCAACCCGGCAGCCGAGTTGGGCCGCGATGTCGGGCAAGGGCCGTCGCCAGTCCAGGTACTCGCGGCGCAGCCACGCCGGGTCGAGATTGCGCGCCCTTGGGTTGGCGGGTGGCCGGGGGTTGTCGGCGGAAGCGACGGGGACCAGCATTCGTTGGGTCGGGTAACGGGGCGCGGTGCGTGGATGGTGGCGGACGACGTGGCGGAGGTGCTCAGTCGAGATGCCGAAGGACCCGGCGACTTGACCCTGCCGTGCCCGCCATGAGCACAGGGCGTCGTGTATGGGCTGGGGGTCGGTGAGGTCGGGGTCGGCCCCGGGCCATTCGGTAACGGTGATCCAGCTGGTCGGCGGGTTCCACTGCAGCGGCTCGGAGGTGATGCCGGCGTCATCGAGAATCTGTCGAGCGTGGGCGTGGAGCGCGTCAACGAGAGGTAGGGGCAGTCCGGCGACGAAGTCGTGGTACTCCATCCGATCGAAGCCACTGCCGATCCGGTAGGGAGCGGGCGCGAGGTGGAGGCTGTTGCCGGTGAGCAGCTCGTAGAGGTAGCTGCGGGCAAAGCGGGCGCGGCGGGATCCGCCGGTCCGAGCGTCGGTGTCTCTCGCGAACCTGCGCCAGGTGCTGGCGTCGATGAGCTCGGTGCCAGAGGCGACGTGGCGGCGGCGGGCGTAGTCGATGGGCAGGTCGTGGGTGTCGATGGCGAAGGCCAGCTCGGTGAGGATCTGCAGCGGGGCGACTGACTTGGTGACCGAGAGGAGCTTTCGGAGGTGGAAGGCGACGGTGGCGGGCTGCACCCGGTCGCTCACAAGGGCGGCGATCTCCTTCATGGTGCGCCCGCTGTGGGGGACGAGCAGCGCGGCCAGCATCGAGGGGCCGAAGGTGGCCGCCCCGAAGGCGTCGTGGTCGACCAATCGGATGGCCCAGGCCGACCACAGCTGATCCGGGAGCCGCCCGGC
The DNA here is from genome assembly GCA_021787035.1 of Actinomycetes bacterium. Taxonomy (GTDB): domain Bacteria; phylum Actinomycetota; class Acidimicrobiia; order Acidimicrobiales; family Palsa-688; genus JAJZYO01. The sequence goes on from JAJYMM010000108.1 coordinate 3,354, forward strand.
GCGCTCGATCGCCGGGTCGACGTCGACGCCCCGGCGGCTTCGATGCAAGGTGGTCGCGTGCTGAAGACGCGCCTGTGGTGCCAACGTCGTCGCCCTGCGGAGCCGTTCGACGACGCTCAGGCCACCGGGGACTGCTGGCCCACTGGGCGGGACCGCTGCGCACAAGGCCTCGATGGCGGTCGACGAAAGCCCGGTGGCCACGGCGATGGTCTCGATGTGGTGGTCGTCGAGCAGGACGTCAAGGCGACGAGCCCGGGGAAGGTGGTCGGGCAGGCCGAGCGCGTCGGAAAGCTCGGAGGCGGTGACGTCGAGGCGGGCGGCGTAGGCCGACAGCCAGGAACCAAGGTCTTGACCTTCATGGGGGATGAGGGTGAAGGGCAGGCGGGTCGTCATGCGGCACCCTCCTGTCGTGGCCGGTCGGTATCTGCGGGCAGCAGGCCGGCTGAGAGCGCGGCGTGGAGATGCACTCGGGCCGACTCGGCGGCCTGGTCGATGCGCACCGCGTCGAGCAGCTCGACACTCAGCACCTCCGCCCCGGTCTTCACCGCCCGGTAGCAGCCGCGGGCGACGAGCGACATGAGCGAGGCGAAGTGCCCGCTGGATCGCGCGAAGAGGTAGTCGGAGAGGTCCCGGACGATCATGCCCCGATAGGCGTTTGCGAGCACGACCTCGCGTACGATGCCGAGCAGCAGCTGCCGCCAGGTCGCCCGGCCGGACTTGGTGGCGATCTCGAAGGGATCGAGGCTGGCGACGCTCCAGCGCCGGGCGGTCTGGGAGAACGCTGCGTCCGCCCCGCTCAGCCCTTCGTCGAGCAGCCCACGGGCGCGAAGTCCGACGCCCACGAAGAAGAAGGTGACGGGGAAGGTGTTGGCCAGCCACTTGAAGTGGTTGGCGACTTCTCGGCCGTCGCGCCGGTTGACGTCGAGGAAGTGGACGTCGTCGACGATGACGAGACGGGTCTTGCAGTTCGCCACGCACTCCGCTGCCCTGCTGGCCAGCCAGTCGGCGGTGCCCCGGTCCGCGCCGGGCAGTCCGTAGAAGCGACAGAGCATGGCGTTGAGGCTCCGCATCGTCGTGTTGGAGGTGAGCCCCAGATAGACGACCGGGATGCGCTGCCAGTGGTCGCCTGTGGCCGGGACCTTCGGTCCGTAGAGCTCGATCTGGGCGCGGTGGAAGGCCTGGCCGAAGGCGAGCGCCGCGGTCGTCTTGCCGAGGCCTGGTAGCGCGTCGAGCACGACGGCGGGCTTCACCTTCTCCCCGTCTTGGCGGTTCGCGCCGGCGAGCTCTTCGAGCGTCTCGAACAATGCGTCGACCCCCGGGGTGCGGATCGGGCCGATGTTGGCGTGCCAGGTGGCACGGGCGTGGTCGTAGACGAGGCGGTCCCGGGATGCCATCGCCGCCAACGCTTCGGACCTGACCGACTTGGGGCGGCTCCGAGGCGGCGCGTCGGCCATGGCGAACCATCCCGCCTTGGTGGAGGGGTTCCAGTCGCGGTCGTCTTCGACCAGCGTCACGGCACCCTCGGCACTCACCGGATCACCCTGAACGCGTCGGCGTAGAACTGCTCGTCGCTCAACGCCGTGTCGTCGTCGAGGTCCTCTGGCCGGTCGTCGTCGCCCACGAGGACCATCTGTTCGGTGACGGCGGCGACGCTCGGCAGGGCCACCACCTCGGCCAACTCCTGCGACCCGGTCGCGGCCGCGAGGCGAGCTTGGCGTTGCTCGGAGGCCCGCAGGGCCAGACGCCGCTCGACCGGGTTGCGCACGAGGCCTGCGTCGAAGCGCTCCAGCAGCTCGGCCAAGGCCCGGCGCTCGTCGACGTGGCGGCCCGAGACAAGCGCCAGGCGCTTGGCGTACGCGAGCGTCTCGGCCGAGAACGGCACACCCACATCCGCGGCGTGCTCCCAGGTGAGGGTGTGCCAGGCGTTGTCGGCTGGGTCGCAGAAGTACACCTTGGAGATGTCGTCGGGGTCGAAGCGGACCGGCCACTTGCCGGCATGAAGCCCGGTGTGCGGGCTCGTGCGGTTGCGATAAGGGGTGAGGGACGGGCCGTTGTAGCGCAGCCCGTGGACCTCGACGCCGTAGTGCTGGACCGTCCGCCACGCGGTGGGCAAGAGGTCGAACACGAGGCCCGGATGGGAGGCAACCCGCAGCCGTCCGGTGCGGGCCAACCCCGCCTCGAACATCTCGGCCGGTGAGAGCTCCACACCCGGCGCGGCCGGCTCGGTCAGCCCCTCGTGGGGGCGGCGGTGGTAGATCGTCGCCGTCCACTCCCGGATGATCCGCTCCAGCTCGTCGACGAAGAAGTAGGCGCAGCCCTCGGGATCCGCCCCCCGGCTGTAGACGTCGGGGCCCTTGTAGCCGGGCAGCGCCACGAGCAGTCCTTCTCCGAGGGTCCGGAAGAACCGTTCGCAGGCGGCCTTGTCGGTCGGGGTGAGGGGGCGGGCCGGCTGGATCGAGATGCCCAGGCGCTCGCACACCGAGAGCAGGTGCTCGGAGAGGTAGATCTTGCCGTGGTCGACCACCAACGTCTCCGCCGCCACCCCCGGCAACCCTCCGCTTGCGTTTGCTCCCGGAGCGTTGGCGAAGCAGGCCCTCTCGGCGTCGACCACCACCACCTCGGGCACTCCGCCGTAGGGCAGAAGGCCCGAACCGGTCGTGCGCACAGAGTCCGGCGTCAACGTCTCGAACAGCACCACCGCCGCGTCCACCGCCTTGGTCGAGACCGCCGACAGGCGCAGCCCGCAGATGGACCGGGAGAACAGGTCCATCGCGATCGTGAGCTCGACGCCCACCCAACGCAGCGTGAGCGGCTCCATCGCGAACACGTCGAGGGGCGTCGTGTCCAACAACAGATACTCACCCGGCCGGGTCGCCCGCAGCCGGCCGTAGGCGCTCGACGGGCGGTTGGCGATCGAGCGCTTCTGCTTCGTCGCCCCGACGAAGGCGTTCGTGCCCCGGGTCAGCTCGGCGAGCACGGCGCGTGCCTTCTTCGGTCCGGGGGCCGGCACGACGCCGACGCCGTGCTCCACCTCCAACCGGGCCGCCACCCGGTCAATCAACAGCTGCTTGGTCGGGCGCGACGCCTCGACGTGCTCGGCCAGCACCGTGCGGCACATGTCCACCCAGCGGGCGTCCACCCCAGAGAACGGGTCGGACGGGTGTGCGGCCCTTCCGTCAAGAAGGCCGACCGGTCCCACCTCCCGGACCGCCGCTGCCCACCGCTCGACACTCCGTGAACCGATCCCGAGCTCGGCTGCCTTCGTCCGGTAGCGGTCCATGAGCGGAAGCGACGGGTCGTAGCCAGGTCGGGGTTCGCCCGGCTCGGCCAGATCGGCGCTGCCCGAGCGATAGCCGGTCAGCACCTCACGAACATGACCGAGACGCTCGGTCAGCTGCATTCGCTCTGCATCGGCCAGGTCGTCGAGCACCGAACCCATCGGCGCGGGCGCGCTATCGCTCGCGCCGATCACCTTCGTGGACTGATCGGCGAACAACGTCGCCGTGACCACTCGCTTGCACGCCCCTCGGGGCCCGGCGAGCACGACGCAGCCCGCTTCAATCGAGGTGACGGTCCACAGCTCGCCGTCATGGGCGAGGCGCGTCCCCACCTCGACCGTGACCGTCCAGGCGCTCATGCGGCGCGCTCCAGCATCGTGTCGGCGGATAGCGGAGCCGACAGATCCGTGCGCACCACGCCTCGCCACAACAGGTGCAACGCCGCGGCACGCGCGTCGTCACCTCGTTGCGGCCATGCCCGCTCGAGCTCGCCCAGCCTGACTGGCCCGACGAGGGTGTCGGACAGCGCCGCCACCAACGTCGGGTCGATCCGGGCGGGATCACGGTAGGCGGCCAGGAACCGCACGTTCGCCAGTTGCACCGCCGGCGCACCGCTCCAGATCTCGTGACGCCAGCCCCGCTCGGCGAACACCGTGCCGGCCCACCCCAACGCCTCGGCCACCTTCGGATCGGCGAGGCGGTCCTGCGGTTTGACGTTCACCACGCTCACCGCCCCCTCACGATCGAGCAGCAGGAAGTCAGGGACATGGTTGCGCTCCTTCCCGTTCACCGACGCGGTCAGGTAGAAGGGCTGCGCGGCGATCGAGGCCACCGAGGGGTCGAAGTCCGCGAGCAGCAACCGAGCCAGCTCGAGGCGGCTCTCGTAGACGACGTGGCGACTCGTCGTGGCCGACCAGTACCAGCCCGAGAAGTGCGTCTGGCCGTGATGCCACCGGAACGTCCGCCACGGCCGGCTCGTCGCCACCGCCGCAGGCGACACCGACGCCAGGTCCGAGTGAGTGACCTTCCCACTGCTGTCCCGGAACCTCACCCGAGCAGCGGTGGCGTTCATGGGTGCTACGAGGAACTGCGCTCCGCGGCCACGGCCCAACGGTAGTGCCGAACAACGAGAACTCCGGGGATTTCCACCGGCCGTTCGCCATCTTCGCGGCCCGCTCGCCACGCGTTCGCCAAGTAGACGACCCATTCGCCATCTTCACGGCATCCCTACAGGCGGCGCGCGCTGCTCAGCCGCCGCTGCCGGTCGAGATGTTGTTGGCGGCCGAGACGACCTTGGCCACGATGATCCCGACCGCGGTGAGCGCCAGCGCGGCGAGCAGCGCAGTGACGATCACCGTCTCGGTGGTGTAGCCGGCCTCCGGGTCAGCACGCAGCGCCTCCCACCGACTATGGAGGACGGTGAAGAGGTGGCGGAGGACGATCAGCTCTGTGAACATCGTGGGTGTCCTTTCATCAGTTGGTTCCTTTCTCTGTGTCTGACTGACTGGAGTGCGTGGGCGTTCGCGGAACCGACGCACTACTCACAGCGCGCCGAGGACCTTGACGACGGCGGGGTAGCCGAGGAAGAACAAGAACCCGGCGAAGAGCACCACGACCGGCAGCGCCATGCGCTCGGTGGCGGCCTGGTCCGCGGTCTCGGCCTCGGCCAGCTGGTGGGTGCGAAGCGACGTGGCCTTGGCGGCGAGGCTGGCGCGGACCTTCGCGCCTTCGGTGCCGGCCAGGGAGAGGGACGCGGCGAGCTCGCCCAGCTCGTCAACGCCGAGCCGCTGGCCGAGACGTCCGAGCGCGGCCCAGGGGGTCTCCCTGGCGAGGCGGGCCTGGTCGAGGGTCCGGCGCAGGGTGGTAAACGCCCAGCCGTTGCCGACCGACGCCGCGTCGGCAAGCGCGGTCTCGACCCCGCCGCCGCCGGCCAGGGCGACGACCACGAGGTCCAAGAAGCTCGAGAGCGCGTGGCGGAAGTCGGTGCGCCGCCGGGCGGCATCTCCTCGGATGCCGAGGTCGGGGAGGAAGAACCCGCCGGCCATGCACACGAGCGATCCCCACACCGGCACGACGAGCCCGAGGTGCACCCCGCCTGCCGCGAGCAGCACGGTGACCGCCGGGGCGACGAGGAGGCCGACCAGGGCGAGGGTGACCTTCTCGGCCAGGTGCCGCTCGGCACTCCGCCCGAGGACGGCCAAGTCCTGGCGGACCTTTCCCGCCACGAGCCACCGAGCGTCGCTGCGCTCGAGCAGGGTGGCGATGGGCCGGCCGAGGCGTGCGGCTATCCCGCCGTCAACCTCGGCAGCGAGAGGTGCGGGTTCGGGGACCCGGCGCAGCTGGGCGAGGGCCTGGGCGAGGCTCGGGCGGGGTGGGAACAGGCCCCGGACCACCAGCCACAGCCCCGCACCCACCCCCGCCCCGCAAATGAGCGCGGTCAGCAGACCGGGGCTCACGACCGGGACCCCGATCGAGACAGGGGCGCCGGGTCACCGACGGCAGCCCCGGTCGACCGGCCGGTGAGGATCCGTTCCAAGTTCGCCGGGCGGGTCATGCGAGAGAGCCACACGAACGACAGCGCGAACATCGCACCGACGAGGACCAGGACGAGCTGTCCGGTGAGCGTGTCGTAGGGGGCGAGGTAGCCGCGGTCGACGAGCGCCAGGCCGGCGACGAGCGCGCCGGTGGCCCCGACGATGACCTTGACCGACGTCCGGGACCGCGCCCTTCCGGTTTCGACTCGAAGGCGCATGGTGGCCTGGTCCCGCGCCGCCTGGGCGAGAGTGCCGAGCAGCTCGCCGAGGCGTTGGGCCTGGTGGTCGGCTGCAAGCACCAGGGCTGCGACGACGAGGTCGCAGGTCGGATCCCCCACCTCGTCCGCGAACGCCCGAAGTGCCGGGGCGAGCCGTTCGGAGTCGAGGCGCACCGCCAAGGTGGCGACCTCGGCCCGGATCGGGAGCGGGGCCAAAGGGGCCGTGGCGACGATGGCCTGCTCCAAGCCCGCGGCGCCGGCCATCGTGTCGCGCAGCATCTCCGCCCAGCCCGCCACCGCCTCGATCCGCCCCACGGCCGCCTGGTGGCGCCCTGCGCCGCCCAACAACCCCGGTGCGCCCCATCCCGCCAGGCCGGCCAGCACCGCCCCAACAGGCCACCCCGTCGCCGCGCCAACCACCACCGCCGCGCCGACCGCAAGGGCGAGGCGCAGGTTGGCCCGCTCCAGCTGGGGCCGTCCCACCTGGGCCCGCCCCACGCCGGCCCGCTGGAGGCGCCGGGTGGGCCGGGGTAGTTCCACGCCGCGCCAGCCGGCAACGACCAGCACCACCCCGAGACCCACCCCTGCGCCGAGGAGGCCCGCCAGCGCGCTCATGTCTCCCACCACCCCTCGGGCCGGTCCAACAGGCCCGGGTCGAAGCCGACCGAGACCAGCTGGTCCAAGGTGTCGTTTCGGACCGGCGCGCCGGGAACGGCCCGGCCGTCGGGTCCAGGCCGGAAGATCTCGTTGGAGACCACCATCGGGCCCTCCGCGTCGATCACCTCGCGCACCGAGGACACGAAGCGCTGCCCCTGGTGCTGGGCGATGTGGACGACGAAGTGCACCGCGTTCGCCACCAGCAGGTTCGTCGCCTCCAAGGGCAAGCGCTCGGGGGCCTGCACCGCGTAGGTGGCGAGCTTGGAGAACGCACCACGCGACGAGGACGCGTGCAGGGTGGCCATCGAGCCGTCGGTGCCCTGGCTCATCGCGTTCAAGAGCGCCAGGACTTCTTCTCCGCGGGCCTCGCCGACGATCACCCGGTCGGGCGACATGCGAAGCGCCCAGCGGACCAGCTCGGCCAGGCTGACGCCACCCTCGCCCTCGAGGTTCGGCTCTCGGGCCTCCAGGGCGACGACGTCGGGGTGCAGGTCGCCGAAGCGGTCCAGGCCGAGCTCGAGGGAGTCCTCGATGGTGACCAGACGCTCTGACGGTGGGATGTCGGCCGCCATCGCCCGAAGCAGCGTGGTCTTTCCCGCTCCGGTGCCCCCGCAGATGATCACCGACTTCCTTGCCAGCATCGCGGCGCGAAGGAACGCTCGAAGAGCCAGGTCGAGAGTGCCGAGGCGGACCAGGTCGTCGGGGGTGACCCGCAGGTAGCGGTGCCGGCGGATCGAGACGCACGGCCGGGCCGCGACGGCCATCAGCGCGAACAGCCGGGACCCGTCGGGCAGCTGTAACGACAGGCGCGGCGAGCCTCGGTCGAAGCGCCGTTCGCCGATCCCCACCCGTGCCGCCGCGCTGCGCAGCATCTCTTCGAGCTCGGCGTCGCTGACGGCGATCGGGGCCACCTGCTCCCGACGGCCATCGGCGTAGCGGACGAAGACCTGGTCGGCTCCATTCGCGTTGATGTTCTCGATGCCCGGGTCGTCCAAGAGGCGCTGCAGGCGGTCCAGGCGGAACAGCGCGTCGAAGACTGCCCGGGCGAGGGCGTCCTCTTCGTCTGGGGCGAGCAGCACGTCTTGGTCCCGTAGCGCCTTGGTGGCCCGGCGCTCCAGGGCGTCTGCGATCAGCTGGCGGCCGAGCGCCTGCTCGTCAGCTGGTCCGAGCGGGGAGCGTCCCCCAGCCGACAGCTCCCGCTCACGCTGGGACAGCGCGGCGAGGACCTCGGCCCGCAGTCCGGCCACCACCCCCGCGTCGGGGGTCACTGGTCCACGCTCACTGGTCCACCCTCATTGGGTCGCCTCCTCGGGGACGCTGCCGTTGGTATGCGGGCGGGTGTCGACCCGCCGGGCCGACAGCACCCGGCTGCCTATCGCCACCCGCCGGCCGGCGTGTGGCTGCTCGGTGAGCACCACGTCCTCGTCGTCCGGCTCGCCCGAGGACGCGTCCCGTGCGAGGTGCTCGGCGAGGGTGCGCGCGGCGCGCACGAGCGGGGCCATTCGTAGCCGCCGGTCCGACGCCCGATACGCAACAAGCGCGTCGGGGGTCCCCGGATCCCACGGCAGGTGCCCCAGGACCGCGAGACCCAATGCCTCGGCGATCTCGGCGTCGGGGTAGGGGCCGTCGCCGACGACCACGAGCCCGGTGCCCGGTCCTGCAGGGTGGGCGTCGATCCAGGAAGACAGCGCCTGCAGGTCCGCCAGGCGCCTCCGGCTGACCAGCACCGCCCTGTCCCCACGGGTCGCTCGGTTCGCACAGGTCGCTCGGTCTGCCCGGGCGGTCCGCTCGAAGATGCCGAGGACCACCGCAGTGTCGTCCAGCCGGCCGCAGTCCACTAGCACGTCCGCGTCGAGGTCGCCGAGCTGCCCGAGCAGCGTGGCCAGCATCCGAAGCGCGCTCTTGGCCTGGTCGCCCCGGGCCGGGCCGGCAAGGACGGAGGCGCCGCCTGGGAGCGTGCGGCAGTGCTCGAAGACGAGGGACGGCTCGGCGCCCCGGCGTGCCGCCGCCGCAAGCGACACGAGCCCCGGCTCTGGCGGCCACCCCGCCGATGCGGCCAGCGTCCCGCCGGCAGGGTCCGCCTCGACCACCAGCACCGGGCGCCCCTGTGGCTCGGTCCGCCTCGGCCACGTCGCCGCGAGGCCGAGGACGAGCGTCGTCACGCCAGAAGAGCGGACCGAACCGAACGCCGTGACCGTTCCCATCTCAGCTGCCTGTGCCCATGTCAGCTACCTGCGCCGATCTCGACCACCGACGCCTGGCCGGCTGCGGCGAGGGCGGCCACCTCGCCGGCGTCCCGGGACCCGACCGCCAGTGACAGCACGGTCGGCGCGCCTGAGTCGACCGGGGCGGCGTCGACCGCGAGCACCGTCGCTTGGACCGGGCTTCCGGCCGTGACCGACCCTGTGGCGCTCCCCGACGAGGCACCGGGGACCGGGACGACCTCGACACGATCACCGGGAGCAAGTGCGGGCGGGTAGGCACCGGCCTTCAACCCGACCGCCACCACGTCGGACCCAGACCCCACCGCGGGCGCCGAGCCGACCTCTGCGGCGGTGAGGAGCGACCCGGCGAGCAGCGACACCGCTGCCCGACGGCCGACCACGCTCCCCTCGGCACCCGTGGCCACGACCTCCAGGCCGCTGCCGGTCGACACCTTCGCCACTCGCAGGTCGGCTGCGGTGAGCACCTGGCCAGCGGCGACCGGCTGGGCGACGACGAGCACGTCCTCTCGGGTCCCGAGGTGCAGCGACGCGTCGGTGAAGGCGAGCGCGCAGCCCACCACGAGCAGCACCCCCACTACGACGAGGGGGAGCTGGCGGCGCCGGCCGAGGGTCGGGGACGGCAGCGTGCGGCGAGCGTCTGGTGGTTGCTGTCCGTTGCGCCGGGTTGCCGTCGCCACCTGTGCCATGACGCGCCTTTCTCTCAGTTGCTCCCCGACCCGGGGGTGTTGATCGCCTGGGACTCGGTCACCGTCACCGGGACTTGTGCGGCCGGTCCGGCCTGGACGCCGAGGGTCCCGCCACCCGGCGCGCCGCTCGCCGTCCAGGTGACCGACCAGAAGATCGTGGCGGTGACCGTGAAAGAGCCCGGATCGGGCCAGACATACGAGCAGTCGGTCGTCGCGTTCGGGGCAGCAGCGCTATACGGCGTGCCGGGTCCGTCGCAGGTGACCGAGGTGCCGTCACCCATGTCGAAGACCACCTCGGTCGGGACCGCGGTCGCCGTGGTCGTCACCGGGCCCGCCGTCGCCGACGCCGAGACCGCCCGCCACTGATCCGGGTTGATCCACAGCCACGACGCCACGCCGACCAGCTGGGGCGAGCCGTCAGGCGGGGCCATCTCGATCGTGGGTGAGGCGAGGCCGAGCTGCTTGGCGGCCTGCTCGGCCACGACCACCGGGGCGACCTGCACTGTCCCGGCAGCAGGGACCGCCCCGGTCACCCAGAACGGCGGCATCGGGTCGATCACGCCTGGGCCCCGGCAGTCGGGGAACACCCACTGGCCAGGCTCGGGTCCCCCGACCCCGAGTGCCGCGGTCGCCGACGGGCCACCGGCGCCGTAAGTGCAGCCATAGGGCTGGTTCGGGTTGGGCTTCCCCGCTGGCGGCGTGCTCTGCCCGTCTGTCGCCCACGAGCTGTTCTGCGGCGGGGTCCAGTAGGTATGGCCGGCTTGGACCGTGAGGGTGCCGCCGGAGGCCTGCACGCTCGAAACGTTGTTCTGCCCGTCGCCATCGGCCGCCCATGCCGGCGCAGCAACTGCGACGAGCACCAGCGCGCAGCCTGCCAAGAGCGCAAGGGCGATCAGGACCCGGGCGCGCATTTCCCGTCCGTCACGATCTGCTTGGCAACCTTCCACGTCCCGCCCGACAGCACCAGGGTCGCGGTCACCCCGTCGTTCTCGGGCGGGGTGACCGGTGGGACCGGCTTGCCGCTCGACGCGTAGACGAGCTCGTTCTCGCTGTAGGCGCAGTCGACGACCGTGGCTGAGGTCGACGAGAGCGCGCTGACCGTGGGGTGCAACGTCGTCGGGCCGCGTCCCACGATCCCGTCCCGCTGGTCGGCCAGCAGGTTCGCCTTCACGGACTGCAGCTGCGGATTGACCATGGTGGCAGCCAGAGCCGGGTCTTCGGGGTTCGCCGTTGCGAGGGCCTGCTCGAAGGCCGCCCAGCTCGCGCGGTAGGCGGCGAGCACGGCGGCAGCGGTCGCCGTTGTGGTCGTGCTCGTGGATGTCGAGGGAGGCGTCGACGAGGTCGCCGTGGACGACCGGACAGGTCGTTCCGTGGTGGAGGGCGACGCCGATCCGCTCCCGCCGCCACAGGCGGTCAGCGCCGATCCGGCGACGACGAAGCAAGCAACGACTCCGGCGGTGCGCTGCCAGCGGCTCCGAGGTGCGCCCGATCGATTGCGCCGGGCTCGGAGCTGCCTCTCGGTGTCTCGGACGCGCGCCTTGGTGCTGCCTTGCGGCCTACCCTTTCTTCTGGAGTTCTCCTTCATGTGATCGCCTTCACGTGACCGGCACCGTCCTCGACGCAGAGCTGGTGCACCGCCGCTGGCGGAAGCAACCCGAGGCACGCTCGCCAAGGAGGACTCTGCGGCGCACGGTGACACCGGCCCAATCTGACCGTAAATCCGCGGCGGGTCGCTTCGCCTGGTCCTGTCACTGATAGTCCTGGCAGTGCTAGTCCTCGCAGTGATAGGTGTGGGAGTCCTAGTCTTGGCAGTGCCAGGCGAGCGATAGGCTTTCTCGCATGCGGACCGCAGCGTCCGACCCCGCCGCCGAACGGCGGGCTGAGCTGGCCGAGTTCCTGCGCGCCCGGCGGGCGGACCTGCACCCAGAAGACCTCGGCCTCGACTCCTACCCCGTACGGCGCAACACCCCTGGGCTTCGCCGAGAAGAGGTCGCCGCAGCAGCCGGCGTCAGCCTCACCTGGTACACCCGCCTCGAACAAGGCCAACCCGGCATGCCGAGCATCCAGGTGATCGACGCCATCGCCCGGACGCTGCGACTCGACGACGAGTCCCACCGGCACCTGCGACGCCTCGCCGGGCTCCCCGTTCCCGAAGATGACCAGATGACAGGTGACGTCGACCCACAGCTCACCCGCCTGCTTCTGGCCATGGAGCCGGCACCAGCGTGCCTGCTCGACATCCACTTCGACTTCGTCGCCTGGAACCAGCCGTTCGACCGGCTCTGGCACCCGGGCGACCTGGCCGCCCGGCGCTGCAACCTCATGTGGCTCTACTTCGCAGACGGCACCACGACGGCCACCGTCGTCGGGCGAGAAGAGCGCGGCCGCCACCTCCTCGCCCAGTTCCACGAGGTCGCAGCCGAGCACCCCGGCGACCCTCGCTTCGGCGAGATCATCGACGAGCTCACCGAGCACAGCGAGCTGTTCCGCACCTGGTGGCCGAAGCGCCGCGTCGAGCAAGCCCTCACCACCCAGATCGCTCTTCGCCGACCGCATGTCGGTGTCATCCGGCTCGATGTCACCGAGCTGAAAGTGGCCGCCCACCCCTCGCTCACCCTCTGTGTCCAGGTGCCGCACCGCGCAGTGGACCAGGAGAAGGTGCGCGACCTCCTCGGGCAGGCCTGAGCTTCCCGGCACGGCGTTTCACGCCGCGGTACTGAAACCGTGGGCGGGCTGCGAGCCGCGGCGGCGTGGACCACCTGATCGAGGAGCGGTCGATCTGGCCCGTTCACCGTTTTTTTACCGCAGACGGGTCGATGTCCACCGCGCCGTTACCGCTGGATGGCTCATTCTTGGCCCATGGCTGATTTCCTTGCCGTTGTGGGCATCGTGGTCTTCGTCGCCCTGATGCTCGGGTTCGTCTGGGCACTGGACCGAGTATGAGCGCGGTCCAAGCGGTCCTCCTCGCCGTAGCCGTCGTGATGTTCGTCTACCTCGGCGTCGCGTTGTTCAAGCCGGAGTGGTTCTAGATGGGCTTCTTCTGGACCATCGCCACCCTCTTCGTGGCGCTCGGTATCACCTGGCGCTACCTCGGCTCGTACATGGCGGCAGTCTTCGACGGCCGCGTCCACTTCCTCGGTTGGCTCGAGCGCCCGATCTACCGAGCCCTTGGCACCAGTCCCGAGCGCGAGCAGACCTGGAAGCGCTATGCGGGCTCGCTGATCATCTTCTCGGGCGTGTCGCTCGGTCTCACCTACCTCATCTTGCGCATCCAGGGATCGCTGCCGCTCAACCCCCAGCACCTCGGCGCGGTTGCACCCGCGCTCAGCTTCAACACCGCAGTCTCGTTCCTCACGAACACGAACTGGCAAGCCTACGGCGGCGAGACGACGATGTCGTACTTCTCCCAGATGGGGGCGCTCACGGTCCAGCAGTTCGTCTCCCCAGCAGTGGGCATCGTCGCCGCGCTCGTCTTGGTGCGTGGCTTCTCCCGGCGCAACGCTTCGACCGTCGGCAACTTCTGGGTCGACCTCACCCGCTGCCTCTTCTACATTCTTCTGCCGATCGCCTTCATCGCCGGGATCGTCTTCGTCGGCCAGGGCGCAGTGGAAACCCTGGCGGGGACGGCAACCATCCACGACGTCCTCAACGGCGTCAGCCAGACGATCGCCCGCGGCCCGATCGGGTTCATGGAGTCGATCAAGCAGCTCGGCACCAACGGCGGGGGCTTCTTGGACCAAAACGGCGCGACGCCCTTCGAGAACCCGACCGCGCTCACGAACTGGCTGTCGATCTACCTCCTCTTGTCGATCCCCTTCGCGCTCACGTACACCTTCGGGAAGATGGTCGGCAGCATCCGCCAGGGGGTCGCACTGTTGGTGGCGATGCTCGTGATCTTCGGCTCGTTCCTCGCCATCGGGAGCTGGGCCGAGCACCAGCCGAACCCCGCCGTGGCTGCCGCTGGCATCGTGCACCAGCCGACGGGGAACATGGAGGGCAAGGAAGTGCGCTTCGGGGACACCTCGACTGCGCTGTACGGCGTGGCCTCGACCCAGACTTCGACCGGATCAGCGGACGCCTCCTACGACTCGTTCAACCCAATGGGCGGCTTCGCGTTGCTCGGCGGGATGATGATGGGCGAGGTCTCGCCCGGCGGCACGGGGACCGGCCTCTACACGATCCTCCTCATGGCGATCATCGCAGTGTTCATCGGTGGGCTAATGATCGGGCGAACGCCCGAGTACCTGGGCAAGCGGATCCAGGCCAAGGAGGTCAAGCTCGCCGGCCTCGGTGTCCTCGCGATGCCGATCATCGTGCTCACCTTGACGGGCATCGCGGTCTCGGTCCATGCCGGGCGAGCCGGCCCACTCAACGCGGGACCACACGGATTCTCCGAGATCCTCTACACGTTCGTCTCACAGGGCAACAACAACGGCTCTGCCTTCGGCGGCATCAGCGCCAATACGGCCTTCTACAACATCGCCGGGGCGATCGACATGCTGGTCGGCCGCTTCGGTGTGATGATCCCAGCCCTCGCCCTCGGCGGTGCCCTTGCCGCAAAGAACGTCGTTCCCGCGGGGCTCGGCACGTTCCGCACGGACAACACGATGTTCATCGGGCTGGTCGTGGGCGTGATCGTGATCGTCGGCGGGCTCACCTTCTTCCCGGCGATGTCACTTGGGCCGATCGTTGAGCAGCTCTCTCACGGGAAGTTCTTCTGATGCGCGCACATGCCCGCCCGGGTATCGCCACGCCCGACAGCGACATGCTCGATGACGAGCGCTATGGCTCGTTCCGACGAGTCCTCGTCCCTGTCGACACCTTCGAGATGTCGGTCAACGCGCTGAGACTGGCTGCCCGCACCGGTCGGGCGACGGGTGGCCGGCTGCGTCTCGTGCATGTGCGCATGTGGGATCCACCCGGGCCGCGAAGCGCGCGCTTCTACTCCGAGACCAGCGAGGAGGCGACGGCGCTCCTCGACAACGCCATGCGCTACGTGTGGGACTTCGGTGTCGAGGCGAGCGGGATCGTCGTGGAGGCACAACGGTCATCCACGGGCGCCGCCATCATCGCCGAAGCGTTTCGGTGGGCTGCAGACGTGATCGTGCTCACCGCCCGCCCTCGACGTTTCATCACCCTTGGGCTGTGGGACAAGGTGACCCGCCAGGTCGTGGAGGCAGCGGCTTGCCCCGTGCTCGTCGTCCATCCGCGGCGGCCATGACCGGACCGCGCACTTCGACGCCTGGATCTCCATGCGGCCACCGTCGCGTGGCGCGACCAAGTCGTACTCGGGGTCCCGAGCCGACGTGTTCCTTTACCTTCCAGGAGGTGCTGTTGCATGGCTGGCGTTGACAAGCTCGGTCTGCCGGCGCCCGATGATCTGACGCCAGAACCCGAGAACCCCCATGGCGTGAGTCGGCGCGTCGGCTTGTTCGACCGGGGGATCCTCGCTCAGGCAGCCGCCGACTCCTTCAAGAAGCTCGATCCGCGGGTGCAAGTGAAGAACCCGGTCATGTTCGTCGTCTTCGTCGGCATGGTCATCACCTTCATCGAAGCCGTGGCCCACCCGGGGATCTTCACCTGGTCGATCACGATCTGGCTCTTCCTGACCGTGCTCTTTGCGAACTTCGCGGAGGCGATGGCCGAGGGTCGGGGAAAGGCCCAAGCCGACACCCTGCGCAAGATGCGCTCGGAGACCGAAGCTCGGCGGTTGAACCCCGACGGCAGCGAGGGGCGCGTTCCGGCAGCCGACCTCGTGAAGGGAGATCTCGTCGTCTGTGAGGCGAACGACATCATCCCCTCCGACGGCGAGATCATCGAGGGGATCGCCTCAGTCGACGAATCGGCAATCACCGGCGAGTCGGCGCCGGTGATCCGAGAGTCCGGCGGTGACCGCTCCGCGGTGACCGGCGGCACGAAGGTCCTCTCGGATCGCATCGTGGTGCGCATCACCGCGGAGCGGGGCCACACCTTCTTGGACCGGATGATCACCCTCGTCGAGGGGGCCAACCGGCAGAAGACGCCGAACGAGATCGCGCTCACGATCCTGCTCGCCGTCCTGACCATCGTCTTCCTGCCGGTCGTCGTCGTTCTCCAGCCCTTCGGGCACTATGCCGGGGCGACCGTGTCGGTCGTCGTCCTGGTCTCATTGCTCGTCTGCCTCATCCCGACCACCATCGGGGCGCTGCTCTCGGCAATTGGGATCGCCGGGATGGACCGCCTCGTGCAGCGCAACGTGCTCGCGATGAGCGGACGGGCGGTAGAGGCGGCCGGTGACGTC
Source organism: Actinomycetes bacterium (assembly GCA_021787035.1). Classification (GTDB taxonomy): domain Bacteria; phylum Actinomycetota; class Acidimicrobiia; order Acidimicrobiales; family Palsa-688; genus JAJZYO01. Next base: position 19,232 of record JAJYMM010000108.1, read on the forward strand.
CAGACCCTGCTCCTCGACAAGACCGGCACGATCACCCTCGGGAACCGGATGGCCTCTGCCTTCATCCCCGCTGGCGGGCACAGCGAGGTGGAGCTTGCGGAGGCCGCCCAGCTCTCGTCGCTCGCAGACGAGACCCCAGAAGGCCGGTCGATCGTCGTGCTCGCCAAGGAGCGCTTCAACATTCGCGAGCGCGACCTCGGAGAAGACCACCAGTTCATCCCCTTCTCCGCCACGACGCGCATGTCAGGGGTCGACCTGGAGGGCCGGCAGATCCGCAAGGGAGCAGCAGAGGCCGTGCGGCGCTGGGCGACCGACCTCGGCGGTGCAATCCCCGACGGGCTCGACCAGATCGTCGAGCAGATCGCCCGGGCGGGCTCCACGCCGCTCGTCGTGTCAGACGGACCGATGATCCTCGGCGTCATCGAACTGAAAGACATCGTGAAGCAGGGCATCAAGGAAAAGTTCGACGAGATGCGCCAGATGGGCATCCGCACCGTCATGATCACCGGCGACAACCCACTCACCGCGGCGGCCATCGCCCAAGAGGCCGGGGTCGACGACTACCTCGCCGAGGCGACGCCCGAAGCGAAGCTCGCCCTCATCCGCTCCGAGCAGGAGGGCGGCAAGCTCGTCGCCATGACCGGTGACGGCACGAACGATGCTCCTGCACTCGCCCAGGCCGACGTAGGAGTTGCCATGAACACCGGCACGACCGCGGCCAAAGAGGCCGGCAACATGGTCGATCTCGACTCGAACCCGACCAAGCTGATCGATGTCGTCGAGATCGGAAAGCAGCTCCTCATCACCCGAGGCTCGCTCACCACGTTCTCGATCGCCAACGACATCGCCAAGTACT
>JAJYMM010000041.1 GCA_021787035.1 Actinomycetes bacterium
TGCGACCGCCGCGCCCGATGGTGACCAGGCCGCGTCCCATATGACTGGCGGGGGGTAGGCGACCGCTCCGGACGGGACGGGCAGGTGGACCAGGTCACGCCGTGCCCCGGTAGGGCTGACGAGCTCAAGGTGCGTCACGGCCGTCGAGCGGTATTGGCTCCCTCTCACTACCTGGGTGTAGCTCGCGGCGGTACTAACGGCCAGGAGGTCTCGGCTCGGGCTCCAGCCGTAGTAAGCGGCAACCCCTCTCACCTGGTGACGGCCGGCGCCGTCAGCCCGGGCCACCCATAGTTTGACGGCGGAGGTAGGAACGTGGTCGCTCTCGGTCTCGTAGGCCACCCACTTGCCGTCGGGCGAGAAGGCGGGGCCTACGGCCGCCCGGCCGGGGCCGACAGCGACCTCGTGGACCTTGCCATCGTCGACCAGGTAGAGGTTACCCTTGGAAACGAAAGCCAGCTCGCCCAGGTGGCGCATGGCCGAGACGTCCACCGACGGGCCACCAGGGTGCACCTGCTCCAACCGCCCGTTGGCCAGGCCAGGCTGAGAAGGGCCGCTGTCTGAGACCACCACCGACACGACGACCGCCGCAACCATGGCTACGGCTGCCGTCCTTGCCAACCAGCGCCGCCGCTGGTACCGGCGCGCTTCTTTGATGAGGGCTTCGGCCTCGAGCCCGGGGCTAGGCCCGGGAGGTGCCATCACTGCCAAGTGGGCCCCCAGGTTGACGATTGAGCCTATTGAGCTAAGCTTACTAGCGCAATGAGGGACGTCAAGATCAGCCCTACGGCCCCGGGCCCCCTTTACGAGCAGGTGGCCGCAGAGCTGCGGAGAGCGCTCGCCGAGGGAGAGGCGGAGCCGGGTGAGCGCCTGCCGCCCGCCAAGGACCTGGCCCGGGTGTTGGGCGTGAACACCAACACCGTCCTCCGAGCGCTACGCCAGCTACAAGAGGAGGGGCTCCTCGAGCTGCGCCGGGGCAAAGGGGTCACTGTGGCGGGCACGCCCGAGCGAGGGGCGGTGATGAGGAAGGTAAAAGAGCTCGTCGCCTTCGCCCGGTCCCAGGGCTACGGGCCGGACGAGGTGGTCGCCATGATCGAAGCGTCTGGCTGAGCCTCAGTGGCTGCCGAACCGCGATGATGACGGGCCAACACCGGGAGGGGCCATGGACCGACGGGACGACCGGCGATGGGTGCAGCTCTCTTGGAGTGACAGCTCTCACAGGAGCGCTTCCGGGTGGCCAAGGCCCGCTTGGAAGCAGTAGGGGGAGCGCCGGCCCGGCCCAGCTCGTAGTACAGCTCCACCTGCCGGGGGCGGGCGCTAGGTGCGAGGTTGACCGCCAGCTGTGGAGCGACCACTTGTGAAGACAAGACTGATCGGCCGAGGTAATCGTGTTGGGACCCGCGTCGTAGACAGATCAACCGATTATTGGCAGGCGAAATGAACTGGCCCTACAACCGGAAGCCGACCATATCAGACGGCTCTGGCTCGGTGGGGGCCCATCAAAGTACCGCCCATATTGACGCCTGAGGGCGCACCGTACCCGGTAACTACGAGGGTGACTGTTCAAGGCAGAGGGCTGCAGGGAGATGAGCGTTCGTCCGGAGTTACAGGGCACCTCGGGGGCCGACCAGCACAGTAAGCGCCCAGGAGCTGAGCCTGTTGTACGGACGGGGGCCGGAGGGCGCGGTGGCGACCCCTTTCAAGTAACGGCTCAGGTGGCAGTCCTGGACCATGCACCAAGTCAAGCTGAGACGTGTGAACAGCACGCCGAAAGGCGTCGGCCTGGGCTTCGCGTAGGTGACCGTCACCGGCTCCCAGTAGGCGAAGCCCTCGTCGCAGTTCGGCTTGCAGGTATGGAAGTAACCCCAGCCGTGGCCTATCGCTCGCTGCTCCCCCCACGTTGACCAAGTTATGGAGCGCGTCCAGCCGGCGCCGTCGTTCGGTATGCCAATGATGGCGGGCCGGACGACCGGTCGCATGTGGAGCAGCACGCCGGCTGGGAGCACGACGCGGGGCAGGGCCGTTGCCGAAGCGGGCGGCACCAAGCCGGCGCCGGTGAGGAAGACCAGGGTCGCCAAGAACAGTTTCCTCATTCCCACCTCCCGAACTTGCCACTATTGGTTGGACGGCGGCGCCATCTCCAGCTTGAGACCACGGTCCCCCAAGCTCGTCTCCTACTTCTTACCCTTTAGCAGGCGGCGGCAGTTGCCAGTTAGGTCGATAGCCCAGATGGTCACCCCCGCCGGGACCCCGAGCGTCGGCCTGGTGAGCTTGTTGCCTGTGACGGCCGCCTTGGTCACGACACAGCCGGGGTTGGCCTTCGCAAAGCCGTGCGCCACCTGCTCTTCGAGGTAGCGGTGGGTCTCCTCGCTCCAGCGCTGCCATACCGACATGGGCGCATTTTCGGGAGGCTGTACCGGGGGCTGGCCCGGGCTCGTGACAACCTTTGGCGCCACGCCCGAGCTGAGCGCGCCGAGGGCTTCGGCGGTGGTTGGCGACGAGCAGATGGCTGGTTTTGTCCCTTGCACGACCTGGCACATGGCGGCTATCAGGTAGTTGGCGCTGCCGTCCACCGCTTTGGCGACCGGGCTCGAGGGGTTGGCGAGTTCCTGGCCAATCTGGGCCAGGCTGAGCCCTTCCAGCACCGAGGGCGACGTGCTTGCACCGACCGTGACGTAGCGGTCCCCGATGTCCACGAAGGGGAGGCTCCCTTGTGGGTCGTAGTGGCCGAAGGCGGCCTGCTCTGGTGGCGTCATCACCTGGAGGGCCTTGTAGCCACCCTTCCCGTTGGGCGTGGACGAATAGAGCTCGGTCGCCCTAAAGCCGAGGTAGGGGCTCGAGTAGCGCGCGCCGACGAAGCTCCAGCTCGCCAGGTGCGGGTAAACGTCCGTCGACGACGAGAAAGCGGCGTCGCTCAGGTGGCTGAAGGTGCCGAACTTGGAGAGGGCGACGACGAGCGCCCAGCGCTCCAGCGCGCAGAACGGGCAGTACTCGGCCCCGACGTAGGTCACCGTGCCTTCCGAGGAGGTAGTGGAGTGCACAGGGCTCACCTTGGCGGGCACCGAGACCGAGGCGGGTAAGCCGACTGCGCTCAAAGTCGTAGCGGGCACGGCAATGGCTGACTCAAAGTACGCGGCGAGGTGCACCCGCCCACCCCGGTCGCTGCCGGCGCCCGAGAGGCGGGAGACCCCCAGGGAAGACAGCACGGCCAGGGCCAGGACGACGGACAGGGCGCTGGCGCGCCGCCTGCGGCGCCGACTGGCCCTGGCGCGGAGCGCCCCGAGCACGGGGGGCTCGACCAATGGCCGGTCGACAAGGGCCTGGGACAGCCGGGACAGCTCAGACATTGCTCTCCTCCTTTGGGTCAGTGTCACGCCCGCCTGGGAAGGGGCCGAGGAGGTCGCCGAGGCGCCTGTGGGCGTCGCGGAGCGTGCTCGACACGGTCGAGCGTGAGATGCCGAGCGAGGCGGCTATCTCGGCCTCCTTCAGCCCGGCGACGTGGCGGAGCACGACCACCTGGCGTTGGCGCGGGGCGAGGCCCGCCACGAGGCCCCAGACCTCGCTCGCTTCGGGCGGCACGTTCGGCACCGGGGCGGTGCGGCGCACCAGGAGGCGCTCGAGGCTCCGGCGGCGGGCCAGGCGCCGGGCGTGGTTCAGTGCGACGCTGTAGGCCCATCCCGTCGGCTCCTCCATGGCCGAGACGCGCTCCCAGCGGACGAGGGCGCGCGCGCACGCCTCGTCCACACCTTCGCTGGCCAGCTCGATGTCCCCCGTGGCCAATAGGAGCGTCGCCACCATCCTCGGGTGCTCCCGGCGGTACCAGTCCTCGAAAGGCTCCAAGTCAGCCTCTCCTCGCCCCACGTGCCGGAGCGCTGCCGAAGGTCTCGTCACCGCTACGACAAGTCACGAGAGGAGCGAAATGCCGGGGCGCGACCTAGGGGCCGCCTGGTGGGCTCGACTTGCCTGCTCGTATCGGACTCGTACCGAGCCGTCAGGGTCGAGCCTTGGACCGAGGTCGGACGTGAGCTTCGCGGCCGCGGCGAGCGCATCGTCACTTTCTCGAAGGCGGCATCGAAGCCGGAAGGTCGGGCCCGTGAGGCCTTCGTGCATCTTGACGATGCCATCAGTTGTGAACCCCTCCTCGTTGTTTGGTGAACGTGCGGCTCGATCTCGATCGTCTTGGCACGAGCGTCAACCCGACAAGTAGGTCAGGCAGCTCTGCGGGGAGGAAATCAAAGGCACTGATTTCCGATCAGGATCCTAGGCCTGGCAAATCGGGGACGCGTGTGCCAACAATTAGCCGATCCTCGTGGCGTTACTGCCCTGTCCCTCTCGCCTTCGACCACTCCGACATCGGCGCCGCCCGCGTCGTGGTAGAGCTCGATCGGGACGTCTGGCCTCGGAGGCTAGGAGAAAAAGGGTCGCTCACTGGGCCGTAGCAGTCATTCCACTGGCTACGGCGGCAACCGTTGTTCCCTTGACGCTCGGCGCAAATGGCACCACAGGAGCCGCCCGTCCAGTAGCAGCGGTGACCGTCGACGCTGCCCTACGCGACGCCGCGGCTGCAACGCGGGTGGCCGCGCGGGGCTTGGCGAAGGGGTACGGCGCAGCGCAGGGGAAGCTGGTAGCCCACACCCTTCGAGGACATCGGGCGCTTTGAGCCCGCCGACCGGGCTGTTGAGACCATGGCCCGTATGCAAACCCATAGTTGACCTCATCATCACGGTTGAGGCGGTCATCGGGCGCTTGGTCCAGTTCTGCACTTCAGTTCAGGGGGACTGGCACGCAACGGCGCGCCGACGGGCCAGGGCTTGTAACTCCTAAATTTAGCTGGTGCCACAGAGCTACTCGGATCCAGCAAGCGCACTGGCGAGCGCGTGCTTCGCCTCGCAGCTGGACAGGGTGGTACGCCTAGCCGACGGCAAGGTGGTCCGTCACCCGAGACGAAATTTCCCGGCCACCACCTGTTGAGCGGACCCATGCCCGGACACTCGTCTGGACCAGGACGGTCGACGGCGGGGGCCATTGCCTGTCAACTGACCGTAGACGCGGACGCCAGGCTCCTCCGGCTCCTCGGCAACGGACATGTACAACGGCCGCCGGCAATAACTCGGTGTTACCGGCATCTCTTGCTGATGCTGTACCCGCTCGATCCGGCAAGGATAATTCGGGCCGGACTTGAGTCGAGAGACTGGACGGACCCAGGGATGGGTTCCGGTCTGGTAACAACGCGACGTGGCGATCAGCTGGCCGTGCCGAGCGTCGGTCGCGGTGTACTCGGGATGGGGGCGCAAGGTGCCAGCTCCTCGCCCGAACTGTGCGCGCTGCGCGTTGCCCATGGCCTTCGGTGGCAGCTACCCCCGTTTTGTACGCGAAGCGGGCAGGTTGTGCATGATCTTCGTGCGGCGTGCGCGGCATTGACGCGGGGCTGCGGCGCGCGTGGCGCTCGGCCGGGCTCCTCTTGGGACTACATCCCCATCTCCATTGCCGAAACGAGCACGACTTTTGGGGATGCAAGTTTGCCCCACCCCCCTTGGGCGGCAGCAACGTGCGCGTGACCAATCAGCTCTGCCGGAACGTCATCATGCAAAGCTGCCGGACCGTTGCCATTGAAGGTTTAAAGATGTCGGTGACGCCCAGGATTGGCGGTTATGCGTGCAACTGTCATGTGTTCGTGCGGCGGCCAAGCCGGGTATTGAGCGTTGCCGCCGATTGACCCAGCCGTAACCTACATACACCTGTTGGGCAAGTCGACGTGGCTCGTCTCGCCACTGCGGATAGTCACACTGGCCCAAGTGGGTACGTTCCCGCGGGCGTAGTGGGCAAGGTCGATTACGTAGCGACCAGGCACGAGGCTGAAGCCGAACTCCCCGGCGGCAGGGACCCGTTGGCGTGCCACCACGTCGCTTGGAAGAACCGTCTTCACTATTGCGCGGCTTATGCGGACCGAGCGAACTTCGCCTCGGAGGGCGAAGACGGTGCCGCCGGCATAGGCCTGATTGGCGTAACCAAGGCCGCTGCACGCTTCGATGCGGCCAACCACGCGTCCCCTTGGGGGTGAGGCCAGCGCCGCCGTGGTACCCAAGCAAGGCGTAGTCGCAAGGACCAACATGCCTAGAGCGACGCCAGTGTTGAAAAGAGCCCTACCCAATCAAAGGCTAGGCCCGCGCAGTCCGAGCTCGGCAAGCTGAGGTAGGGCCCGGGGGTAGGCCGAGGGTGTTCTTCGAACTTGTAGTGCGAGCTTTGGTCTTCGTACGCCAACCCGGCGACGCCGAGCCCAGTGGCCACAGCCCCGCCCGCTGCCAAGCGGAGGAGCGAGCGCCCTGGGATGACGGCTGGCATCTCACCAGCCGTCGCTGGTCGTCGAGGAGTTGTGCTAATACCGCCACGGCGCCTGGCCCGCGCGTGGCGGTTCCACCTCACGCGCGCTCCTGACACATGGCTCAGACGTGAGCCTGTTACCCACACGGGCCGGGAGGAGAGGAGACCTGCGTGGGTGCCGGACCACGGACGGCGATCACGCCCGAGCTTGGCCCGTCTGGTGCGAAGTGCGAAGGCCCGTGCTGGCCGAGCGTGGCGGTGTGGTTGTGGCACATGCTCTGCCAGCCGGCGGCGAGCCGGGGCCGGTCGAAGACCGTACCGGCGCGTGTCAACGCGCTGTAGGCGTCGCGGCCTAGGCCGGAGCCGTGGTTGTGGCGGCCACCGGCGCAGCCGTGGTGGGAGTAGTTGCCGTGGCCGGCGGCGTAAGTCCTGCAGTGACGATCGACACCAGTTGGGCTGTGGTGACGTCCGTCGCTGCTACCGCGAAGTACTGCAACTGGCCGTCGTTCCCAGGTACCGTGAGAGCCAGTACCTCTTCGGTGCTCCCGTTCGCAACCGGCACGCCGTTGATCATCAGGTCGCCGCCTTTCAGCCCGGCGCCCTGCCAAGTCCACGTGCCCGCCCAGCCGCGGTACCCGTCGATGTCGACGGGCTGGGTTACCGATGGCTTGGTGGCGACCCAGATGTGGTCCGGGCTCCCGGGTGTGAAGGGGGCGCTCATGCCCACCGAGACACAAGCGCCTGCCTTGTCTGCGGCAGAGACGATCCCGGGTTCGGCCGGCTGGCTGGTCGGCCCCGGCGGGGTCACGCCGATGTGAGGTGCAAAAGCGAAGAGGGAGAGCGGGTCGCAGGAGACGGTGGCAGCCTCCACTTCGTGGTAGCGAGCCGGCAGCCGGAGCGAGTAGGACGCCAACTTGAGGGTGGTCCTCGTTGGCCCGCCGGCCTGGGCCGCAATAGGTACCGCGGCAGCAGCCGCCGCCGCCAGGGCCGCCGAGGCGAGCGTCCTCCTGGCCAGGGCCTGCCCGTGCCCCTGAGGGCGGTAGTCGCGCGCAGCCAAGCGCTCGGCGCCCCCCGCCGGCACGCGCACCTCCGCCGCGCACCTGGCGAACACTTCTCGGAGGGAGGTTTCTTGCTGTTGGTCGAGTGTGCTCATTATGTAATTGCCCTTTCTGTGTCCCTGGTCGAGCTTGGAGGGCCTGGCGGCACGGCCCGTGACCTGGGCGAGGAGCCGTCAACCGAAGTGCCTCCCGACATGGCCCTCGCCACGCGGCTTGCGGCGCGCGACGCGGTGCTCTTTACCGTCCCAAGTGAGCACCCGAGGGCCGCGGCCACCTCCGCCTCAGGGAGGCCCGCCCAGTAGCGGAGCACGAGTACGGCCCGCTGGCGTTCCGGCAGCTCAGCCAGGGCAGAGCGGAACTCGGCGACGTCCTCTACCGCTGACAGCGCGCGTAGCGCGGAGGCGTCGACGACGCATGCGAGTACTTCGCCGCTCCCGAGCTCGTCGCGCTGGCGTAACCGCTTCTTGGAGCCCTGGAGGGTAAGGTTCACCAGCGCCCGCCTGGCGTAGGCAGCGGGGTGCTCCATGGAGCGCACCCGGTCCCAGCGCCTCGCCACCCGCAGGTAGGCCTCCTGGACGAGGTCTTCTGCCCTGGCGAAGTCGAAGGTGAGCATGTAAGCGGTGCGCACGAGGTCGTCGCTCGTGTCCTTCACGAAGGCCTCGAACTCCCTCTTGGCCGCCCCACGGCCGAGCCAGTCCATCACCTAGTACCAATACCTGCCGGCACCAAAAGGTTGAGTTGGACGAGTTGCACGAGGCCCTGGGGACTTCTCGCGCTCGTGCGAGTAGGGCTTGGCGATGACGAGGCGAGCGCCGGAGTGCCCAAGCCGTGGCTGCGTAGGTGCTGCTGGCACCATTGGGCGTCGGGAGGCATAAGCGGACGGGTCGGCCCCTCTGGTGACGGCCGAGCCTAGGCAGTCCCCGACAGCGCCGAGGACCTGCCGGCATTGACAGCGTCCCCGCCGGCCCAGAGGGGGTGCCCTCCGACTATGGCGTCACTGCGACGCGCTACAACAGTGTGAGGCCATGAGCCCCAAACAACGACAACGCCGGGTGAGCCATTGCCCCACGAAGCCGCCCTGGTCCTCCGAGGGCACCAGCTCGACCCCGTGGCACCGGTCGGAACGGCACAAGAGAACTTCGACACCTATGGCTTCTACTGCACCTCGGTGTTCGTCGAGGTCAACGGCACCGACTGGCGCACCATCGCGGCGACCAAGCTGGTCCGAGCTGAGTGGCTCGCCATATTCACTGCCGGGGACCTCCTCGTCGCCAAAGAGCCAGGAACGGTCCTAGCGGGCGCGGTCCTGCGGGCCGAGACCGAGCGGTTCTGGTCCTGGGTGCGCATCGATGCAGTCGATGCCGACGGGCAAGTCCACTTTCACCAGATCCCTGCCGATGAAGCACGCAAGGCGGGTGCGGTCGTTGCTGCCGGCTGAAGAACCAAGCCGAAAATCTACAAAGCAGGGTGGGTTCGGCCCACGTCGGGGAGCTCCTTGAATCGGGACACACCCAGTTATTAGGCCCCCAGTACCGGGCCAATGGCGGACAATGGTGGCATGGGCAGGGTCGACCCCAACGACGACAACGTCAAGCGCTGGGTCGTGCGGCGTTACGCCTATGATCCCGCGCGTCACCAGAGGCGCCACCAAGTCGTGGCTGCTTTCGATAACGAGCAGGAGTTCATGGCTCTCATCAAGGCCCGTAAGGCGGAACTCGATCGTCAGCGCGATGAGGGAGAAGCCGTGCACCCCCTCGAGTACTTTTCAGGTGTTGCACCGGAACCTGGTTACCGGCGCCGCATGGCGCTTAAGCGCTTGGAGTGGAAAGCCATCAGCCGGGGGGCGGCCTTGAGCGAAGAGGTCATGCTGCGTGTCGACTGGCGACCAGAAGTTGGCTTCTTCTGGTCAGCGGGAGGCGGCACCCCGGAAGGGTAGGTGGGCCGGCACCCCGCCAGCAACTAGCTCACCTCGACTTGACGACCCTCACCCAGGCAGCAGGTTCGTCGGCTGATCGGCCGACGGTGAGCCAACGCGATGCTAAGCGTTGTTTTGTGCTGGAAACAAAGGAGAGGCCAGCTCCCGGTAGCTGACCTGCTCGGCACGGGGATGGCCGTGGGGGGAGGTGGTAGGGGAGGTGGCGAGGCTACTGAGGGGGCCTGGAGCGGGAGCTGAGAGCCCTGAGCGCGACCGCCGCCCAGCGCCACGAGAAAGCAAATGAGGCAGAGGCGCCGGAGCCCGTGACGGGTGTAGAACGACGGGGAACGGGAGAGCCGCCCGAGGCTCGCCTCGCGAGCTAGGACGCTGCTGTGGCCGGGCGAGTCGCGAGCGTCGTGTTGATGGGCTGGCACGACTCGCGAGGTGGTCGTCGGTGCTTTCCTGGCTCGCAAGCGCCATCGCTTCAAATAAGCCGGTTGGGCTGCGCGATGCTGGGGGCCGATGTTCGAGCGCTTCACTGACCCTGCACGCCGCGTCCTCCGCCTCGCCCAAGACGAGGCGCGCCTCTTGAACCACAACTTCATCGGCACCGAGCACATCCTCCTCGGGTTGCTCCACCAACCCGAGAGCGTGGCGGGCCGGGCGCTGGCGGCGCTTGACGTGAACCTCCACGACGCCCGCATCGGCGTCGAGCAGACCGTCGGGCCTGCGGGCATGTCGACCACTGAGTCGCCCCCCTTTACGCCGAGGGCGAAGAAGGTGCTCGAGCTCGCCCTGCGCGAAGCCCTGCAACTCGGCCACAACTACATAGGAACCGAGCACATCCTCCTCGGCCTCGTGAGCGAGGGCCGGGGAGTGGGGGCCCAGGTGCTAGTGAAGCTGGGCGCAGACCTGTCACGCGTGCGCCAGCAGGTCGTCGAGCTCCTGGCGGAGGGCCCGGGGACGACGCCAGGGTTCGTGGGAGAGGCGGCCGCCGTGGGGAGGCAGCCCGGGCCACTTTGTAGCTGGTGCCGCTCGGATCTCTCCGAGTCGGCTCGCTACAGGGCTATCGACGTGCCGGCCGACGAGACTCGGGGAGGGGGCCAACGTCAGGTGACCGTGTTCTATTGTTCGCGCTGCGGTACGGTCCTCTTCCCGGCGTAGGAACAGGCCACTGCCGCAGGCGGGCGGCGACCTGTGGGCGGCGCTCCCCGGCGACCCCGAGGTCGCCGGCCTGCTCGCGTTGATGCTCCTCGTGCACGCCCGTCACCGGGCCCGCACCAACCGAGACGGCTCGCTCGTCCCCATGGCCGAAGAAGATCGCAGCCTCTGGGACCGCGCTGCCATCGACGAAGGGACGGCTCTCGTTGCGGCCGCCCTCGAACATGGCCCGATTGGCCCGTACCAGCTCCAAGCGGCGATCGCCGCGCTCCACGACGAAGCGGAGAGCGCCGAGACGACCGACTGGCCAAAGGTCGCTGCCCTCTATGGCCTCCTGCTCCGCCTTGACGACAACCCGGTCGTCGCGCTGAACCATGCCGTCGCCGTGAGCATGGTCGCCGGGCCCCAGGCCGGGCTCGAACTGCTCCAGCGCCTCGGCACCGACCCCCGGGCCAAGGCTGACCGCCGCTTCCACGCCGTCCGCGGCCACCTCCTCGAGAAAGCTGGTAACGCCGACGACGCGCTCGAGGCGTACCGAGCTGCGGCCCATGTGGCAACGAACCTCCGGCACCAGCGCTACCTCAACCGGCAGGTCGCTCGGCTGGAGCGCACGCGAGCACCGAAGGTGACTTTGAGGAGGACGCCGGTGCCGGCGAGGGTTCCGCTCCGGGCTAGTCCTGGCTGCGATCGGCCGGCATAGGGCTGAGGCCCATCGCCATCCGCGGCGTTCATGTCGTCAGGTGAGTTCCGAGGCGGCGGGCGCTACGCCGCAGCAGCCGCTGTGCCAGGGGGCGCAGCGGCGCGCCCAGATGACGGGCAGGCCCCCGTGGCGCGGCGAGGAGGGCAAAGCGGGTGCCAGTAACGCCCGGTTGGGCGGCAATGCCCCCGATGAAGCGCCGATCTTGCATGATGCACAACCCGGGCTTCAGCGTGACGTCAAAGACCCCCCGTTGGCCGAGGTAGCCGACTGCGGCGGCCTGCAGGTGATCGCCGTGGTGGGCGACAGTGCGCCAGGTACGGAAGTTGGGGAACAGCCGCGGCATGGAGGTGTCCATGTCGGAGACGAAGGCCCAGAGGGACTCGAACGGAGCTTGCACGACGGTCTCGTCGTAGGCGGCCCCTGGGATGGAGGCGGCCAGGACCTGCAGACGGCGCACCGCGCCCAGTTCGGTGGACGGGAGGTTGGTCATTGTTGCCATGCCTTTCTGAACCCGGCCCTGGCCCGCGCCAAACGAGACTTGACCGTTCCCCGAGGGACGTCGAGCAGTCGGCTTGCGGTGCGTTCGTCGAGGCCCTCGATGTCGCGCAGTACCAGCACGGCCCGGTGTTCGGGCGTCATGCGGTCGAGGACGTCGTGAACGTCGGCAGCAAACTGCTCGTCGCCGTGATCCGGGATGTCGACGGGCTCCCTGACCGCTGTCTGGCTGGTCGAGCGGGCCATGTGGACGGCTTGGCGGACCGCGATGGTGCGGGCCCAGGAGAAAAGCGCAGCCGGCTCCTGTAGCCCGCGCAGGTTCCTCAGGACGAGGACCAGCGACTCCTGGGTGGCGTCGGCAGCGTCCCCGAGGGCGATCGGCGAAACGAGCCGCGCGACGTACGGCTCGAGCACCGCCAGCAGTGCTTCTAGCGCAAGCGCGTCGCCGCCCTGGGCCGCTGGCACCAGACGGAGCAGGTCCGGCTGGCCGCCCCCGGTCATTGGACACCGCCGGCCACAAGGGGTCGCGAAGGGCTCATCACGCTAAAGGAGGGGCCAGGCACCGCGTAGGTTCCGCGGCCCGCACCTTTACTGGCCAGTTGGGATGGAACCGATCGCGCACCGTGCCTCTCGTTGAAGGGTGAACGTGAGCAACTTGGTGCTCGTCGCTGACACGGAGGGACCCTATGAAAGCGCTCGATGGTCGACCGATGCCGGTCGTGGTCGGAGCAGAACACCGGTGGGTGGACGTGCGAGGCGTGCAGCTGCACGTCGCCGAGGTCGGCCAGGGCCGGCCAGTAGTGCTGCTTCACGGCCTGCTCCAGCACTGGTACGCGTGGCGCAAGTTGGTGCCGCTGCTGAGCGGTGAGTATCGGCTGGTCTGTGTCGACCTGCGCGGCTTTGGCTGGTCGGAGCAGGCCCGGCGCGGGTACGACCTGGCCAGCCTCGGCAGCGACGTCGTGGCCCTGCTCGATACCCTTGGACTGGCTCGAGTAGATGTGGTCGCCCATGACTTCGGCGCCGGCGTCGCGTTCGAGATGTGCCTCCGGGCCCCACATCGGGTAGGCAACCTGATCTCCCTCAACATGGTGCACCCCTGGCCAGAGAGGCGTCACCTGTTCCTCAACATGTGGCGCATGTGGTTCACTGCGTTGTGGGAGTACCCGGTCGCGGGGCGCCTGGTCCTGCGTCACTGGCCGGCGTTCACCCGCTACCTCTTGCGCCGCGAGGTCGCCCATCCGGGCGCCTGGGGCGAGGCAGAGCTGGACGAATTCGTCGAGGCCACCCGGTGTTCGGCCCGGGCGAACCAGGCTCTGTTGTGGCAGTACGTCGTCCACGACATCCCTGCTCTCGTCTTCCGGGCCAGGCGGCATCAACGTCTCAGCGTGCCGACGCTGGTGCTTGCCGGCGCGAACGACCCCGTCATTCCGCCTAACCTCCTCGCCGGCGGCGACAAGCACGCCGACCACCTGGAGGTCCGCGTCGTAGCGGACGGGGGCCACTACCTCCACGAAGAGCACCCAAGCATTGTGGCCGGCGCCGTACGCGACATGCTCGACACGCCAAGCGCTGCGTCGCCCACGGTAGCCACCGAAACTGGGCAACTACCGGCCTAGCTGCCTCCACCACGTCCACCATGAGCTGGGGGCTTGACAGGACCACCTGGCAGCCGTACTCTATAACTATCTAGTTTTAGAAAGAGATGGTTATGGATGGCATCCGACACGCTCAGCCTGGTCTTCGGTGCTCTAGCCGACCCGACGCGTCGGGCACTCCTCCTACGGCTAGCCGAGGGAGAGGCCACAGTCGCGCAGCTCGCAGCACCGTTTTCCATGTCCCAGCCCGCCATCTCCAAGCACCTCAAAGTGCTGGAGTGCGCTGGGCTGGTAACCCGCTCCCAGAGGGGCACCGCCCGTTTGAGCCGCCTGGAGGCGGAGCCGCTTCGCGACGCCACGGCGTGGCTCGCCCGCTACCAGCACTTCTGGCAGGAGAGCCATGAGCGCCTGGACGAGCTGCTGGCGGCGCTGCAGGCGAGTCACGGCGCCCCGGCGCTCAGCCCGGGCACAACCCGGAAAACGGTCCAGAGAACTCGAAATACAACCCAAAGAAGAGGAGCGTAAAAATGCCTGAGACCACTATCACCGTCCCCGCAGGGGTCCCGCAGGTGATCATCGAGCGCGAGTTTTCTGCGCCGTCGGAGCTTGTCCTACGGGCCTACGTCGACCCCGACCTCTTGGTCCAGTGGCTCGGCCCACGGGACCTGACGCTCGTTGTCGACCGCTATGAGGTCCACGACGGGGGGCGGTGGCGCTACGTGCACCGTGACCCGGCCGGCAACGAGTACGGGTTCCACGGCGTGTTCCACGGGGACCCGAGCGTCCATGGAGTCGTGCAGACCTTCGAGTACGAAGGCGCACCGGGCCACGTGAAGCTCGACACGACCACATTCGAGGAGCGAGGGGGCAGGACGCTCCTGCGCACGGTCTCCAGCTTCCAGTCAGTGGAAGATAGAGACGCCATGGTTGCCTCAGGCATGGAACGCGGCCTGCGTGACTCGGACGAGCGCCTCCAAGCGCTGCTCTCCTCCATGGGTTCTGAGCGAGCCTGAACGACCCGTCGGGCTACCAAACCAAAGAAAGGAGCAAGACAATGGATACCAACCCAGCACTTGTCGACGCCGCACGCCTGGTGGGCGATTGGAAGATGGACCTTTACAACGCTGCGTTCCTGCCGGGGCCGGGTGC
This sequence comes from Actinomycetes bacterium, assembly GCA_021787035.1. Classification (GTDB taxonomy): domain Bacteria; phylum Actinomycetota; class Acidimicrobiia; order Acidimicrobiales; family Palsa-688; genus JAJZYO01. Next base: position 14,392 of record JAJYMM010000041.1, read on the forward strand.
TCGTGCCGCAGGCTCTGCCCGGGTCGAGTGGACCGAAGACGGCGGAGCGCTGGTGCTGCGCCAAGGTGATCCGGCGAACCCGCCCGCCGCCACCTGGACCATCGGTCGTGACGAGGCTGAGACCGACTTCCTCGTCTTGTACGCGGACGACCGTGGCGTCTCGCGCATCTACCGGATGAGCCTCCAAGGCGGCGATTGGCGGTTATGGCGCGACGCCCCGGGCTTCAGCCAGCGCTTCTCCGCACGCATCGACCCCGACGGGCAAGTGATACGCGGGCGCTGGGAGAAGTCCTTGGACGGGGGCAAGACGTGGGAGCACGACTTCAACCTCGACTACCTGCGAGTGCCACGGTCGTGAACGCCACCCGGACCTTGCCAGTACATGAGAAAGGAACGCTCGTGACTAGATCCGTCCTTTACATGTCAATGTCTCTTGACGGGTACATCGCCGGCCCTAACGATGGGCCGGGAAACCCTGGTGGTGACGGCTTTATGCGGCTCCACGAGTGGTTCGGTTTTGCTTCGGGCGCCGGGCCGGCGGCGGAGACCGTTGATGCGTCCGGAGTTGGCAGGCAGTTCCTCGATGAAATCCGGCAGACCGGTGCGGTCCTATCCGGTCGCAATACCGCGGAACAGGTCGATCACTGGGGCGGTGACCACCATGACGGCGTCCCGATCTTCGTCCCGAGCCACCGGCCGCCTGGGACCTCGGTGGGTAAGTACCCGTTGGTGACCTACGTGACGGAAGGGATCGGGAGCGCTATGGCACAGGCAAAGGCCGTCGCGGGTAGCCAAAATGTCCTTGTCCATGGTGCATATACTGCACATACCGCTCTTGCGGCAGGTGTCCTTGACGAAATACAGGTCCACCTCGTCCCAGTGCTGTTCGGCGGGGGCCGCCGCCTTTTCGAGTTGTTGCCGGCGAGAATTGAGTTGGAGGTCGTCCGGGTGGTCGATACCCCTGAAGCCACTCACGTCCGGTACCGAGTTGTCTCTTGACCCTCTGGAGTTGGCGACGCGCTTCTTGGGCCCTGGTCGCAAGTGCTACCGCGATCCGGGCCCTCCTCGGGAGCCCCGGTTCGGTCGCCTTCCGGGGTCGCCGATCAATGCTTGTGCGCCGACTCGAGCGGCCAGCATCGACCTTTACTCCCGGTCAGCTCCTAACTCCTGCACTCGTCACAAAACTCATTGCCTTCGGGGTCAGCCATCACCACCCAGCTCCGGGTTTTGCCTTCCGGCGGTCATCTACGACGCGCGCTCCGAAGGATTGGAGCCGAGGTAGTTCCACGGTTTGAGAGGCGTTAGCCGGGAGAAGCCGAGATGGAGGCGGTTTTTGAGGCTTGACCTCGGGCACCTCGACGAAGACCAACCGAGGGGGTTCGCCGGTGGCCATGCCGACAACCCAATAGGGGTTCCAGAGGATCGCCTACCCAACTAGCCTCGTGGGTGTGTGTGGCCGAACGACCAACACCCTGCCCAGGGACCAGCTCGCCCAGTGGCTCGACGTCGCCCTGGTGGAGGCTCCGGAGCTGCCGGTTAGCTGGAACGTGGCCCCGACCCAGCCGATCTATGTCATGGGCGCCGGCCCGGACGGCTCCCGCAAGCTGAAGGCGTTCCGGTGGGGGCTCGTCCCCTCCTGGTCGAAAGACCCGCGCTCGGCCTTCATCAACGCTCGGGCCGAAACCCTGAGCGAGAAGCCGGCGTTCCGCTCATTGCTGCGCTCAAAGCGTGCCATCGTCCCGATCTCCGGCTTCTACGAGTGGTACCGGCCCCCGGGGGAGCAGAAGGCCGCGAAGCGACCCTTTTACTTCCAGGCCGCTGACGGCGCTCCCCTCGCCGTTGCAGCCCTCTGGGACGTGTGGCGTGGCGCCAGGGGCAAAGAGCTTCGGACTGTGGCGCTCGTGACCACAGAGGCAAACGACACGATGCGGCCCGTTCATCACCGGATGCCGGCAATCCTGGCCGCTCCGGCATGGGACGAATGGCTCCACCGCGGGCCGCTCGAAATGGGACGAAGGGCCGAGCTGCTCGTGCCGGCGCTCGATGGCTTGCTGGATCGCTGGGAGGTGGGGCCGGCGGTGAACTCGGTCAATAACGACGGGCCCGAACTGGTAGTAGCGACGGGGGCCGTTGTTGGGCCCTAAAGGGGACGGACCAAAATAAGGGTCCGCAAGTACGACTGTCGCCGGGCACCATAGGAGTTGAGGCCCGGTAGATCCATTTTGCCAAACGCTCGCATCGGCAACGCTGGTGGTTGTGCGGGAGCGCTGAGCTTGAGCAGTGTTGCCGTTGCCCTTGGCGCCGTACTTCGACGCGGACCTTGCCGATCCAGTGTTGCTCGTTTGCTGGCGCCGAGCTGCAGGCTGCCTTACCCCGGCTCAGGGATGTCCGAACAGAAACGTTGTAGTAGCCCTTGACAGGGAGGCCGTGGGGCGCATGAGGGCGGCTGCCGGCCGGCTTCGCCACGGATACGGATAACGGCACGGCCCTCCTTTACCGCGGTACCGACATGGTGGAGGCGGTAGCAGAAGTCGAGGGTGCTCGTAGGGGCCGCGGCTGGCGTTGGGTATGGATTGCTTACGCTACGAGTGATCAATCAGGGCCCAACGCCTCGCCGATGTAAGCAATCATGCCCAACGAGCCTCTATTTACCGGTGTCGGGCAGACTTCCTTACAAGGCACCGGCACAAGGCACCGGCACAAGGCGCCGGCACAAGGCACCGGTACAAGGCACCGGCACAAGGCACCGGCGTCGTCCGCTGCCCGCCCGTTCGCGGCGAGGTCCTGGACCGCCGCCGTGTCACGAGGCCTTGCCACCTGGGTGTCTTCGGCAGGGCCGCTCGCCTAGTTCAGCGAAAAGAGCCCAAGCACTCTCGGCCCGGTCCTGCGTGGTCAGGCAGGTGGGGCGGCCGGCAAGCGTAGGGTGGCCCCTGGCCTGCAGCGGGAAGGGCGATGTCACAGCTTCGGGCCGGGATCGCAACTAGAGGACATGAGCACAGAGACAACAGCGCTGGCGGTGCCGGTGCGAGAGCGGCCGATTGCCGCAAGGGCACGATCGCGGGGAATGCCGCCGAGGCCGCTGCTTGAGGAATTCGAGCAGGTCTACCTGCGCAACGTAGACGTCCTCGTGGGCTACTTCGCGCGCAGGTGCCGCGACCCGCAGGCGGTCGCAGACCTAACGTCTGAGACGTTTGTCCGGGCGGTGGACGGCTTTGCCAGGTTTGACCCGAGCCGGGGTTCTGACCGGGCGTGGCTGTTCGGCATCGCGGCTCATGTGTTCGTGCGGTACTGCGAGCAATCGGCCGGTGGCCGCGACGCTGTCGCCCGTCTGGGTGGCTATCGGCCCCTTCATGAAGACGAGGTCGAGGAGCTCGCCGAGCGCATCGACGCCGAGCGGGAGGCTGCCACCTTGATCTGGCGCGGCGGGCAGCTGCCCGCGGTCGAACGGGTGGCGATCGAGCTCGTTGACCTCGAGGGCCTCACCCCGAAGGAGGCAGCGGTGGCCCTTGGCGTCTCGCGTGCCGCATTTCGTAAACGGTTGTCCCGGGCAAGGTCCCGGATCAGAGAAATCTCGGCTAAAAAAGGAGCAGAAGGACAGTGACGAAGTTCACAGACAATCTATGGAATGACATCGTTCGAGACCACGGCCCAGCGCTTGCGCACATCGAACGGCGGGAGCCTGCTCGAGCCCGCCTTTTGCGGCGTCCTCGGTTCATCGCCGGCAGCACCCTCGGGCTGGCGGGCGCCGGCACGGCGCTCGTGCTCGCCCTTGGCGTCGCAAGCAGCCCGCCGGCTTTCGCCGTCACGACAAACAGCAATGGCTCAGTCACCATGCAGATCAGCCTGACCTCTTCGCTTCCCCAGGCCAACGCAAAGCTCCTGGCGATGGGGATCCATGAACAGGTCGCCATTTACATGGCGACCGGGCCGGCAGCCGCCAGTGGCGCAGTTGCGTGCACGCCGGCTGCGGGTGCCAGCGTTTCGGGACCGCCAATCGCGGTCCTGGTCGGTACGGACGGCACCGAGGTCATCAACGCTGGCCAGACGGCCGACAACACGGGCGAAGGCACCTGGCACCTGGCCCGTTGCACCTTCGCGCCTGAGGCCAGCACGGGCCCCCACAGCGGTTCCGGCACGGGCAATACGGGCAATACGGGCGCCGGTTGACACAGTGACGGCCGTCGCCACCCGCCCAGCCCGGGCGTCGGCGATGGCGCGCTTGGCGGTCCGGCTCAGAGGTGAGGGCCGGACCGCTGCGTGGTGGCCGTGGTCGCTCGTCGCCGCGGCGGTTGGCTGGAACCTAGCGGACCTGCGGGCACTCACGCTCGGGGTCGCGTACCTGAACGACAGCTCTATGCACGAGCAGATGGTGCGCTTCGCTACGGCCCAGTTGCGCGCTGGGCACCTGCCGCTCACGAGTTGGTTCCCGTTCCTTGGTGAGGGGTCGCCGCAGTTCCTTCACTACCAGAGCCTTCCCGCGATCTTGACTGGGCTGGTCGGGCTGGCTACCGGCCCTGACGTGGCATTTCGATGGTCCCTGTACCTGTTGCTGTCGCTCTGGCCGATCAGCGTTTACCTGTCCGCCCGTGCCTTCGGGGCGAGCAGGCCGGCGGCGGCCGCCTCGGCTGCGATGGCGCCGTTCCTGGTGAGCGCCACGGGGGTCGGTTACGAGCAGCATGCCTACGTGTGGGCAGGCTTCGGCGTCTGGACGCAGCTATGGGCGATGTGGACATTGCCGCTCGCATGGGGCTTGAGCTGGCGCGCGATCCGCGAGGGGAGAGGCTACTTCGGAGCGGTCTTTTTTACGACGCTTACGGTCGCGCTTCACTTCGAGACCGGTTACCTCGCGCTATCGGTGCTGGCTTTCTGGCCGTTCGTCGCCGGCCGGCGCCTTGTAGGCGCGGTAGGCGCGTTGCGGCGAGGTGCGGTGCTTTTGGGCGGCTCGTTGCTTGCGGCTGCGTGGGTGATCGTCCCTCTCCTGGAGGAGCGGCCGTGGGCGGCAATCAACGAGCCGCTGCAGGGCACAGGTCTCGTCAATGGCTACGGCGCCCGCCAAGTCCTCTACTGGCTCGCCTCGGGGCAACTCCTCGACCACGGCCGGTTGCCTGTCGTGACAGTGTTCATGGCGGTCGGGTTGGGTTTGGCGTGGCTTGCATGGTCTTCGGACGCCAACGCGCGCGCCCTGCTGGTGGCGCTCGGGGTATGCCTGCTCTTGTCCTTCGGCCGCACGACGTTCGGGCCGCTCGTCGACGTTGTCCCCGGTAACACCGACATCTTTTTCCGCCGGTTCATGATGGGTGTCCAGCTCGCCGCGCTACTGTTTGCCGGCCGCGGGGCAGCGTGGGTGGCGGGGGGTTGCGCACGGCTGCTCGAGG
>JAJYMM010000179.1 GCA_021787035.1 Actinomycetes bacterium
GGCGGCCTGGTGGGGCGGCCCGGTGGGGCGGCCCGGTGGGGCGGCCTGGTGGGGACCAGGCTCGGCGCTTGCAGATTGCCCGATGGAGCCCGGATTTGTGCCCAGTTGCGTGGCGGCCTTGCTCGGTTTCGAGCCGCTGGTGCGCTCGCCGGTAGCCAAGGTGACCGAGCCCCCCTGTCGAGCGCGCCGATGGGGCGTGGCGTCCCGCAATGGCCTAGGGGCCGTACGATTGAGTTGGATGATGCCTAACCGGGGAGGAATGCGATGAGCGCTGAGGACCTCGAGCGTTACGAGACCGAGATCGAGTTGGCGCTCTTTCAGGAGTACCGCGCTGTCCTTCCGATGTTCCGCTATGTGGTTGAGACGGAGAGGCGCTTCTACCTGGCAAACGAGGTAAACATGGAAGCCCACGGGGAGGGCGCGCGGACTTACTTCGAGGTGAAGTTGGCTGATGCCTGGGTGTGGGACATGTACCGCCCGGCGCGTTTCGTGAGCAGTGTGAGGGTCGTCACGTTCAAGGACGTCAACGTCGAGGAGCTCCCGGAAAAGGAGCTCTGAGCGTCGGCGCCCGGCTGGGCCGTGCCGGCGTGGCGCTGGTCATCCCGTAGGCAATAATCCGTGCGCGGCCCTGGCCGGCGCCACCGGGCCCCTCGGCGGGCCTCGCCGGCGCCCCGGTGCCCCTCGGCGGGCCTCGCCGGCGCCCCGGTGCCCCTCGGCGGGCCTCGCCGGCGCCCCGGTGCCCCTCGGCGGGCCTCGCCGGCGCCCCGGTGCCCCTCGGCGGGCCTCGCCGGCGCCCCGGTGCCGAAACCTCACGGATGTGATTGGCCGGAAGGCACTTCCATGACGAAAACAGGCACTTTTGTACACGAAACTCCACTACGTGACATTTGCCGTCCGGCATAGTGGGGGTTTTGGTACGCCCAAAGCTTCGCGCCGGGTGGTTCTACGCCTGATTGACGCCTCGCATCACTGCAAGTGGGTGACTCGACCCGATCGACCACGCTTGGCGCAACTGCGCGCAGGTCTGGCTCTTGTAGGGCTCCGATACGAGGCTGAGCCAGCTAAAGCGGAGCAGGATCCATCCCGCAGAGCCGAGCGCAAGGACGATGCGGTTCTGCCGGCGCAAGTCTCGATCGAGGGCACTGGCCGAGGCGTGTGTCTGTGCACCGTCGATCTCGATGGCAACCCGCAAAGCTGGCCAGGCAAAGTCAACGCGGAACCTGCCCTCTGGCGTCTGCACTACGTATTGGCGCTGTGGCGCGGGGAGCCCGATGCCTCGTGCGAGCTGCACGAAGAGCGTTTCGGCATCACTTTCCGTGGGAGGGAGACCGGCCGGACGGCTGGCGAGCAGGGAACGTAGGCAGCTCGTGCCGCGCAGCCTCGGGGCGGCGTCGAGCGCACCGCGAAGGCGGGCCATCGTGACATAGTCCTTTCGCAAGGCGGACTCCAATGCCCTCTCGAGGACCGAGGCGCTTACGACCTGACCGAGGTCCATCAAGGTCCGCGCGACCGACGTGACGGGGAGGCCTTCGACCTCGTCAAGTTCGCCAGGTGCGAGGGCGCGCGTGAGGCAGCGGGCCCCAGGTGAAGGGCGGCCCCGGAAGACCGCGATCTCAACCGGCTCCATCCCGGCGGTTCCGGCCACTACATCAAGGCCATCTAGGCGCCAGAGGACTGCGGCGGAACGCCTGAAGACGACTGCACTAGCTCGTTGGCGCGGCGAGCAGGCGCACAACGCGCCGAACAACTGGCGCTTCCACTCATTTCGCAGTTCACCCCCCGAGGACCAATGGGGGTTGACGAAGACGCGTGGCCCCCTGGGCGCCAGAGCGCCGGATGCCACAGCACTTTCAAGGCCCCGGCGAGACAGGCCGGCGGTCATGAGCTGGTCTCTGGCCGCGATGCCGCATTGTGTAGCCAATAAAGCATTCCAAGATTCATGAGACATCATGAGAGACTATTGCAGGCGGTCGCGCTCCCGTCAAGCTGACATGTGTGTGGGCCGTCAAGCTCGATGTCACAGCCTCGTGGCAGCCTTGCGGCATGAACGAGAACGCTGCTCGCCGGCGCCAGCTCGGCCGTCAGGGCGAGGACCTGGCGGCCACGTGGTACGAAAAGCGTGGCTTCGAAGTCGTCGCGCGCAATTGGTCCTGCCGTGCTGGAGAGCTCGACATAGTCGCTTGCAAGGGCTCTCAGTACGTCTTTTGTGAGGTGAAAACGCGCTCGTCGGGAGCGTTCGGTCTGCCAGTCGAGGCGGTGGACGCGAGAAAGCAGGCGCGGCTTCGCCGGCTTGCGGCCATATGGTTAGCGACGGTGCGGGAAAGCACTGCGCGAGACGCGGCCAGTCCTGGGGGCGGCGGGCGCCACGAAGGCGCCGAGCTGCGTTCCGGCTCCGGGGGGACGCAAATCGCGCCAGGGAGCCAAGCCCACGAAGGGGTCCCTCGCGGCCACTTCGACCTTCGCTTCGACGTGGCGAGCGTACTCGCCGGTGTCGTCGAGGTGACCGAGGAAGCGTTCTAGCGCTCGGGTCCCCACCAGATGGTGGCCCAAGCAGGTCGTGGTCCCGGGCGCGGCCTCAGCGCCCCGGTCGCCGCCGGTCTCTCATGAGCCAGCACGAGGAGTGCCAGTGCCGGCGAAGGTCGGGCGCATCCAACGGGACCACGACGACATGGCCAACCCCGACAGAGATCTCCTGCTGGCAGCCGGGGCACAGGTAGGCCTTGCGCGCTTGGGATGGCTGGATCCGGCGGACTTGAGCGCCTTCGCTCGCCGCGCCCGCTGTAAGGCGCAAGAGATCCTGCATCCCGGAGGAAAAGTCCAGTTTGTCTGCGCTCCGAAGTGCGTCCCAATCTGTCTCTTCTCGCGTGACCGGCCTGCGACGCTTGGCGTCGACGGCACGCCGGCGTGGATGGGCTGGTCGGGGCATGCAGATAGGCTAACGGCGGGTCTGCTCGTCACAGGGTGCCGCTATGCTCTTTCGAGCGGTACCTCCCTTTAGGTCCCGCATTGCTTGCAATGCTCGTGGCCGGCGCCGGCCTCCCAAGCTCACAGAGAGCTCGTGCGCGGTGACGCACGAGAAAGGGGCCTGCAATGCTGGCAAAGGTTGCGTCGGCGACATTGGTGGGGGCAGAGGGCCGCTTTGTCGTGGTTGAAGTCCACGTAAGCAGTGGTCTGCCTAGCTTTCACGTTGTGGGCCTTCCGGATGCTTCATGCCGTGAGGCCAGGGACCGGGCGCGTGCGGCCGTCGTTTCGAGCGGTTTCAAGTGGCCGCAAACGAGGGTTACCGTCAATCTGGCGCCGACTGGGGTCCGCAAGGCAGGTCCAGGGCTCGACGTGCCGATCGCCTTGGGCGTCCTGGCCGCCTCGGGCCAATTAAGGGCCACAGCACTGGCGGGTTTCGCGTTCATAGGGGAGCTCGGCCTCGATGGGTCGCTCAGGAGGGTGCCTGGCGTGCTCCCGCTGGTAGCTGCGCTCTCGGAGGTTGCGCTCTCGGAGGTTGCACTCTCGGGTGGTGCGCTTTC
>JAJYMM010000029.1 GCA_021787035.1 Actinomycetes bacterium
CAGGTGCGAGATCGACCCCAGCGTGCCTGGCAACGGTGTCCGCGGCACCTCACCACGGTGCGACCGTCCCGTCGAAAGAGAAGAGCAGCCCGGACGGTCCGTCGTCGGGGAGCAGCGCGAGGCGGACGGCGCCTGCTGCCGCCTCGGCGGGGTCGCCGCCGGCGGTGGCGGCGACCGGGTTGAGGTTGGTCGCCCGCAGGCCCGGGGCCAGGGCATTGACCTTGATGCGGTCGGCGGCGAGGGCGTGGGCGTAGAAGACGGTGAGCGCGTTGAGCGCCGCCTTCGACGACCTGTAGGCAGCGCCGGCGCCCGTCGCCGCGGCCTGGAAGTCGAACTGGGGGTTCACCCCGGTGCTCCAGGTCAGCGAGCCCGTGCCGCTGGAGATGTTGACGATGCGCGGATGGGCGGATCGGCGCAGTGCCGGCAGGAAGGCGTTCGTCACGGCCACCACGCCGAAGACGTTGGTCTCATAGGTCCGGCGGAAGACGTCGACACCCACGTCGGTGACGACGGAAGCGGTGTCCACGGAGACGCCGGCGTTGTTGACCAGGACGTCGAGCTTGGCCACCTCGCTGGCTGCTCGGGCGATGCTCGCGGCGTCGGTGACGTCGATGAGCAGCGCACGACCGCCGACCTCGGCGGCGACACCTTGTCCCCGAGCGAGCTCCCGGGCGCCGACGAGCACCTGCCAGCCCCCCTCGCCCAGCTGGCGGGCGATCTCCTTGCCGATGCCGCTGGTCGCTCCGGTGACAAGGGCCGTGGGGGCGTCCGTCGCGCCGGTCGCCGGCCTGGCCGGCCGATCGGGCGATGCGTTCGCGTGTGGCTCGGTCCGCTGTCCGCTCATGAGAGGTAGCCGCCGTGCTCGATGTCGTCGATCAGTCCGAGGTGCCCGGGCCGCCAGCCGAGCTGGGCCTTGGTCTGCTCGCTCGAGCTCCAGTCGTCGAGGGTGACGAAGAGCGCCATATGGCCGAAGTGGTCGCCGGCCTCCTCGTCGCGCACCGAAGTCGTCGGTAGCCCGAGGCCGTTGCCGATGGCCTCGGCGATCCGCCGGAGCGGCACGCCCTCCTCGGCGACGCCGTGGAAGGTCGCCCCGGGCTTCGCCTGCTCCAGGGTGAGGCGGAACAACACCCCGGCATCGGCGCGGTGGACCCCGGTCCAGCGGTTGGTCCCGTCGCCGACGTAGCCCGAGACGCCCTTCTCCCGGGCGATCGAGACCAGGCGGGGCACGAAGCCCCGCCGGTCGGCATGGCCGTCGTGGACCGACGACGCCAGGCGCACGACCGAGGCATGCACACCCCGCTCGACCAGCTCGTGCACGGCCTCCTCGCCCACCACCCGCGGCCCCCAATTGCCGGGATCCTCCTCGGTCGCGCTGCGGCCCGAGACGCTCGCCAGCGCTGTCCCCGAAGTCACGACCAGCGGCCGGTCGGTGCCGGCCAGTGCCTCGCCGAGGGCACGGATGGCGGCGGCGTCCGCCCGGGCGGAGGTGGCGTAGTCGGTGGTGGGCGACACGTTGGTGAAGGCGGCGTGGATGACCCCGTCTGCACGGGCTGCCCCGTTGGCCAGAGCGGTGAGGTCCTCGAGCGAGCCGCGATGCGCCTCGGCGCCTGCGGCGGCGAGCGCCTCGGCGGCGGTCTCGGAACGGGCGAGCCCCACTACCTGGTGCCCCACCCCGAGGAGCTCCGAGACTATGGCCGAACCGACGAACCCGGTCGCCCCGGTGACGAAGACCCGCATGGTGTGCTCCTTTCTGCTTTCGCCACGGTCTGCTCCGGACGTCGCCCAGACGCTGCCTGGCCTGCTGTCCTATCTTGCGACCGCGTATGGCCAGGGTCCAAGACCTGTTCTGCACCGCTCAATACGCCTCGGGCATCACCCCAGCTCACAAGGTCAGAGACCGCAGGTATACCGGCAGCCGGGTGGGTAGCGTGGAACGGTGACCGAGCCGTCCGCTCCCCCGCTGGACGTCGACCTGCGCCTCGTGCGGTACTTCGTCGCCGTCGCCGAGCACCAGCACTTCGGGCGGGCCGCAGCCGAACTGCTCGTCGCCCAGCCATCGCTAAGCCGGCAGGTGCGACGCCTCGAGGCCCAGCTCGGAGCCCGCCTCTTCGAACGCACCCCCCAGGGCACCACGCTCAGCGCGGCGGGCGAGGTCTTCTTGCCTCGCGCCAGGGCCCTGTTGCGTGCCGCCGGCCAGGCCGCGGCCGCCGCCCGGGCCGCGGCGGAGCCCGCCCGGATCACCGTCGGCTACACCATGAACCTCATCGTCACCCCGGCCGTTCGCAACCTGCACCGCAACCATCCCGACGCCGAGGTCCACACCGTTTACCTAAACGGGGACCAACCGCGAGACGCGCTTCTCGGTCACCGGGTGGACGCCGTCGTGGCCCGCCTGCCGATGATCACCGACGGGCTCGAGGTGACCGTGCTCTATGACGAGCCCCGAGTGGTGCTCGTCCCCCTCGGCCACCGCCTGGCGGGCAAGGAGTCGGTCACCCTCGACGACCTCGAAGGCGAGCCGATCCCCCGCCTGCGACAGCCCGGCGAGAGCGCTCCGGGGCACCTCGACCTCCGGTCCGACGCAGCTCGCTGGCCCGACGACCCCGTCGTCGACACCGTCGAGGACAAGCTGGAGCTGATCGCGTCGGGCCGCGGCATCGCCATCATCCCAGCCGGCCCCCGTGCCAACTTCCGGCCCGACCTCACAACCATCCCCCTCGACGGCGCCGAACCCAGCCACGTTGCGGTCGCCACCCGGGCCGGCGACCGCAACCGCCTCGTCGCCGCCTTCCGCGAAGCTGCCCGAGACTGCCTCACGGGACCTGTCGGCGCCGAGACGCTCGCCCCGGAACGTGGTGAGGAATGAGCGGCACGACGACCGCGACCTGCAGAGCGCGATCGAACGTGCCGGCTTTACCTTCGAGCGTCGCGAAAGCTTCGACCCGATGCCCAAATGGGTCCCGACCCGCCCGATGATGCGATGATGGAGGCCGCCGCGATAGCGCCGCGAGCGGCGCACGTCCGCACGTCCGCACGTCCGCCAGATGAACCCAAATGACCCGCATGCCTTCGCCGTTGGAGACCGTCGGCACTCGCCGTGACGACATGCGTAACGGCTGGTGGTCGTTTCGCGAAGCTTTGGGCAAGCAGATTGGCAATCTGGAGGTCCACGCGACGAGCGAATGATAGAAACCCGATACCGACGGCGCCATATGGGGTGCCGTTGGGTCGGATTGATTACATTTGGGAGCCGTTGGGCATGGATTGATAGCAAATAGCGTAAGTAAACAATGCCCAACGCCGCCGGCGCCAGCCAACCGCACCGCCGGCGCCAGCCAACATCTAGTCGGCGGTCCGCTCACGGTCGGTCGGGACACGAGCGACGGCTAGGCTGAGGCGGCGGCGCAGCTTCCCTCCTCGTGGAGCCCCTCACCCGGCGTTTCGGCCTCGAAGCGCCGGCGCGCACGGCCGTCGCCCTCACGGCGCCCACCGCTTTGCTCATCCCCTCACAAGCCACGGCCCCAGTTCAGCGTCGAGGTCGTCGCCAAGCGAAGCGACGTGGCCCGGGCGACGCTGCACTACCAGTCTGGATCGAAGGCCGGGCTGGTCGAAGCGCTCTGCGACGACCTTGCCGAAGCCGCCCAGATGTCCGAGCTTGCCTAGGTGTTCACCACCCCCAGCCCCCCCGAGGCCTATCAAGCTTCGTCGCCCGCTTCGGGCGCTTGTGGGACGCTGACCGCACCGCCACGCGCCACCTTCCGAGCACACGGCGCCCTCGGCCCCGACGTCGGGGCGGTGATCGTCGCCTGGAGCCAGCTCCGGCGCGACCCTAGCGACGCCAGGGCAACAGGGTACCTCTCCCGGCAAGAGAAATTCCATGCCCTCCTGCCGCCTGAGCTAGCTACGGTGTGGGTGGGGATGAGCGTCTCCCAGCAGAGGCCGTCCATCTGATACAGGCCCTACGGGCACCGGCGAACCCGACGCGGATGCAGGTGCTTCGGTGGCTGCGCGATCTGGAGCGCAACTTCGACTTGGACGGGGCGATCGCCGATCCGTACGAGGTTGGCGTGTGCGTGACCACATCCGGGCCAGGGTGGGGCTGGCTCAGTCGACCGTTTCCGCTTACATGGCCGAGCTGGGGTACATGCGGGCGAGATCTTCGGCCTGTTGGGCCCGAACGGGGGCGGGCGAGACCTCAACCATCTCGGTTGCAGCCACCAGAGCGCGGCCGACCGCCGGCCGGGTCACCCTAGCCGGCGTGGATGTGGTGGCTCATGGTTCGCTGGCGCGGCGGCACCTCGGCGTGGTCAGCCAGGTCAACACATTGGATCGCTCGCTGTCGGTGGGAGAGAACCTGTACTTTCACTGTCGGTTCTTCGGTCTGTCACGCCGGGAGGCGAAGCAGCGCAGCAGCGATCTACTGGAATCCTTCGATCTGGCCCATCGCCGCCACGAAAGGGTCGACCGCCTTTCGGGTGGCCTCGCTCAGCGGGCACAGTTGGCCCGGGCGCTCGCCCACCGTCCAAGCGTGCTGTTTTTGGATGAACCGACGGCGTGGCTGGATCCGCAGTCCCGGCTCGCCTTATGGGAGCTCATCCGTAAGCTGCGTGAGCGGGAACGATCGGCGGTCGTGTTGACCACCCACTCCATGGACGAGGCCGACCGGCTCTTCGACCGGGTCGCCATCATGGATCACGGTCGGATCCTCGTCTGTGACGCACGCACCTGAAGCGCTCAAGCGCAGCGTGGCCACCGCGGCCACCGTCGAGCTTCGACTCAAGGCGCCGCCCTCACCTCGCCTGTTCCAACAACTCGAAACCCTGCACGGCGTCGAAGGGGTCTTGGCCGAAGAGAACGGGGTCAAGGTGCTCACCTCGGCACGAGACGGACTGGTGCCCCAGCTCATCGCAAAGTAGGAAGCGGACTGCTGGATCTGTCCGTCTCGGAGACGACGCTCGAAAAAGTGTTCATCTCGCTTACCGGAAGGAGGCTCCGTGACTGGAACCCCCAACGCAACCACACTGTCCGAGTCGGGCGCGCACGATGGAGCCCAGCACCGCTATGGCAACCTTCGAGCCGAGCAGTGGCGGATCATCCCCGCCTCATTCACTGCATTGATCGCTCGCGACCTGCGGGTGCTCATGCACACGCCCTCCACGTTCTTCTCCGAACCGTGCTCAACCCGCTCATGTTCGTCTTTGTCTTCACCTAATCCTCTACCCCCACATCGGCGCCGCTCGCTTCGGACAGATTGCCGGTCAGAGCCTGGCCACCGTCGCGCTCCCCGGACTCGTCGCTTCGGCCATCTTCTTCCAAGGGCTCACCGCTGTGGCATTGCCGCTGTCCATGGAGTTCGGCGCCACCCGAGAGATCGGAGACCGCGTCATGGCCCGTCCCCGCCTAGGCCCCGCAGGCACCGGCCGGCGAGGTTGTGAGGCGTTTGGTGGTTCAGAGGCCCGTAGGGTCCGCAGGACCAGGAGCTCGTAGCGCAGCGCCAGGATCTTCATCCCCTTGGGCCGGCGAACGACCCCTGGCAGACAGCTCGCCCCAGGGCGAAGTTCTCTGTGACTGCGAGTGGCAGGGCAAGTAGCGTCGTTGGGATGAGCGAGGGGTTCGACGTGGTGTGCGAGATCGAACCGGCTACCAGCCCCGATCTCCGAACGGTGCGTCACCAGATCGGGGTGCTCAGCTCCGTCTCCTCTAGGTTCCTCATCCCTGACAATCACATCGGCCGGGCGACGGTGTCGAGCATCGCCGTGGCTCATGAGGTGCTCTTGATGGGTGGCAAAGCGATTGCTTGCCTCAACGCTCGGGACCGCAACACCCTGGGGTTCCGTCGGGACCTCCTCACCGCCGCGGCCTACGGCGTTCGCGAGTTCCTTTTCGTATACGGAGACCGGCCAGAGTCGGGACGGCGATCCGACGACCTGACTGTCCGGACGATGATCGAACAAGCCCGCCTCTTCGCCGCTGAGCACTACGCCGGCACAGATAGCATCCGCATAGGAGTCTCGTCGGCCCTGGGCCCTGTACCGTCATGGAAGGCCGAAGCGGACTTCCTCTTCGCCCAGGTGGGGTTCTCCTGGGGCCAACTTCTGCGCTGGCGGGAGGCCGTCACCTTTAGCGGCCCGGTATATGCCGGGGTCATGGTGGTGGCCAGTGCCGGGATGGGCCGCAAGCTCAGTGCCGACATCCCGCAACTTGCTATCCCGGACTGGCTGTTGACCAGGCTCGCCGACGACCCCTCCGCTGGCGTTGACTACGCCTGTGAGATGCTTGCGCGGGCCCGAGAATCAGACGCCTTCGCCGGCGTGCACCTCATTCCGGTCCGCCGCTACCGGGAGGTCGCTCGGCGGCTTGAGACACTGCTCCGGCGCCCCGTGCAGCAGCCCCAAAGACCGATGCAGTGCCACTGTCTCCCACTCAAACGGTCTTAGGTGGCGCCGGAAGGCACGGCACGCCGAGCACACTCCCGTCCGGCCCGCCTCGGGTGCCCAGCGCAAGGTTCGCCCGGCGCCGTAGCAGACCCGGTCCTTATGGCCGTAATAGACCCGATCCTTATGGGGGTCAGGTTTCGACGGCCCGAGCGGCGGGTGCCCGGTCCACCACGCCTCGGCTCTGGCCCTGAGCCTCGCTCGGACTTATCGCGCCTCGATGCGGAACACAGGGTGCAGCCCCGCAACCCGCTCGTAGTCTTCAATGGGAGCCCGCCAGTCGATGGAGAAATGGGCTCGCGCCGACCATGCAAAGACGAGGTACCGCTTCAGGACCGGGGCACGCTCGGACGCAGGGACTTCTACGAGCGACACATCGCGCCAGCGGCCGTGGAGGAGCCTTGCCTGGCCGTTGGCTGCCCGGACGTTCTCCACCCAGTTGGGCGTGGCTTCCAGCATCGAAGCGAGGTACCAGGCGCCGTGGAAACGGACGGTCGCAAGCGGGAGCTCAATGGCCCTCCCGCTCGTCCGCCCTCGTACCTGGAGCACGGCCGCGATAGGCAAGAGCCGAGGGAGCGGGCCGTGGACGAAGCGGCGATGGACCGCCTTCGCCTCCTCTGTCGGGTGCCCACCGGCGTACAGCGCTCGCCGCCTGTCACCCCGCGTTTGTTTGGACATAACTGCCCCAGGCTCGATTGTCAGCTGGCTGGCTACCTGCGTGACCGTTCACTCATCCTCCTCCAAAGCCTTCCTCCGAGGCCCTGCACCCTTCGCAGCCATTGCTTGCATGCAACGGTGTCGTCGCCGAGCTTTGTACTACAGTCACAGATGTTGGAACTTGAGATATAGAGTCTAAAGACTCATACCCGATTAGCGAGGCCGGGATGAACGACGTTGCAGGACCGCCCACCGGCCTGGCCCGGCGTGGCCGCAGGCTGCCCGACGCCGAGACCGAGCGCAGGATGCTCCAGGCTGCACTCAATGGGGTGAAACGCACCGGCCTCACGGTCAGCCTGGACAGCATCAGCATGGAGGACGTGATCCGGGAGGCCGACGTCTCCCGCAGCTCCGTCTACCGCCGCTGGCCGTACAAGGACCTCTTCATAAGCGACCTCGTGAAGGTGCTGGCCGAGGCGGCCGTACCAAGCGCCACCGACCAGGAGGCCATCGTCAGGCTGGTCAAGGCTGTGGCTGCCGAGCACGATAGCTGGTTGGAGACGGCCGAGGGCCGCCGCGGGCTCTTGGTGGAACTGTTGCGCCAGGCGGCCGCCGCCGACTTCGAGACCCTCTACCGCTCCCCCGAATGGCGCACGTACCTCGCCCTCCACGCCACGTTCATGAGCTTGCCGGCAGGCCCACTGCGCGACGAGGTGCAAGAGACCCTGGCTCGTTCGCAGCGGGGTTTCATAGCCCGGGTGGCGCGGGCCTGGGAGCACCTGGCCAGCTTGTTCGGCTACCGGCTACGGCCGGAGCTCGGTGCTGGTTACGAGCTCCTGGCCACGCTGGTCGGGGCGATCAGCCGCGGCCTTATCCTCATGTCACTTTCGATGCCCGAGCTCGTAAGCGAACGACTGAACGCAAGCCCCTTCGGCGCCTCGGGCGTCGAGGAGTGGTCAGTGGTTGCCACGGGTATGGCCGCCATCGCGTTCGCCTTTTTCGAACCCGACCCGGCGGTCAAGTGGGGCCCGGAACGGGTGGCCATGGTCCGCCAAGCCTTGGCCACCCTCAGCGGCCCTCAATGGATCTTGCCCCGACACGACGGGCACGCGTGAGGCGGGCGGCCGCTGATTGTTCCGTCGAACGCCCCCGGCTGACCGGCCCCCGGCGCATCGAGCGACTTCGAGCCTCACGCCGACAAACCCCCAGGTCAGCGCCTTCCTATACCGCCCGGGCGGTTGCCCTAAACATGGTCGGTCAACTGCTGCGACCCCTGCGGATAGCGCGGGATCACGACCCACTCCCCCTGCCCCACATGCCGCAGGCCTCCATGCCCCAACTGCGGGTGCGACGGCAAGCCCAGGCTGCGCGGGCCCCGGAAGCCACCGTGGGCGCCCTAGCCCGCCTCTCCGAACGCAGTGACCCAGGACCGGTAGCCCGCTTTACACTGTCGCGTCGGGTTCCGATCCCCGTACGCCGTCCGATCCCTACTGATCGGCCCGGCAGGGTTTCGCCGACACAAAGGACTCAGGGCATGGACACGAGCGTCACCGAGGTCGCCGACGGCATCTACCGCCTCTCGACCTATCGCGACCCCCCGGGGATGGTGTTCAACCAGTTCCTCGTCGTCGACGAGGAGCCGCTGGTCTTCCACCTCGGGCACCGCCGCCTCTTTCCCCAGGTGCAACAGGCGTTGGCTCGCGTGCTCGACCCTCGTAGCGTGCGATGGGTGAGCTTCGGCCACATCGAGGCCGACGAGTGCGGCGCCATGAACGACTGGTTGGCCCTCGCTCCGAGAGCCACCGTGGTCCACGGGACGCTCGGCGTAAGCGTCTCGCTCGACGATATGGCCGACCGCCAGCCCCACTCACTGGCCGACGGAGCTTCATTGGACCTCGGTGCAAAGCGTGTGGTGTGGATCGATACGCCGCAACTCCCCCACGGATGGGAAGCGGCGCTGCTCTTCGAGACGACGACGGCCACCCTCTTCGCTGGCGATCTCTTCACCATCCCGGGCCGAGTCCAGCCGACGAGTGAGGGTGACATCGTCACCCCAGCGCTCGACGGCGAAGATCGCTTTCGCCCCACCGCCCTTACGGCATCGACCGCACCAAGGATCCGCAGCCTTGCTCAATTCGCTCCTCGGACGATCGCCACGATGCACGGTCCGACCTACACCGGTGACTGCCGCGCCGCCCTCCAGGCACTTGGCGATGGCTACGACGCGAGGTTCCGCGCCAGCCTTCACGACGAGGCCATTGCCCATAGCGATCGTTCGACACCCGGCGACCCCTGATCTGCTCGGTCGATGGCAGAGCAAGTCGATGGCAGAGCAATCGGTCCCCTCGCCGCCAGCGCCGAGGCGGCGAAGGTCACGGCCTCAAGAGCTCGGTCTGCCAAGAGCTCGACCGGCGAAGCTTCCAGAGCGAGTACACCCCGTGACGCGGGTGGGAAAATATCGATCCGCGACACTTCACCACGTCCGATCCAATCAAGGAAGCCCTCTGCCCGAAAACGCGGATCCGCTAGACCCGGGTCCACGTCGGGGCTTTGGCTCAGTCACAGCCTTGGGTCAACAGGTTCGCTCTCAAGTGCCAGCACACCGAACACGCACTCGTGGACCCGGTACAACGGCTCGCCCGCGACGAAGCGCTCCAGCGCTTCAATGCCGAGGGCGAACTCCCGCAAAGCCAACGAGCGCTTGTGGCCGAGGCTCCGGGGACGTAGCCGCGAGAGGTTCTCCTCGTCGGTGTACTCGGGCCCATAGATGATGCGCAAGTACTCCGGCCCTCGGCACTTGACGCCGGGCTGCGTGATGCCTCTCCGGGCGTGGTGGACGACGTCGAGAGGCTTTACGACCATGCCTTCGCCGCCTGAGCTGGTCAGCTTCTCCCACCACTCGACCGCATCGTCCTTGCTTTCCTCGCTCGAGAGGTCGACCGTGATCGCGTCAGTCCGCCGCAGCGTGCCGGGCGCGGCATCGCAGAGGCGTCCTATGAGCTCGAGGTGCCAGCTGTGGCTGGTGAGGGCGTGGACCTTGCCCTCCCCAGCAAGCACCTGGAACGGCGCCAAGCGCAGGTCGTCGACTGTGCTGATCGGCCAGCAGTAGCGTCCGTAAGCCTCTACAAACCGCTCGGCCATCTCGAGGCGAGCCCGTCGTCTGCCCGACGGCTCTTCCATGGCGACACCGCGCGAGGCTGCTGCCTCCGCGACGGCAAGCTCCGCCGCCAGCGTGGTGGTGGCAGCCACCCCGACAGCGGCGTGCTGGCCCCGGAGCAGCTCCCCGGCCTTGGCAGACCAAGGAAGCAGCTCGCAGTCACACCTCGTCGGGGTTACACGAGCCAGCGGGGGTCGGTGGCAAAGCGGCTCATCACCTCGAGGGCGGCGACGGCGTTCTCCTCCCGCACGGTGACCGAATGGACCAGCCGTGTTTCGACGATCCTCTTCCCGGCGACGTCGTCTAGATCGAGGTCAGTGGGAGCCCTCATCGCTGCGCCGGACCGCGCGGAGAGGAGGGGCCTCACCGGCTCCCAATAGACGCGCCGAGCCGGGACCGAGACCAGCTCGCGCTCGGGGTAGCGCAGGGCCGTCAGCCGGCCTCCGAAGACGCAGCCGGTATCGATGCAGATCGTCCGGTTGAGCCAGGTGGCCTCGGGGACCGGCGTGTGGCCGTAGACGACCCAGGCCTGGCCCCGGTAGTCCCCGGCCCAGGGGTAACGCACCGGCAGGCCGTACTCGTCGGTCTCACCGGTCGTGTCGCCATAGAGCGCGAAGGCTCGCACCGCCGCCGACGCCCAGCCCTGCATGTCAGAGCTCATGCCCGCGTGGGCCACTACAAGGCGGCCGTCATCGAGCAAGAAGTGGCTCACCAGCCCGTCGATGAACTCGGCCACTTGCGCCTTGAACTCAGGAGGTCCAGCGTCCAGCTGAGCCAACGTCTCGGCCAAGCCGTGGCCGGTGGTGGTATTCGCTCCCCGGAGCGCGCGGAGCAACTTGGCTTCGTGGTTCCCAGGGACGCACAGGGCGTGACCGGCCGCAACCATGCCCATGACCAGCCTGAGCACTGCGGGGCTGGCGGGGCCACGGTCGACCAAGTCGCCCAGGAACAAGGCGCGGCGGGCCTCGGAGTGACGCGCGTCCCCACCACCGAGCGCGACTTCGTAACCGAGCCTCTCCAGCAACTCGACGAGCTCGTCGTAGCAACCGTGGACGTCACCGATGATGTCGAAGGGGCCGGGGTCCGTGCGCTTGTCTGTCCAAAGGGGTTGGCGCTCGACGACAGCACCCTCCACCTCGTCGCTCCCGCGCAAGACCCAGGTCCGGTTGAAACCTTCCCGCTTCAGGCCGGCTAATGACCGTCGCAGCTGGCTCGCTTGGTTGCGCAGCACGTGGCGCCCGAAGCCTCGGTCAGGCCGGCTCGCGTTGCGCTCGGCACAGGTCGCCTCGGGCACATCGAGCACGATGGCGATCGGCAAGACGTGGTGGGCTTTCGCCAGCGCTACCAACGCTTTGCGTGCCTCGGGTTGGACATTGGTGGCATCGACGACCACGAGCTTGCGGGCTTCGAGGCGCTTGCCGGCGATGAAGTGCAGCACCTCAAAGGCGGCGCCGGTGGCAGACTGGTCGTTCTCGTTGTCCGAGACAAGCGCGCGGCAGGCGTCCGACGACAGGACCTCGGTCGGGGCGAAGTGGCGGGCGGCGAAGCTGGACTTGCCCGAGCCCGAGATCCCCACCAAAGCGACCAGCGAGAGGTCGGGGAGCGTGATCTTGGTCACCGGGAAAACACCGCCATCTGGGTGGGTTGGCCCAGCTCCTCGTCCTCGGGACCTATGCCGGACAGCGTCACCTCGTAGCCGTTGCGGGCTGCCACTTCCCTAGCCCAGGAGGCCAGCTCCGCTCTCGTCCACTCGAAGCGGTGATCGCGGTGGCGGAACGAACCTCGGGGGAGGTTGGCGAACCGGACGTTGTACTCGGCATTGGGCGTAGTGAGGACCACAGTGCGGGGCTGTGCGTAGCCGAACACCGACCGCTCGAACGCACCAAGGCGCGGCGGGTCCAGGTGCTCGACGACCTCGACCACCGTCGCCGCGTCGAAGCCGACCAGGCGACGGTCCCTGTATGTGAGGGCACCCTGGACCAGCTCCACCCGCTCCCGTTGGCGGGGCGTCATCGTCTCCACGTGCAGGTGGCGACGTGCGCCTTCCATGGCCCGGTACGAGACGTCCACGGCCAGGACCCTCTCGATGTCGGTGTCGCTCAGCAGGCGGCCCACCAGCTTCCCGCTCCCACAACCGAGGTCCGCCACCCGCCGGGCCCCGCTTTCCTTGACGGCAGACACAACGGCGACTAGCCGCTGTTCGTTGAGCTGAGGGGCCTCTCAAGCGCCTCTTCCTGCTGGTCGTGGGCGGCCAAGGCCTGTTCGGCGTCTTCTCCGTCGTCGACCATCAGGCGCGCCAGGGCATCTGAGACTAGCCGGCGGTCGTGGCGGAGGTACCGGTGCGCGATCAGGTCGCGTTCGGGGTGAGCCGAGAGCCACGTCCCGCCGCGGCGCAGGAGCTTGTCCACCTCGTCGGCACCGACCCAGTAATGCTTGTCGTCGTCGAGTACTGGCAGCAGCACGAAAAGGTGCTCAAGCAGCTGCTGGAGCCGCAGCCTGGCCGTCAGCCGTACTCCCATGTGGTAGCTGTCGCCCCACTCCGGAAAGCGGGTGTCGAGGGGCAGCGAGCGGGTCGTCACCTGATAGCCAAGCGGCTCGAAGAGCCGTCGAAGGAGCGGTTCTCCTCCCCGGCATGGCACTACCGGCAGCTCGGCCACGAACGGCAAAGGGGCGCCGGCAAGCTCTGGGCGCTCCTTGCACCGGCCGTTCATGGCCGTCCCGAAGCACCTGCCGAGCGCCACCGACAGGAACGACGACGCCGCGTAGGGACGGTCGTTGACGTATTGCTCGAGAGACCCGTCGTTGCCTCTCGGCCCACTTGCCCGCTCGCGCACGAGCCCGACCGGGTCAATGTCGACGAGCAAGGCCGCGCTGCACAGGTCGTCGTTGGCCTCAGGGTAGACGACGGTAGCCATGCCAAAAGGAAGAGCCAAGCTATGCGCCCGCCCGGGGTGCTTGTGCAGCAGGAACCCGAGGTCAGTGGCGGGTACGTGCGTGGTGGAGATCGTCAGCAGCACAGTCGGAACCTCATGGCCATTTTCCATGATGCCCGAGGCATAGATGCCGCCACGCCAAATTGCGAGCGCTCAGCCAGCTCGGTGCGCACGGCCGCCGCTCTCGATTAGTTGGGCGGCGACTGGAACCTTCGTGCCTGGGTCGGGCGGCCCGTTTGACCGCCCGGAAGGGGGATCGTGGTGGCCGGCGCGTGCCCTTCGGTCGGCCGGGGCCGGGCGCGATGGATTTCGGTGGCAGGGCTGGTGCGCCAAGGTGCGCACGGCTTAAATCAAGTGGTCTTGACGATCCCCCCGTCGATAACGACGTCGGCTCCCACAATGTTGGCCGCCGCGGGGGACGCCAGGAACGCGATCAGGGTGGCGACTTCGTCTGGTTCGGCGATGCGGCCCGAAGCCATGCCGAACATCTCTGGCATCGCCGCCAGGAAGTCGGTGTGGGTCGCACCGGAGCGGGCGGCGACGTGGGCCCCGAACCCGTCAGGGTCACGCCATAGGCCCGTGCCGACTGGGCCTGGGGAGACGGTGTTGACCCGCACTCCTTGGGGCCCGAACTCCTCGCTCAGCCGCTTGCTGAACGCCACCAGCGCAGCTTTGGCCTCGCTGTAGCCAACTGGGCCGGTTGCCGGAATGCGGGCATTGATCGAAGCGACGTTGACGATCGCTCCGCGGCGCTCGATGAGGCTCGGCAGGGCGGCGCGAGATGCCCACACAGCGCTGAAGAGGTTCAGGTCGAACAGGTCTCGCCACTGGTTGTCGTCGGCGTCGAGGAACCCGCCGAGCTTCAGACGGTCGACGTCGCCAGCGCCGACGTTGTTGATCAGGATGTCCACACCGCCCGCTTTCGCGACTGCGGCGTCGATGGCGCTGCGTGCGCCCTCGGGTGTGGACAGGTCAGCGGAGAGCGCGGCAACGCTTGCGGCCTTCAGCTCAGGCGTGATCGTGCGCGCTGCACCGACGACCTGCACGCCTTCGCGCGTCAGGGCCTCGGCGACCGCGAGGCCGATCCCTCGGCTCGCGCCGGTCACCACGGCGGTCTTCCCCTCGAGTTGTAAGTCCATCCGAGTCAACCTTTCTTGAACTGTTGGTCTAAAACGTGCATGTGAATGATCTCGAAACAGTCAAGGCGACTGAGGCGCTAGACGGCGGCGAGGGCGGTGTCGATGATGCGGTAGAGCACGGGCGCCTCGTGGGTCATGGCCATGACGCGCAACCCGGCAAGCGTGTTCGCCAGGTGTTCGGCGAAGGCACGCGGATCGAGGTCGCGCCGCACGTCACCTTCTCGTTGTCCGCGCTCGATCCGGGCAGCGAACCAGCCCGTCGACTCGTCTTGCATTCGGCGGAGCTTCGCTGCGATGTCGGGGTCCTGGCCGGCCATTTCGACCGCCGTGTTGCCGATCAAGCAGCCACGTCGCTGCGGCTGGGCAAGGTCGGCGTCAACCACTGAGCGCAGCGCTTCAGCGAGGCACTCCCGGGTTGGCCCCGGATGGTCCATGAGGCCCTTGGCCAACTCTCTGATCTGCTGGTGGTACAGGTCGAGGCACTTCTCGAACAGCGCACGCTTGCTGCTGAACGCGTTGTACAAGCTTCCCTTGGAGACACCCGTGGCCTCCGCGAGCTGGGCGGGCGACGTGCCTGCATAGCCGTTCGTCCAAAACGCCTCCATCGCCCGGGACAGCACGACATCGTCGTCGAATCTCCTCGGCCTGCTCACGCCGCGACCATACCACGTTTCTAGTCCTGCTGGTCCAAAATGTCTGTCGACAACGCCGTGACCAGCAACAGTCACGGAAAGAGACGACTTGGCCGTCGAGCATCGACACGTCGAGGGTGTCGCGGCGACGTTCGCCACGGGGACGAGGAGCGGGCCTCACCGGTCCTGCATGATCCCGAGCATGTTGCCGTCGGCGTCGGTGAAGGTGGCCACCAGGCGGCCGTCGCCGACGTCGCTGGGCGGTTGGGCCACGACGGCGCCCGCCGCGGCCACCTCGGCCAGCTTGGCCTCGATGTCGGCTACCTGCCAGTAGGCGACCGGGACGGTCATGTGCTGGGGGCCGCCGCCGGGCACGAGCCCGATGTGCTGGCCGGCCACGTCGTAGCCGACGTAGTACGAAGCGTCGTGCTGAGGAGCCTGGCCGAGCAGGGCCGTGTACACGGCCTTGGCCTTCTCCAGGTCCGAAACGGGGTGCAGCACGATCTTGATGCCCTCGGTGGGCGTGGTGGTCATGGCTCTCCTTCTACTCGTCGGGGTCACATCGACCCGGTCGGTGTCGTCATGAGATAAGACGACTCCGGCTGAGAGGATGTGACCGTGACCGACCCCGACCTGCTCGCCCGACAGTTCGAGAGCCAACGGGCCCACAGGACAAGGAGAACCGACACCATGACCGACGCATCCCAGCTGGTCGACCAGAGGATCCGGCAGCTCGGAGGCTGGCGCGCCGAGACCCTCGCCGTGGTGCGCAGGGTCATCCTGGCCGCCGACCCCGAGATCGTCGAGGAGTGGAAGTGGGTGAAGCCCACCAGCCCCGGGGTCCCGGTATGGTCCCGCCAGGGCGGCATCTGCACCGGAGAGACCTACAACAACGTGGTCAAGCTCACCTTCTACAAAGGCGCCTCCCTCGACGACCCGGCTGGGTTGTTCAACTCCAGCCTCGGCGGCAACGTCCGGCGCGCCATCGACATCAGACAGGACGACGAGATCGACAAAGAAGCACTGACGAACCTCGTCCGCCAAGCCGTGGCGCTCAACCTCGGGCGGTAGCGGCGCCGCGGCGCTGAAGCCCCCGGAAGGAGGCAGTATCCCACTGTGAACCTCACGTCAGGCTGGTGTGATCAATCGCCCGCCCAACACCTACCACCATGCTCATCCCAATGCTGCGTCCTCCTCCGGACGGTGGATTATCAAAAGGGCGATGAGTTGATCTCTCGTACCGCCCGGGATCACGATGCCAGCCCGACTGTCGCCCAGGCGACGTGGGTGACGTCCCCAGCGACGGTCGGGCGGATGGTGGCGGCGAGCATCGGGGCAGGACCCGAGACGAGTCGGAGCCGAATCCGGCAGGCTGACCGCACTCTCGCTATGCTGCCGCTCCCGCCCGACAGCCAGGGTGGTTCAGACAGCTCTTCCTTGCCACTGCCTACGGGTCTTCGACGTCGTCTGGGAGGGCACAGACCATTCCCTCGCTGAAGCCGGCAGCGCCGATCCCGAGGGCCAAGTTGAATCGGCCCCGGAGGTTCTCCACGGCGATGTGGTGGGTGAGCTCCACGATCTGGTCGTCGTCGAGATGCTGACGGAGCCTGTCGAAGCAATCCTCTGGAACCTCGACCGGCGTCCTGGTCATCCTCTCGGCGTAGTCGAGGACGAGCCTGTCAAGCTCCGAGAAGAGCGGGCTCGTCCGGTAGCGAGGGAGGTCCAGGAGCTCCTCGTCGCTGATGCCCCACTGGCGGGCGATGGCGGAACCCATGTCGATGCAGTACTCGCAGTGGATGAGGGTCGCTGCCTTCAGCTCGGCCAGGGCATGCAACCTCTTGGGGAGGCGGTGGAGCCTGCCCGTGGCCTGTTCGAGCTTCGCGTAGCCTCGGAAGAGTCCCGGCAGGCGGGCATAGACCTCGAGCGGCTCGAGCATTCGCTCGGTGGTCTTTCCGGTGAGCTTGGCGATCGCCCGCCTGGTGAAGTGAAGAGCGATCCGCGTGGATAGGCCGGCCGCAGCGCGACCAGCCGGTTGAATGCGGGCCATTGAGGGGCATCCTTTCGTTACTGGAGATTGGCCGGTGCTCGGTCGGGGACGCCTTCTCTGCCGGTCTCGCCGGTCCGCCGTGCCAGGCCAGCCGGCGACGCTCGCTGGGTGGTTCGATGGCGATGCGCGGCAACAGGCGGTCGAGCCGCTGTGGCAGCCACCAGTTGGCGGAGCCGAGCAACTCCATGACGGCCGGCAATCACCACCGTCGCGCCGGCGAAGAGCGCGGCGCGCCCCGCGCTCGAGAGGGCGTTGCTCAGGCGGCTACCCACCGCCTGAGCGAGGCCGGTCACGATGATCACGGCGAGCACCCAGACCCCGAGCACCCGGCGCCGGTGGTCGTAGCACCAGGCCGCCAGCCGGCCAAGCCCATGCACGGAGAGGTCCTCGACGCTCGCTTCGCTGCCTCCGGTCGATCGCTATTGGGCCCCATGGTCCTCCGTTCTTCATGAGAGAACTACTCTCGATTTACTAGTACTACTATCACTCTTTGTGAGCGCCGAAGTCAAGGGCGGCGAACCACGCAGGGGCCGCACCGATCAAGCCCGCACCCGTCTCGCCCGCCGCGCTGTCGTCGAGGCGGCCCGTCTCCTTTTCGTCGAGCGCGGCTACGCGACCACCACGATCGAAGCGATCAGTGAGTGCTCGGACGTGCCACCGGCCACGATCTACCGCCTGTTCTCCTCCAAGCTCGGGATCTTGACGACCCTCCTCGACACTTCCATCGCAGGAGACGATCAGGGGCTCACCCTGCAGGACCGGCCTGAGATCGCCGCCCTCTTCGCCGAGCCCGATCCCGCAAGGCTCGTCGCCGGCTTCGCCGGTGTCTGTGTCTCGATCAACACGCGGAGCAGCGACATCCATGCGATCCTGCTGAGCGCCGCAGCAGCCGACCCCGATGCGGCGGAGCTGCTCGCCAACCACACCAAGCTGCGAGACCTGGGGCAAGGGCTCATCGCCGGCGCGTTGGCGCGAGCCGGCGCGTTGCGACCCGGCCTCGACGAGCGTGACGCCACCGACATCATCCACGCGCTCATGTCGCCCGAGCTGTACCGACTGTTCGTGGTGGACCGTGGTTGGACGGTGGAACGCTACGAGCACTGGCTCGCGCAGCTTCTCGCTCAACAACTTCTTGGGACCCAGAACTGAGACCGGGAGAGCTGCGACAGGGAGGGGCGGGTGCTGATTCCGGCCGGGCCCGCTTCACCTGGTCGGACCGAGCACTTATCGCCCTGCTCGCCGGTTGTCACTTGCCATGGGCTTCCCGCAGCGCCACGGCGTGAGTGGCCCACCTGGTCGCAGTTCCTCTCCGGGGACCTTGGCGACCGGCTTCTTCCACGTCGATTCGGTGACGCTGCGGCGCTTCTACGCCTTGTCCGTCATCGGGGGGGCAGCCGCGTCGTGCACCTGCCCGGCGTGACGGCCAACCCGGTCATGGCCTGGGTCGTCCAGGTGGCGCGCAACTTCACCTCGGATCCCGGCCACGAGCGACATGGCCGACATGGCACTGTTGCCGATCAACGAAGCCGCCAAGCCGATCGGGTACAGCCGGCCGTTCCGGCGCTCCAAGCGCTCGTCCATGGGGTGAGCGGTGAGGCGAACCTGGAGGCGCTTCTGGCGCGCTTGTCGGCGCCGACAGCGCCGTAGACCTGGTGAGGGCGCCGATCGAGTGACGCTTTCTACACCCCGACCGAGACTCGGGCCTGACCGGCGAGAGGGAGCAGTCGGTCCAAAAGCTCGGTGTCGTCGCCGGTGACGGTGAGCGCCCGGCTTCCCGGCCGGCGGGCAACGGCGCCCGTTTGGAGAAGATGGCTGAGAAGGGCGGCGCCGAGCGCACCGGCGAGATGGTGGCGCCGCTCGGTCCAGTCCATGCAGGCCCGGGTGAGGGGGCGCCGACGGGTGGCCAGGTCGTCGACGGGGACGCCGAGCCCGCAGAACCACCTCACCCCGGCGTCGGTCACTTCGGGCCCGCCCTGGCCGCTGGCGTGGAGGTGGCCGGCGTCGAAGAGACGCTCGTAGCAGGCGACGGCGAGCGCGCCGGCGAGGTGGTCGTAGCAGCTGCGGGCCCGGCGCAGGTGCTCGCTGCGCCGGTCGGCGGAGAGGCTGTGGGCCGGGCGGCGGGGGGCGACGACGAGCATCGCCTCGATCACTGCGGCGTAGGCCGGGTCGGCCAGGCGGAAGATGCGCTGGCGTCCCTGCGCTTCGGCGAACACGACGCCGCCGGACTTGAGGCGGGCGAGGTGGGCGCTGGCTGCCGAGGGGGACACTCCTGCCGCCCTGGCGAGCTCACCGGCACTGAGCGCCCGCCCGCCAAGCAGGGCCATCGCAATGTCGGCTCGGGGGCGCTCTGCGAGCAGGCGAGCGACCACCGAGATGTCCACTCCGGCGAGGTCATCGACCATCTCCCCATGTTCGCATAGTTCAGGAGTCCATGAAACGTTGGTGGCCTACGGTGGCCCCATGGGGACACGCACCGACCAGCCACAG
>JAJYMM010000151.1 GCA_021787035.1 Actinomycetes bacterium
GTGTCGAGCTAGCAACCACCCCCTTCCAGTAAGTCCTTGATGGCAACGGCGCTGTCGCACGTGGGGCAGAGGCCGCCCCTTCCCAGGGACCTCATGAAGGTTTGGCACTCGGCGCAGTACTGCTCGCCGAGGGCCCGTTCGCCGCAGCCGTCGCACGCGTAGACCGTGGCAGTGCGCCGCTTGCCCTTGGGGGCAGTGGCACTTCGGGCACCTCGGCCTGGTGGCGCCGGCGGAACGCCCATCTGCCTGCACCGGTCGCTGCAGTACCGGGCCCGTCCTCGGGGCTCGAAGCTCTCGCTGCAGACGGGGCAGGGCCTCATCGTCGCGCCATCGTTACGCGACGGGGTTTCAGCGGCCACGGCCGCCACCCTGTCGGGCGGGCGCGGTCGTCGGGGCGCCGTCATTGTTTTCTTGTGTGGCACGCCACTCGATGTAGGGCCCGTAGGTCTCCTCCAGGTTGCCCAGGAAGCCGCCCGTGGCCCAGACGAGGTCGTGCCAGTCGTGGCCCGCCTCGTAGGCGCGGGCGATGTACTCGTACGTGCAGGCCTCGGCCTCTGCCAGGAGGCTCACCAAGCAGAGCAGCCGGAATGCCGGGTCGTCGGCCGGCGTAGTCACCGAGCGCGACCAGGCGAGAGCCTGGACCGCTTCTTCGACGAGGCGCGCCGTCTGGGGGTCGGTCGAGGGCAGCCAGGGCTCGGGCTCCACCATGTCGTTCGGGTCGCCCAGGGGCTCCCCTGGGAAGCTCTCGTCGTAGGCGGGGGGCAACATCAGTGCTCACCCCTTTTCGCCTTGGCTACCCGTGACTGGCGGAGGCGGTACGAGGAGCTGCCGGTCTCCAAGATGATGGCTTTGTAGGTGAGGCGGTCGACGACCGCGGCCGTGAGGCGTGGGTCGCCGAAGGTGCCCCCCCACTCGCTGAACGGCGCGTTGGAAGCGACCGCCACCGAGGCGCGCTCTTCGCGCTCGGTGAGCACCTGGAAGAGGAGCTCGGCGCCTCTTTGGTCGAGCTTCAAGTACCCGAGCTCGTCACAGCAAAGGAGCTCGTAGCGCCCGTAACGGGCGACCGCACGCCCGAGGGTGCGCTCGTCGGCGGCCTCGGCGAGCTCGTTCACGAGCCCTGCGCAGGTCACGTAGCGCGCCCGCTTGCCGGCTTCGGTTGCGGCGAGCGCCACGCCGATCAGGAGGTGTGTCTTGCCCGTCCCCGGGTCGCCGACCGCCACGAGCGGCTGGCCTGCGTCCACCCAGGAAAGCGAGCAAGCTGCTGCGAAGGTGGCCGGGTTTATGGACGGCGCGGCGGAGAGGTCGAAGTCGGAGAGGCGCTTCACCCGCGGCAGGCGGGCTTCTGCGACCCGGCGCTCCCTCCTGCGGGCCTCGCGCTCGTCGACTTCGGCCGAGAGCACCTCGGCCAGGTAGGCGCGGTGGGTGAGGCCTGCCCGGCCGGCATCGTCGGCGAGCTTCAGGGCTTCGGCCCGCACGGTCGGCAGGCGGAGGGCCGTTGCGGCCGCACCGATCGCGGCCTCTGCGGCCTGTTCGGTCATGGATGTCATATCGCCACCTCCTCCCCGGCCTCTTCGGCCTCCAGGGAGCCGTCGAGCAGGTCGTCGTAGCCCGAGAGGGCCGGGGCCGGGCGGGGTGCAAGGGACGGCCCTATCTCGAGCAGCGGTGCGACGGCGCCCTCGGCAGCCCGGCGCACTTCTATCTCGACCGCCCTCGGGTCGGTTGCGCCGCCCGAGACGGCCGAGGCGATGCCCTCGAGCACCGCTTCCCGGGGGAAGCGTCGGTGGAGCATGAGCACCTCGCAGAGGGCCCTGGTGCCTTCCCGGTCGCCGAGACGGGCCCGGGCGCCGGCCCAGTAGGCCTCGTGAGCGGGCCCGAAGGCACCGCTAGAACGGGCTTGGGCGAGGCAGGCCGAGCCGGGCAGCGCACCGGGCTTGTAGGAGAGGACCTCCAGGTAGTGGTCGAGGACGAGGCTCTGGTCACCCCGTTGGCGGAGCCGGCCGTGGCGGGCGACGACCAGGTGGCTGTCGTAGACCTCGACGAAGTCGGCCCCGAGGCGGCCCGAGAGCGACTTCCCGGCGAGGCGCGCCGGCACCGAGTAGAAGCACTGGCGCACGCAGACCCTGGCCTTGGGGTCGGCCTTCAGCCTCGGCAGGTACCGGGCCGGGTCGAAGGGCTCGTCCGGCAGGGGGAGGAGGTAGGGCACCTCGGTGGCGAAGTCCTCCCCGACGGTCCTGGCCCGGGGCCAGATCCTCCTCGCCTCGTCCTTCGTGTCGCCCGCCCGGCAGGCCTCGTTCAGCTCCTCGAGCGCCGTGCCTCTGGGCAGGGGGACGAGGTAGGCGCGGCGGAAACGTCCTATTTCTCCCTCCACGCCTCCTTTTTCATGAGCACCTTCCTTGCCCGGGATGCAGAAGAAGCTGTCGAAGCCGTAATGGGACCGGAGCGCCACGAAGCGCTCGTTCTCCTCCCGGCTCCGGCCCCGGAGCACCTTTACCACGGCCGGCGTCAAGTTGTCGTAGCGCACCCGGCGGACCGAGCCCCCGAAGGCGTCGAAGGCCTCGACGTGGCCGTCCAAGAAGGCCTCCTGGGCCTGGTTGACGTAGAGGCGGTGGAAGGCCCTGCCAGACGCCGACAGGCGCATGACGAACATCCAGAGCTTCACGAGCACGTTCGCGAGGTACACCCAGCACTCGCCGAAGTCGACTTCTCCTTCCTCGCCCGGGTTGTGGACCTGGGCGATCGTCACCGTCTTCGTCGTGTTGGCGACCTCGCGCCTCCGCCGGCCGACGTAAGCGCGCACGGTCGACTCGGCGACGACCGCCCCCTGCTCGTCGCGGAGGCGTTCGTAGATGCGTTTCGCGGTGTGGCGCTGCTTGCGCGGCACCTTCATGTCGGTCTCGAGCACCGCGTCGATCCAGGCTTTGTAGGGCCCAAGCGACGGGCAGGCCCTCTTCGGGGCCGTGCGGGCCGGGGGCACCGAGGAGCGCAGTGCCTCGCGGACGTTGCGCCTGTGCACCCTGTACTTCCTCGCCAGTTCCCTGATCGACAAGCCCTGGCGCTGGTCTTTTCGTATCTTCTCGTATAGCTCCACCCTCGACATCTCCTTTCTCCCTTCCAGTGAATGGTCTTAGGCAACCACTCACCGTAGGGACTCGGTTGTTGGGGGTGGGGCCACTTCAGACGATCAAAAGTGGCCCAAGTGGGGCCAAATCAGAGTGTCATTCCCACGCTATGTCAGGCCAGTGGGAGGCGTAGACCGGCTCGACCTCGTGGGGGCCCGAAAGGGCTACGGGCCACGGAGGCAGGACATCGCCTCGAAGCCGGGGGCCGAGCGGGCTGGGTTGGCACCCAGCAAGCCGCGAGTCATGCGTCGCCACCCGCCAGGGAGGCGTTCGCAGGTACGGGTTGCCAAGCGCCTCGGGAGAGCTGCCCGGGGACAACGCTCCGACGGAGT
>JAJYMM010000208.1 GCA_021787035.1 Actinomycetes bacterium
CCAAACGCTTCAAGGGCGCCCGATGGGCACTGCTCAAGAACCCCGGTGAGCTGACCGACGACCAGGCGGCGACGCTTCGCAAGCTGAAGCGCCGCGGTGGGGACCTGTGGCGGGCCTACGCCTTGAATTAACCGGCCCTCGGGGGTGGAGTCAAGAGAACCTTCTCGGTCAGCTCAGATTTCCCAGTCGCCGGAGGTGGCCTTCGAGGCTGTCGATGACGCGTCGGTGGCGGGCTTCCTCCGATGCCCATCCTCTGCGTTCGGCGTCGTCGCGTAGGGCTCGCACGTCGGCCAGTTGGGCTTGAAGGACGGGAGTGAACTCGGGGACGGCCACGAAGTTGGAGCAGTTCTCGCACACGTTCGCGTAGGGGCAGGCTTCGGCGACGAGCTCGCGGGCGCAGTAGCCGTGGGCGACGCGGGTCTTGAGCATCTCCGACGCCAGCCACTCGACCTTGTCGGGTGGAGCGGGCCGGCGGCCGGTTGGAGTGATGGGGATCCTGGGCCTGATCTTCCCGATGGCGACGTCGTAGGCGTTGCGCAGCGTCGGCGACGCCAGGGTGGCGTACCTGAGGGTCATTTCCGGCGTGGTGTGGCCCAACAGGGCCATCAGGCCCTGGATGGACATGCCGGCGTTGGCCAGGGCTGTGGCGTAGGTGTGGCGAAGCTGGTGGGCCACGATATGCAGCGGGGCGCCGTCGGGCCCGGTGAGCCCGGCTGAGCGCACGGCGTCGGCGAGGCCCCGTTCGATTCGCGCAGAGCCCGGCCGGCGTCCTCGTTCGACGAACAAGAAGTCGGCCATGCGCCCGTCGCGGGAATGGGGCAGCGCCCGTTGCCTGCCGCGCTGAGCGGTCCACTCGTCAAGAGCGGCGACGGTGACAGCGTCGAGGGGAACGCTGCGCTCGGAGTTCAGCTTTCCGAGAGGGACGCGCAGCCAGGTGCCGGAGGTTCCGTAGTCGACAACGCAGTCGACCTCGAGGTCCAACAGCTCGCCGATACGAAGGCCAGTCCCGCGCAGCACCGTGAGAGCGACCCGGGCGAAGCGGTCAGGGAGAGCCGCGACGGCGGCCATGAGGGCGGTGTCGACGTCGGGGGGCAGCGCTCGGGGCAGCTGGCGGGCGGGGCGGGGCACGTCGGAGGAGAACATGATCCGCCGCGACGGGGCCTGCGCCCATCCCCACGCAGAGATGTCGTCGAGGAAGCAGCGCAGGGCGGTGAGCGCGGCGATGGTGGTGGCGGTCCCGACCTGGCGTTCACAGGCTCGCTGGCCTCGCCAGCGCCGGGTGGGTAGCCAGGCGCAGTACGCCTCGATGTGCGCCCGCTCAAGGGCTGCGAGGCTGGTCATATCGGGGTAGCGGTCGGAGAGGAACTCGCCGAAGCAGGCCAGGTCACCGGCGCGGTTGCGGATCGTGCGGGCCTTGACGACGGCTTGGCGGGCTTCGAGGTAGCTCAGCATCGACTGACGGATCTCGGGGGCGCCCACGACTTCGAGGCGCGACGCCAGGTTCCCGGGGCCGTCCTGGCGTCGCTGCACCGGTGGGATGTCGATGAAGCGGGCCTCATAGGCCAGTCGGGTCAGGCTGTGGAGGTGGCTGAGCCTGGAGCGACGCGCGGCCGCGGTGTAATGTGGAGTGGCACGGATCGCCGTTCGGACGGTGTCGAGGTCGGCTGGAGTGAGGCTGGCCGGGCTTCGCCCCATGAACGCCACAGCCAGAGGCAGCGCCTCGCCCAGCACGGCCTTGGTCCACGGCTCGGCCCACTCGAGGCGGCCGGCTGCTCCTCGCAGGGCGGCAACCTCGTCGGGGTAGATGACTGTCACCGCGCTGGCAAAGCGCCGTCCGGCGTTCTTGGCGGCGAGGAGGTCCATGTCGGGGGCGACTCGGCCGGTGAGCGACGCGAAGACGATTAGAGGCCACGACAACGGGATCCGACCCAAGTCGACGAGTCGGCCGGTCAACGGGCGGCTCATCCAGGTGCTCAGGTCCCCGTGACGGTCGATGAAGTGTCGGGCATCGCGGATACGGTCACGTCGGGCGGACGCGGTCAAGCCCAGGTCTTCACAGTGAGCGGCGTAGGCGCCGAGAAGATCCTCGCCCGGCTCAGCGCAACGGTCGATGGCGGTCATCGGCCCATCACCGCCCGGGCGACCGCGTACTCAGTTGAAAGGGCGTCCGCGGAGAGATGCACGTAGCGGGCGGTCGTCTCCGGCGAGGCGTGGCCCATCAGCTCGCGCAGGACCAGCAGGTCGACCCCCGCTGCCGCCAACTCGGTCCCAAACGTGTGCCTCAGCCGGTGAGGTCGAACCCTGGTCGCACCTGACCGCTCCCGGTGCGTGCGAAAGATCCGCCGCAGGCCGGCCTCGGTCATGGCGTGGCCGGCGGTGGGGCCGCGCAACACGACGAAGCACTCCACGCTCGGACACCCATGCGGGCGTTCGGCTCGCAGGTAGGCGGCGCACTCGGCGAAAAACGAATCATCGACTGGCACGACCCGTTCCTTGCCGCCCTTGCCCACCACCCGCAGCCGGCGAAGGCCCATGTCAACGTCGGCGAGGCGCAAAGAACGGACCTCCGCCGAGCGCAGACCACCCAACACCATGGCCAGGACGACAGCACGGTCGCGGTGGGTCTCCAAGTCGGCGACGAACGCGGTCACGTCGCCGGGGTCAACGGACTCAGGCAGTCTCCGAGGCTGGCGGACGAGCTGCCCGCCGCCACGCGGGCGCCCGGGGCCCAGATGGCCGAGAAGACCCCGGCGCGAAGCCCGCAGCCCGCTGGAGCGACGAGCGGCGGGCACCGGGTTGTCGACGAGCTCCCCCGACATCACCATGTACTCGAACAGCCCCCGCACCGCGGCGATCCGCCGGTTCATCGTCGCTGGCGCCGCACCCTTTCGGTCGGCCATGCGGACAACCTTCGCGCCGTCTCCGCCGCCCGGACGTCGAACCTGCCAGTCGAGGTAATCGAACAAGTCGATCGGCGCCACGTCGGCCGGGACGAGCCCGCAGTCGGCCAAGAAACGTCCGAAGTTCAACAGGTCGAACGCATACGCCCGCACCGTCGCCGGCGAGAACGCCCGAGAGCCCAGGTGAGCCAAGTAGCCGTTGGCGGACTCGACCAGCGGGCCGCCGCCGGAATCGTCAGTCAGACGCCAACCCTCCGCCGTCGACGCCACTTTGAGCTCATGATCCACGTTCATAGTCTCTCTCCTTGACCGAGTATCCAACCCCGGGCACGACCAGAGGTGGACCCTCAGCCCGTCACCCCGAACACCGACCCCCAAGGCCGGTTAAGGGATAGGAGGCCCTGCGGGCGATCTTCGCCGGCGACCTCACCGAAGACGAGGTGGGCGAGCTGCTCGACCGCTTCTGCTCCAAGGCCTCCCGCTCCGGCCTGAAGCCCTTCGTCACCGCGGCC
>JAJYMM010000038.1 GCA_021787035.1 Actinomycetes bacterium
CTTCTCGTCCATGCCATCTGGTTGTCACCCGCCAGTAGCATGGGACCACCCGGCGCCACAAACATGGGACCACCTCGGGCATGCCACGACCGGTCGAGAACCATGATCCAGGGCTCGAGGTGACTTGTCAAACTGGGGAACTGAGGTCGCTGTCGCCTGCCGGCGTCGGCGAGCGTGGAGCTGGGGAGACGCCTGCTCTGTGTTGCCGGTCGGCACGCGGCTGGTCGGCTAACCCGGCGACAACGGCCCCCCTAAGGGGGGCCGGCGTCAGTGGGGGGGCTGGGCCGAGCTGTGAGCGCTTTGGAGCTCCGCGAGGGCTTCGAGCGGCGGCTTCCAGGGGCGCGTGGACTGGCCATTGAAGTGTGTGACGGTCGCAATGTCGTGTCGTTCTGCGGTCCTCGGGGTGTCGCGCAGCGCGATCGAGGAAAGTCGCGCTGCGCAATGACCGAGTTCGCTGGGCCTCGGCGGCTCTGGTTAGCAACCACGTCGTTCGAGAAGGTCACTAATGGCCACGGCGCCGTCGCAGTGGGGGCAGGTACCGCCCAGGCCGATTGCCCTCATAAACGTCCTGCAGTCGGCGCTTATATAGGTCGCCTATGGCCCTTTCGCCGCAACTGTCGCACTCGTAGGCGGTGACCGCCCGCTTGGAGCCCTTGCGCGGCACCGGGACTTCGCGGCTCCTGGCTGGTGGCGCCGGCGGAAAGCCTGCTGCCGGCACTTGTCGTCGCAATAACGGCGCCGCCCCTGGGGGGTGAAGCTCCGGCCACAGACCGGGCAGCGCCTCGTCGTCGCCTTATCGTTACGGCTATCGTTACGCGACGGGTTGGTGCTCATTTTGCGCCACCTCCCTTGGGGACACCCGGCCGCGGGCCGACCGCCGGTTTCTCCCTCCGCCTGTACGATTCGCCTTCGATCACGAGCTCGAAGGCGGCACTTTGGAGGCGGTCGACGGCCGACTGGGCGAGCATCGGGTCCGCCATCAGCGCCAGCCACTCGCTAGGGTCGCGATTGGAGCTGACAACCGTAGCGGCCCGACGGTGCCGCTCGACCACAAGGGCGTAAAAGTCAGACGTCTCCACCTGGTCGAGCCCCTGCAGTGCGAAGTCGTCGATAATGAGCAGGTCGGTCGCCACGAGCTTCCTCATCTCGGCGTCGTAGCTCGCATCGAGGCGTGCCGCCTTCAGGCGCTTGAAGAGCCGGTCGGCGCGCTCGAAGTAGACCCGGACGCGCCGGCGGCAAGCGATGTGGCCGAGCGCCGTAACGAGGAACGTCTTCCCTACGCCAACAGGCCCCAAGACGAACGCGTTGTAGGCGTCCTCGACGAAGCGCAAGCTGACGAGCTCGTCCAGCACGGCCTTGTCGTAGGCGACCGCAGCGCTGGCGTCCCAGCGCTCCAGTGTCATCTTCGGGTCCAGGTGGGCTGCCTTGGCGCGCACCGAAGCCGAGGAGCGGTCCCGTCTTGCCACCTCGTCGGAGAGCACCGTGGCCAAGAAGTCGAGGTGGGATATGGAGTTGGCCTTTGCGAGCGCGGCCCGCTCGGGCAGGGTGTCCATGGCCTGGCCGAGGCGCAACCGGCGCAGCAACGAGCGGAGCTCTGGGGGGACAGAGGGCACTGGCTGGGTCACTTCGCCCGCCCCCTCGCCTCGAACTCGGCACTGTCGCGGGCAAAACGCCCCGCAGTGCCCTTCGGCGCGCAGCCAGGCCCGGCACCGGGCTCTCCTGCCTCTTTGGCCTTTTCGAGCATCCTGGCCACCAGGTTGACGTTGACGGCCTCTGCCTCCAAGGCCTTGGTGCAGGCCGCACCTACCTTCTCGGCGCCCCATTTGTCGACCAAGGCGAGCAGGCGGTAGGCCTGGCGCATCTTCGTCCACGGCAACTTGGTCGCCATGAGCGCCTCTATGTAGGTGCCGACTGCCTCGTGGGCTGCGTGGCCCCGGGCGACCAGGGACTCGATGTTGCGCATCGCGTAAGCGGTCCGCTCCTTCG
The DNA here is from genome assembly GCA_021787035.1 of Actinomycetes bacterium. Classification (GTDB taxonomy): domain Bacteria; phylum Actinomycetota; class Acidimicrobiia; order Acidimicrobiales; family Palsa-688; genus JAJZYO01. The sequence goes on from JAJYMM010000038.1 coordinate 1,987, forward strand.
GCAGGTCGGCTGGGTCCGTCGAGCGGCCGCCGGGCGCTTTCCGGGGGTGCAGCTTTATGAGCTGGCCCTTGTAGTAGAACTTGGCGGTCGTCGAGTCGACACGGGCCGAGACCGTCTTGCCCACCATGTCGTCGCCGGGTATGGAATAGATGGCCCTCAGCACCTCGACGTGGTGGTCGGGGTGGACCTTGGGCTCGGCTGTGTGGGGCGTGTCGTAACGCTCCGTGGGGGCCGGGAGCAGCGCCGGTTGTTCGAGCGCCCTGAAGGTTTCGACAGGCCGGCACCGTGTCGTGCCGTGGACGCGCTCCCCCGCCCCGTCCAAGCACCACGCAACTGCCCGGCGCCTGCCGTCAGCCAGGTCGACGAAGTCCTCGCCTGCGAAAAAGCGTGACCGTACATACGGTACTTGCCTCTCACAGCGGGCCTTGTCCTTGGGGTGGCGGACACGGGCGGCGTCAATTAGGAAGCCCCGCTCTTGGGAGTACTCCAAGAACGTGTCGTTTATGCGCGGTTCGGTCGGCTCTGCCTTGGTGACGACCGGCGAGAGATTGTCTGGGATTAGGACAGCAAATATACCCTGGAAGAACTCCCAGGCGGCCTCCAGGCCTTCGATGACGTCCTCTGTCGTCTGGGTGAAGGTGAGCCACACGAACATGTGCCGGGACAGCACGGCGACGAGCACGAGCGCGTGCACGACGCGCCGGCGCGCCTGGAGCGGGTCGAAAAGCAGGCCCATCCGGCCGAAATCGGCTTGCAGCTCCTTGCCGGGCTCGGGGTCCGCCAACCGGACCGTGTCCCTTTTGCCCCCGGTGGGGCAGTGCTCGGCGCAGTAACGGTGCAGGGTGCGCTCGGGCACGACAATGCCCTGGCGTGCCAGCAGGTCGCCTGCCTTCACGACCGTGAGGCCCTTCACCACCACGAGCTCCTTTACTTTTTCGTGGTGCGCCTCGAGCAGTCCCCACGCTTCGCCATGGCCAGCGGGCCGCCCGGGACGGACCTCGTCGACCACGGCGGCGAGGAGCTTCTCGGTGAGCTGGCCCTCGCCTCCGTCCCTTTTCACGCCGAGTGACTCGGCGGCTTCCACGTAACGGCGCGCCGTCTTCCGGTCGACGCCGGCGCCGTCTGCTACGCGCCGGAGCCCCTCGTTGCCGCTGAGCCACCTCCGTAGCACTTCTCGTACTTGGACCACTGATACCTCCTTGAACATTCAGGCACCTCCTCGGTGCCCGAGTCGAACAGATGTCCGACCGGAGGTGGTGGACCCTCAGGTGGTCCCACGACTGGCGGCGGAGCGGTCCCTAGTTCATGGCGAAGGGTTCCTCAAGTGGTCCCTAGTTTGTGGCGGCTGACATGCGGGCTCAGGCGGTCGAGCGGCCTGTT
>JAJYMM010000067.1 GCA_021787035.1 Actinomycetes bacterium
CGGGCTCAGTAGCTTATCCAGTGGGCGCCATCAGTGGGGTTGGACCTAATTGCGCGCAGCATAAGGCCAGAAATATATCTTCAAACGATGAGATTGATAGACAGCGGTCTATGTGCCGATGTAGGCACCGACCTCGCTCAGTGCGTGGAGAGCAATTGCGGCAGCTGTTGCCACCAATGACGGCCTTATTACCTCGATGGGTGAGCCTGACAGACATACCCGCTGCAAGGAACGCAATCCTGATGGGTTCTTCAGATGCTTGGGACAGCAGCGCGGGTTTTAAACCCTACGCGGAGAGCACTGCGTGGATGATGCAGCTGGGCTTTCCGAATCCAAGCTCCTGTGATAAAGTGGCTGGGGAATAGGGTCGATGGTGCCAGGGCTGGTGGTCGGCCGTGGCGACTCGCCGACAGATGAAAAGATGTCAGACTTTGCTCTTCCAAGCACCGCTAGCAATCTTCACAGGAGATAGAGTGAAGTTCTTCTTGTGTCGGGGTAGATCAATGGCAGAGGCGCCGAATGCTGTGCCAAGGCCCGGCGAGGTGGCATTTGTCGGTTATCTTGCTACTTCGGATACCCCGGGACCGCGAACCTACGGATATGGAAGGAATGCGACTGGCTCACCGGCGATGCTCATTGCGGTTGGAAAGGCCACAATCCCTTACAAGCCGCCGCTAGGCTCGGTCCGACAATCCCTTGAGACAGTCCCTCTGTTTCAACCGACCACGCTTGCCGGCACCGGCCTCAGCGCGGTCGACGAAGCTGGGCCAGAACCGCCCGGCACTCGTTGCCCCGAGGTACTGGTCCTCGGTCCCGTTCGCGTAACCGGCTGGTTGAAGACGCCGGATGCCGCAAGGGAGAGAGTGGTTACTGAGCTCACGAGCTACCTGGCACTTCATCGCGACCACCCGGTAGCAGGGGAGATGATCAGGGCTGCGCTTTGGGCCGACGAGCTGTTGCCGGAAGGAAGTGCCCGGACCCTTCGTGACTATCTGTCACATGTGCGAGGATCCCTCGGCACTGACGTACTTCCTCCATCTCGCCGGGGGCGCGGATACCAAGTCACCACCAAGCTCGGCTGCGACTGGGACCTGTTCTCCCGCCTCGCCAACGAGTCGGCCGCCGCAGAGGAACTCGAGAAGGCACTGGAGCTCGTACGTGGCCGACCCTTCGAGGACGTCGACTACGCCTGGGCGCACCGGGAGCATCTCGTGGCGAGGATGGAGGTAGCGATCATCTCGGCCGCGCAACGCCTCGGGCGGACAAGACTGGCCGCTGGCCGACCAGATCTTGCAGCAGAGACAGCCACTCGCGGCCTACTCGGCACGCCCTATGACCTGTCTTTGTGGTCGCTGTTCCTCGCCGCCTCCAAGATGCAGGGTCCAGACGTCTTCGAACGGGCAAGACGTGACGCCGCCGCCGTGCTCGGCGACGATCTGCGGCTGGTACCGGCTTACTCAGAGAACTGAGATGCGGTCTCAGCTTGCGACCAGTCCCCCATCACAGCCCGACGGATCTCTCCAACCTCCCACCATGGCAAGATCCGCACGTAGCCAAGGCCGACTCGCACGCTCAGCACGCACCCGTTGTAGCCGCGGGCTGCCTCGTCGACTGGAAGCCGGGGACGCCAAGTCGTCGAGTCGGTGCGCTGGTGCGGGGCGCGAACAAACAGCTCGAACAGGTTTCTGGGCCGGGAGTAGGTGAGCGAGGCGAGACTCACCTCCATCTCTCCGGCCATGGCGCTCAACAGCTCCAAAGTGAAGCGGTCGCCAATACCGGGAAAGACCAGCTTGGGCGCCGCGTGGTAATAAACACTGCAATCTAATGGCTGGGCCGTAGCATGGTGGGGTGGTCGACGTGGAGCCAGCCGCCCGCCGGTTCGCAGCGCTGTGCCCATATCTTGATGAACGGCAGCGCCGTCTGTTGTTGGCGGCCGAAGCGAGTGAGCTGGGTCGCGGCGGTGTGAGCGCGCTGGCGCTGGCCACGGGTTCGGCACGTTCGACGATCGAGCGAGGTGTGCGTGAGCTTGGCGGCGAGGTTGTTGGGACGGCGCTGCCGGTGGGCCGGTCGCGTCGGGCCGGGGCAGGCCGCAAGAAGGCGACGGTCGCTGACGCCGAGCTGGTCGCCGCCATCGACGCGCTGGTTGACCCGGACGCTCGTGGTGATCCCGAATCGCCCCTGCGGTGGACGCTCAAGTCGACCCGACAGCTCGCGGACGCGGTGAGCGCGGCCGGTCATCCGGTGAGCTCGCGCACCGTCGCCCACATTCTGGAGACCGACCTGCGGTTCAGCTTGCAGGCCAACCGCAAGAGCGTCGAGGGCCGTCAGCATCCTGACCGGGACGCCCAGTTCCGCTATCTGAACGAGCAGATCCGCCGGCACGCCCGCCGCCATGAACCGGTGGTCTCGGTCGACGCGAAGAAGAAGGAGCTGGTCGGCTCCTACAAGAACAAGGGCCAGACCTGGCGGCCCGCCAAGGACCCGGAGAAGGTCAAGACGCACGACTTCATCGACCGGGAACTGGGCAAGGTGACCCCGTACGGGATCTACGACCTGGGCCGCAACCGCGGCTGGGTGTCGGTCGGGATCGACCACGACACCGCCGCGTTCGCGGTGGCCGCGCTGCGCAGCTGGTGGGACAACGAGGGCTCGGCCGCGTACCCAACGGCCCGACGCCTGTTGATCTGCGCGGACGGGGGCGGCTCGAACAGCTACCGTAACCGGCTCTGGAAAATCGAGCTGGCCCGCCTCGCCGCCGACGCCGGCATCACGATCACGGTGTGCCACTTCCCGCCCGGCACCTCGAAGTTCAACAAGATCGAGCACCGGCTGTGGGCTCAGGTCACCAGCAACTGGCGGGGCCAACCGCTCATCAGCCGGGAGGTCGTGGTCAACCTGATCGGCGCCACCACCACCCGCACCGGGCTGAGCGTGCATGCCGAACTCGACGAAGGCACCTACCCCAAGGGCATCAAAGTCAACGACTCGCAGATGGCTGCCATCGGCCCGCAACTCGAGCGCCACGACTTCCACGGCGACTGGAACTACACCCTGCGCCCTCCTCGCTCACGATGACACCGGCGTAACTACGCAGTTGTTATTTCTACGCGCCTGCTAACCTCCCGACACTCTTCTGGCGGGTGGTGGGCAGCCACGTGGCACCGGAGGCTCTGCTGGACTCGGCCGGTGAGGCCCTGGCGGTCACCTCGGCCGGCGCCAGCAGCTGCAGCTCAGAGGATCCGCTTGCGCTGCATGACGAGGAAGCAGATGTAGCCAGGGATGGTCGGGAGCCAGAAGGTCGCTGCCCGGAAGAGCAGGACGCCCGGCACTGCCTCCCTGGCCGGCAGTCCGA
>JAJYMM010000251.1 GCA_021787035.1 Actinomycetes bacterium
GTGGTCCTCGACGCGTGCGTCCTCGTGCCCATCGCACTCGCCGACACGCTGCTACGGCTCGCCGAACGCGATCTCTACCGGCCGCTGTGGAGCGCTCGGATCGTCGCCGAGGCCACCGACGCCATCGCTGAGATCCATCCCGAGATCTGGGAGTTCCAAAGTGGGACCGCTGGTGCCCATGACCCCCTCACGCGTTCTTGCCTCCTCCGGGAGGTCGCGCACGAGTTCCTCGGACCGGCGTTCGCCGGCCTCCGGGAGGTCGGTGTTATCCTCATTTCGCGACATGAGCTGGACTGGTACCTGCAGGTCGGGCGGGACTACGACGGCGGTGACGTCGCAGGCCCCGAGACCGACGCGCTCGGCGCGACGCTCAAGAGGCTCTACCCGGACCGTTTCGCCAAACCGCGCGACCGCGCCAAACCGGTCGACCCGTCAACATCCCGGGTCATCGCTCCCGATACTGAGCTGGTTGTGGCGGCTCGACCGCCCGCCGTCGCTGTCGGTCACAGGGCGATCCTCTCCTTTGGTGAGCGGACCCGGCGTTCAGGGTGGCAGTCTGGTGCGGTGAAGCTGGGCCCGGGGGAAGAGCCGGACGGTCCCCTCGGCGGGGGCAACATGAACGTGGTCTACCGCGAAGGCGACACCGTCGTGCGAGACGCCGGCCCGTGGACGCCCACGGTGCACCGCTACCTCGACTACCTACACGTCGCCGGGATCGACTGGGTACCGCGCCCGGTCGGAGTCGTCGTCGGCCCGAGCGGCGAGCCTGAGCGGGAGCGGCTGTCCTACCTCCACGGCGATGTCCCCGCCTACCCGCTCCCCGACTGGGTCTGGTCCGACAAGATCCTCCGCGACGGCGCACAGCTTCTACGCCGCCTCCACGACGCCAGTGTCGGCTTCGCCAGCGACGGCGCCGTCTGGCAGTCGCCGGCGAAGATCCCCGCCGAGGTCGTCTGCCACAACGACTTCTCGCCGCACAACCTCGTGTTCCGCGGCGGACGGATCGTCGGCGCGATCGACTTCGACTTCTGCTCGCCGGGCCCGAGGCTGTGGGACCTTGCCTACTTCGCGACCCGGACGGTCCCCTTGGGTGCCGACCCGCCGGGGAACGCTCCCGGCATGGACCAGGCGCGCGACCGGGTGCAGCTGATCCTCGACACCTACGGCGCCGGTCCGGTGATCAGCTGGGACGACGTCGTCCGCGTTGCTATCGTCCGGCTTCACGACCTCGCCGACTTCTCCCGCCAGAAGGCGGAGGAGCTGCACAAGCCTCACCTGCTCGACGACGCGACGGCCTCCGACCGCGACGGCCACTATCTTGCGCGACTTCGCCGGTGACCCCCGCCCGGCTAGCCCGATTCCATTCCGCTGGGAGCGCCAGCGACTATCGTCAGCCGGTCGAGTAACGTACATAGCTGCTTTCGAGACCCGGAACGGAAGCCAGTTGACCTCCGGCAACAATCTGGGGCCGTGAGCGCAGGGGGGATCGAGAGGAGCCATGGATGAAGCCCAATCGGTCCGTGCCGCCAGCCACCGTCGTACCGGTCCTCATCTACCCCGACGTGCCGGCCGCGGTCGCGTGGCTCACCGCGACCTTCGGTTTCGTCGAGCGAACCAGGATCGGGAAGAGCCACCGGGCACAGCTGAGCATCGGCGAGGATGGCGCGATGATCGTGGCGGACGTCCGGGCCGAGCAGCGACCGGCGGGTGACGGCGTCGTGACGCATGTGATCAGGGTGCGGGTCGCAGACGTCGATGCGCAGCATGAGCGCGCCCGGGCACAGGGAGCCAAGGTGCTTGAAGCGCCGACCGACCGGGAGTACGGCGAGCGAGACTGCACCATCGAAGACCTCGGCGGCCACCGCTGGCAGTTCGCCGAGACCGTGCGGGACGTGGCGCCCGAGGACTTCGGCTGCGAGACCGTTGCTCCCTGGCCTCACCCCGGTACGTGACCCAGCCGAGGAAAGCAATCTCACCCGTGCAGCGGTTCGAGGCTGATCATGGCCGTCGCCGGACCAGCCGAAGCGTTCAGGCCACGGCCCTGGCAGCGGTCCCAGTAGGCGCCTCGACGCGCCTTGCGACGAACGCGTCGGCACTGGAAACGGCCACCGCAACGGGCCAGGTCACAGCCTGGCGCTGAGCGGCGACGTGTGTCCGTATAGGCCACCCGTTGACCTTTGCCGAGCAGGTCCCCTATTTGGGGGCACACGATCGGCCATTTCGAAGGCAGCCACGCCAAAGGTCTGCTCGAAGTAATTGAGATCAGTGCACTGCGTACGCATGCCCTGTGCAGCCCTACGCACCGGCGGCTCCCACGAGGGCTCCGTCGGGGACCAGCCGCTCAGCGGCCGCACACGCCGCGCCCCTGCCATGGCATGCCCTACGCAGCGTTGATAGGACCCCGAGAAATCCACCCGAGAAACTCGCATCTCCGACGAGTTACCCGAACGAGAAGCCGCTGGTCAGGCGCCTGCACCCCTGCACGAGGTGCGCGCCTGACCAGCGGTCGTGGTGGCGGGGGCGGGGCCGGTCACCGCGCCGCCCTGGTCTCCGCACGGACGAAAGTGCTGGTCGACGGGCTGTGCGTATGCAGCCGCCTGGCCGCTGCACTACTCAATATCGATCGATCCCCGAGAGTCCCCAGAAACCGCTCCATTCCTACGGGTCCCCTCGACCTCCGGGTCCTTGACCCGACGGTCGAGATGCGAGGAGAGCGTGGGGCTCAGCCATCAAGCAGGTCCAGCGAGTGCCATTCTTCGGTGAGGTGCGGCTCCAGGCGACCAAGGCCGATGTGCTGGACGAAGACGGCGAGGACGTTCCCCACCGGTAGCCGAGGGGGAGTTGATGCCGTTAGCGCCGAGGGCATGTGCGGCGACGACCAGATCCTGGCATGCGGTCCAGTCGGGGCCGGTCAGGACGTCCGTGCCGAGGCCGATCTGGGCGCGGACGTCGCCGTCGGTGAGGTCGAGCACTCGGTCAAGGTCGATCTCGTAGCGGTAGGGACCCGCGGGAGCAGTCCCTCGACGCCGATCGCCTGACGTTCGCCGAGCCTCTTCAGCTCCGCGACCGCGCACGGGCTGCTCTGGCAGATGTAGAGCACGGGGAAGCTTCCCGGCGGGTTGAACCGCCCGCCGTGAAGACGCGCCCCCTCGCCGCTCAATGGGTCGTAGCGGGGCCCGAGGTGCCGAAAGCCTTGACCGATGAACGGCGTGAGTGGCGCGGCGGCCACCCGGCCGGCGTCGACGTGGCCGTCGGCGACGGCTCGGTGGAAGTTGGTCTTCGACTCGATGGTGGTGGAGGCGCCATCGGGGAGGTTGAGGTGGGCGCACAGCGCCCCGGT
>JAJYMM010000009.1 GCA_021787035.1 Actinomycetes bacterium
CCGGTGCTCGCGGGGACGGCGCCCGGGATCCTCGTACACCCGGACCACCTCGACGCCCGCTTCCCCCGCCGCCCCAGCCTTTGTTGCCTCGCTCATCGGGACCGGAACCCGAGGGCCGCCGCTGCCTTCTCGTCGATCATGGCCGGGCTCCACGGCGGGTCCCACACCACCCGCACATCGACGTCGACGGCGCCGTCGACCGCGTCGGCGATCGCCATGCGCGCCATCTCGGGGAGCACCTCGGACGCCGGACAGCCAGGCGTCGTCATCGTCATCTCCACGACCACCGTGCCAGCTTCGGCCCGCACGTCATAGACCAGGCCGAGCGACACCACGTCGAGGTACAGCTCGGGGTCGTAGACCCCCCGCAGTGCCTCCCACGCCGCATCGAGCACGTCGGACGCCGAGAGCTGCAGCCACCTGCCGTCGGCAGCCGGAGCACCGGGCTCGGACACGTCGTCTGGCGTTCGGTCCGTCACAACGGCCGCCGGAAGGTGACTCGCCAGTCGCCGCCGCCGAGATCCTCTGCTTCGTAGGAGAAGCCCTGCGACGAAAGCACCCCCTCCAGGGGCACCGGCTCGAACGGTGCCAGGACGACCAGCTCCTCGCCACCTTCGAGGGCGCCTGCCGCGGCCATGATCGTCTCGAACGGCTCGCCGCCCGACGCGATGATCGGGCGGGCGTCGACGATCGCCATCGCCTGTTCTCCTTCCTGACCTCCGGCAATCCCCGGATGGTCATGTTCTTCTGTCCGTCACTGGAATTTATCAGGATGCGGTGCTCCCCGGTAGTCCGGCCTGTGGCATGGGCCCATAGAGCTTGCAGCTCTCCGAGCCGAAGCATGCCGACCCATTGCCGCCCGGCGCGATGAACGGCCCGGTGAGCCGGAAGAACCCGAACCCAGCTCGACAGTCGCTGCCCGGAGGGGCTTGCGCACCGATGGACCACCAGGACCTGGGCATCGGCGAGGACCGAGTCCACCTACCTCGCGCTCGCATCTGGCCGGCGCCTCGAGCGGGTGGGGGCGGCGCCGCCCTCGAGAGAGCGGGTGGCCTTCCTCGTCGGATGGAACGGCGATGGCTCGGGCGTGGCCGTGAACGACACCGGTGACGACCCCAACTGCAGCGACGGCACCCCCAAGACCGGCGAGGTGCGCGTGGGGGACCTGGGCGCGCACGTCCTTCACGCCGGCGAGGGGATCGGGCCCTCACCAGGTCCGGCCCCAATCCGGCGGCGGGCGAACCAGCGATCAACCCGGTGCCGGGACGCGTGATCACGACCGCTGCCACCGAGGTCCGCACGGTGCTGTAGGGAGCCCTGGCGGTTGAGGCAGGGATGCCCCGACCGGCGGTGCAAGCGGCGACCGAGACGGTGACGGCACTGCACTTCTTCGGCGCCTGCAGTGCTGATCGACCTCCGATCCCACCTGCACTGTCGTGCGAGCGTGCCCGCCCCGCCTGCCTGGAGTCTGCGGGTTCGAGCCTAGAGCTCGAGGTGGTGCTCGTCGACTACGCAGCATCCTCGGCGCTCTTCTGTGCCGGTCCCAGACAGCGCCGCCCGCGGCCGCGCTCGAGCCGACGCTTCTTGAAACTCTGCTGTCTGGTAGATCTACACTGGTGGCGTGGCGCACTCGGGCGTGGCGACGGCTGAACGGTCGGCAGGCGGAGGTGGCTCCCGAGAAGGAGGCGCGCCGGTGCCGGATCCGTCGATGATCGACCTGGGCATCCGCGAGGTGCCGGGGGGGCTCCTCTCCCCGTTCCTGGTCCGCCCGCGCGCCGGCGAGCGGCTGTTGGTGCGAGGGCCCTACGGCCGCTTCACCTGGGACGGCCGCGACGCCGGGCCGGTGCTGCTGGTCGGCGGGGGGAGCGGGATGGTGCCGCTCATGTCGATGGTCCGCCATGCAGCGCAGCGAGGCCGGTGCGACCCGGTCGTGCTGGTCTGCTCGGCGACCACCTATCCCCACGCCTTCTACCGCGACGAGCTCGCAGGGCTGGCGGCACGGCATTCCTGGCTGCGGGTCGTCCACTGCATCACCCGTGACCCGAACGAGCCCCGCGCCCACTATCACCGGCGCATGGACAGGACCGTGCTGTCGGAGAGCCTGGAGGGGATTAAGCCGCGCGCCGCCTACCTCTGCGGGCCTCCGGTCATGGTCGAGTCTACGGCCGAAGCCCTGGTCGGCCTCGGTGTCGCACCCGGGGCCATCTGGACGGAGAAGTACGACTGAATGCCTGCAGAGACCCACCAGCATGGCAGGACCGCAGATACCGAGACCGTCACCATGCGGTCGAACTGGGCGAGCTCGACCCGCAGATGACCGTGTCCGAAGCAGCGCGAATCATGGCTGCACTCCTCGCCGGAGCAGGCAGCAGACATGACGATGCCCGGTAGCAGCAGTCCGAGCGAGGCGGAGGCTTCCGGCTCCTGGGCGGCTCGGCCGCCGGGCGTGCCCGGGGCGGTGCCGCCCCCGTCGGTGCCCCTGTGGTTCCTGGCCGCGGCCTCGGCTGGCCTCGTCGCCTGCGGTGTCGCCTGGATCTGGGTGCGTTCCGCGTCTGCCGCCGACCCCAACAGCGATCCGGTGATCGCCGCGGTGCACTTCGGCGTGCTCGCAGCCTTGACCATGGGCATCCTCGGCGCGACACACCAGTTCACCCCTGTCATCACCGGCCGCCCGCTGCGGTCGATCCGCTTGGCTCGAGCGACGTTCATGTCCTGGCTGGCAGCATCATGGGCGCTGCCGCTCGGGGTCGGCTTCGAGAACGTCGGGTTGACCGCCGCCAGCGGTGCGCTTGCCTTGGTGGGACTGGTACTGCTCGCCTGGAACCTCGCCGCGCCGCTCTCGGTGCGCGGCAAGGGCACCCCGGTCACCGCCCTTCGCCTCGCCCTGCTCGGTGCCGTGGCGACCACGCTCCTCGGCGCCACCTTCGTCGGTGACCGCCAGGGGAACTGGTTCGCCCTGTCCGCCCACGTCGACCTCGCGATGGGCGTGCTCGGTCTCTTCGCCTGGCTCGGGGTCACCTATATCGGTGTGGCACAGAAGCTCTGGCCCATGTTCATGCTCGCCCACCTGCCCTCCGGGTATCGTGCCGGAGCCGTGGCGGTATGGGCGACGTGGCTCGGCGCCGCGGTCCTCGCCGGTGGGTTGGCGCACGGGGCCTCTTCCGCCGAGTGGGCCGGCGCCGGCGTGCTCGGCACGGGCCTCGGCGCGCACCTGGTCTCGCTGTGGGCGCATCTGCGCCATCGCCGCAGGAAGGCCGACCTGCACCTCCTCTTCGTCGCGACGGCGGCGGCGTGGCTCGCCGTCGCCGCCGGACTGGC
>JAJYMM010000149.1 GCA_021787035.1 Actinomycetes bacterium
GTGTGCCACAGGCCACCGGTGACCGGTGAACTCTCCACCTGGGCATGGAAGCCCCGCCCGGCAACCACGAGATAGGCGGTGCCGCCGGCGGCCCCGAGGTCGAGGACCGCCCCGTACGGGTAGCTGCGGTCCAGTCCCTTGAAAGCCACTGCCCGCCACGCCGAGCCACCGTCATGGGTCGCCCAGAGCGCCGGGGCCCATGTCGTCGACACCACGCCTTGTACTCGGGCCGGGAGCGGGATGTTGCCGAACAGCCACCCGTCTCGGGCGTTGGCGAAGCGCACGTTCAGGACGGGAGGGGCACTGTCATAGGCAAAGGTGCCCGGCCGGGCGCGGTCGACTAGGGACGACAGGGCAGGTGGCAGCGCCAGGCGTGCCCAACGCTTCCCGGAGTCACCGCTCTCCCACAGCTCCGGGCAGCGGACATGACCCGGACAGGCCACCGTGCCGACCGACCAGATGCTTTGGCCCACGAAGGAGACCGACTGGGGTTGGAACCCGCTGGCAGCCACCGACCTCTTGGAAGTCACCGCCGCTCCCGGGGGCGCGGCCAACGTCCCGGCGGCCAGCAAAATGACGCACGCGGCCGGAACACCCCGGCCCAATAAGGCACCGCTCGTCCGGTCTGCCATCACTCTTAGGACCACTGGCATCGTTGAACGGTTCCCTGCAAACCGGGCCCTCCCGTTGGCGTCCCCTGCCGGCGGTCGAACACGGAAAAACTCTTACGACGGGAGTTCTTTACGCACTCGTTAGGATTGGGCTGCGGCGGATCGACGGCTCCGCGCTCGGTCGCCTTCACGAAAGACCCGCACAGATTATCGGCTTTTCGGTCTCCTGTACAACGATGGGGTTACCCCAAAGCGCTGGCTGCAGCTGCTCGGGCATCGGGTTGCCTACGATCGTCCGAGCTGTTCCTCGCGTACGAGGCGTCGGACAAATCGCGCTGCCGCCGGACGGGTCACGCTCTGGATTGGTGCGTAGCTGCCCTGGCTCGTGCTCGGGTTCGCCGGAGCCGACGACGCTGCCCGATGCGCCGGGCTGCTCGCCACAGCCGCTTCACGAGCACTGGCCGCACGCGTCGTTGTCACGCCCGCTCATCGACGACCTTCAGGTGGGCCGTCTCGGGGCTGAAGGCACCCATCGGGACGACAGGGTCGAGCTCTAGCGCCCCGCAAACGCCGGGGGCCCCCCAGCGCCGACGTTGTACAGCAGCTCCAGCAGCTCGCCAGGCTCCGGCATGCCGCGAGCCTAACTCAAGCCGTCTCCCACGCGACCGCTGCCAGTCACGGACCGCAGCCACTGGGCGCCTTCGCCGCCGACCGGCGAAAGTCCTCCACAGCCGGTCCTCGGCCTCGCCGCCGTTGCATACTTGGTGGCATGAGGGCGCCCCTACCCCGCGTACGGCGCAGTGAGTACCGCTGGTCGGTGCTGGTTGCCGCGACTTGCGCCGTCGGGCTCGCGAGCTGCGCGACGTCGGCCAGCTCCGCCCGCGCCGTCGAGGCCTCCCTCGGCCGCACGGAGGCAGCCGGCTCGGCGCACTTCGTGAGGGTCAATACCGGGCCCGGCAGCGCTGGGTCCACCATGGAAGGCTGGGTCAACTTTGCCCGCTCGGAGCTAAGCATGGTCACCTACAGTGGCGCCCCGTCGTCGTCCACTGCGGTAGAAGACGTCCGCCAGGTCGGAAGCGACGTCTACGACCAATTCCTCCTACCGCCCCGGGAGAATGGAGCCGAGCGTGGCGGTGTCCTCGGCTACCTGGGCCTGTCCCGCTGGTACGTGCGGCACACCAGCCAGCCCGTGGGCGCACAGGTGCTTCTCCTGGGCGCTTTGTCAGGAGCCCACAAGGTCAGCCTCGTCGGCCGTGCCAACCTCTCAGGCGTCGGGACGACCGAATACCAGGTGGCCATGCCGGCCGAGGACTTATCGGGCACCAAGCTCAAGCCCTTCACGGTGGACGTATGGCTGGACCACCGAGGCCGAGTCCGGCGCAGCTCGTTCACGGAGGTAGAGACCATCAGAGGAAGGAGCGGGAAGATAAGGTTCTCCACCTTGACGACCCTGTCCGACTTCGGGGCGCCCGTTCACGTCGCAGTCCCACCGCAGCCAGAGGCCCTTCGTCGTTGAACATTTGACGGGGCGCGGGCTGCTGGACAGTTTTCACCGTTCACCAGACGAGCGGAATATCTACAATTCTGCGCCTCCGCACCGACAGCTTCTTGAGCAGGTCTTTCGCGCCAGAGCGACGGATCGGGCGTGAACTGTCTTGCCTCTCCTGGCGACATAACGTCGTCCCACAGAAGTCCCAACACAAGAACGCGGGCGTGCTGTCCACGGCGGACTTCGCTACCGCCGCCGGCGTCTCTGGACGCCAGCGGGCTTGGCGACCAATGTGGCACGGCCAACCTTTCGATGAAAGGCTGCGCTGCGCCCGTCAGTTGGGACCACCGCCCCTTGGCGTCAGCGTGTCAATGGCTGCTCAGGTCGATGGTCAGGATCTTCACTACGCCGTGTGGGTCTCCGCGTACGCCCTCGGTCGCACGCGGGTTGAACTGGTAGTCGATACGGCCGGCGCCGGTGACCTCGTAGTGGACGGTTTTGGAGTACCCGGGCCACTTGGGAGCGGCGTGCTTGCCCTTCATGACGCTCGAGGTGCCGACCTTGGGCGGCTCCCCTGGGGTCATGGCCACGTGGTCCCAGAACTGCTGGGCGTTCTCAAGCCCCACGCGGCTCGGGAGCTCGTTCCAGAGCTCCAGGTAACGGTGGTGCACCAAGACCCGGAAGGCGGGCTTGACGCTAGGGCGCCCACCGGGCCGGCGGGCCGCGACGTGAGGGCGGTAGGCGCCGGGGGCCGGGTCAGGGCTCCGGCCGGGCGACTTCGACATAACTGTCGTCCCCGGGCCCGGTCAGGATCTCCCGGGCGCGGGGGTCCGAAAGCGCCCTTGCGGTGGTGCGCCACTCTCGCAGGCACGTCTCGACCGTTGACGCGTCGCGAGTGGCCTCGGCGATCGAGAGGGCGTCGCGTAGCTCGTCGAAGAACTCAGCCCGGTCGTCCTCGTCGAAGACTGCCAGCCACGCCAGCTCGCCCAGGTCGGCAGGGCGTAACTGGCCGCGGGCCGCCTTGGATATAGCCACGAGGGCGGCCACAGCCGTGCGGGCAACCTCGGTAACCGCCTCCAACTGGGAGAGGGGGACCATTGTGAGCGCGAAGCCGTCCGTGTCGCGCAACAACGCCCCGCCCTCTCGGGCGGCACCGAGGAACTCCCTGCGCCTCGCTCCCGCGAGGTCGCTCGCCTGGTACACCGTCGCCGTGACCTCAAGCACCTCCTGACAAGATCGTACCTATGATCTTACCAGAGCCGCTGTGCCCAGCGCTCGGGCGCCCGGCCGGCGCGGGGTGGGGATCTCGGGCCGGCAGCCAACCATTGGTTCGGCCGTGCAGAACTGCCGGTGTGCCACCGCGGCCGGGGGCGACAGCCGTCGTCGCGAAGCCGACACCTTCCCGGCAACCGATGAAAAGCCGGCCCCGCGGCCGTCTACAAGCTGGTTGGTCAGTCGACAGAGAGGGCGCACATGGGCAAACTGGTCGAGACCTTGGCGACCGAACCGGGCACGATGCTGAAGTGCACCTGGCCGTCCGCATCGACGGTGACCACCCGCACAATGGCTTGACCGTAGCCGTTGCCGGCGAACAAGAACGCACCTGGCCGGACATTGGTAGGCGCGCGAGCGTCGGAGGGCGTGGACCAGCCGAGCCCGTCGTCGTCCTCGGCGTTCAGGTTTGCCAGCAGGTCGACTTCCTCGTCCATGTCACCTCCCGTGTCAGTCTTCACGGTACGGGTTGGCGACGGCCTTGTGCTCGCAGCCGCAGAGGTGGTCGATGCCCTCGTCGAGTTGGTCGAAGGTGATGTCAAAGTGGCGAGGGTTGCGTCCAGTTGGCTCCAGCCTAAGCCCAACGCCTCGAATGGCGCCCGCCTTGATGAGCGTTATGCGGTCAAAGCGGACGAGCCGGGCTTGCTGCGCCATTTCATCGAGCGTGACCCCCGGACGGCAAAGACCGAGATGCCGTACATGCCGTAGACCTCGTAGTTGCGCTGCGCGTCCCGGCGGAGGACGGCCGGATCTAGGTCGCCGCCACGCACCACGACATCCTCGTCATCGCGGAGAACGTCGCCCCCACGGATGTTCCGGACCTTCACCTTGCCAGTATTGCCCGGTTCCGGTGACCGGGAAGCTGTGGTGACAAGCCACGGGTCTCCGTCGGTAGTGCCTGATAACCTCTTCAACTGCGTGTGACCCGGCGAGGGTTCGAGGCCTGGCCCAACCGGTGACGCAAGGGGCCTCCCCACTCGGCTACATAACTACATAAAGGCGCGCCCTGAAACGGCGGCCGACCGGCCACGGGGAGGAGTGCCACGTGAGCAGGATCGAAAAGCAGAAGAACGGGCGCTACCGCGCACGGTACCGGGACCCGAACGGCCGCACCAGGTCGGTCACCTTCAACCGCCTCGAGGACGCCAGGCGCTTCCTTGCTGGGATGGGGGGCGGACTCGTGCGCGACGAGTTCATCGACCCCGCTCAAGCTCGCTCCAGTTTCGACCACTGGGCGAAGGCTTGATGGCAGACGACCAATGGCCTCAGACCGTCAACCAGACGTGGTTATCGGGGCAACCTCGACCGCCACGTCCTGCCCTATTTTGGTGGCCGCCGGGTGGGCTCCATCGATTACGCGGCTGTCGAGCTCTTCCTCGCCGACCGCCGCGAGAAAGGCCTCGGCCCGAAGACGCTGCGCGAACGCCTCAGCGTTCTCTCCCTCATCCTCAAGTTCGCCGTCAAGGCGAGAGCTTTGAGCGAGAACCCGGCCGCCGGTCACGAGGTCGTTGTGAGGCGCAACAAATTGCGCGAGGGCGACGGCGTCCTGAGCATGGAACAAGTGCACCAGCTGGCCGCCCACGTCCCGGACCGGTACAAGCCGGCCGTGTGGTTGCTCGTCTTCGCGGGACTACGGCCTGCCGAGCTCTGCGGGTTACGCGTGCGCGACGTTGACTTCGTGCACCACGAGGTCTCCGTACGCGCCACCGTTATGCCGGTCCACCGCTACGGCGACGAGCCGTACAGGGGGAGGGTAGAGGGGCCGCCGAAGACCGACGCGGGGGACCGAACGACCCCCATTCCGGAATGGCTCTTCCAAGACCTAGCGAAGATGATCGCGGCGCGGGGCAACCTCGACCGTGATGGCTTCTTGTTCCAGACCCGTTACGGCAACCCGCTCAACCGCGACCACTTCCGGGAGGACGTGGTGAGACCTGCTCTTCGCGCTGCCGGCCTACCTGACAAGGTCCGCACTTACGACCTCAGACATAGCCATGCGAGCTTATTGATCGAGCTGGGTGCCAACCCGCTCGCCATCGCCCAGCGGATGGGCCACGCGGACGCCACCGTCACTCTCCGCGTTTACGGGCACCTATTCAAAGGCACCCAGCAGAAATTGTCGGAAAAGCTAGATGCGCTCCGAGAAGCGACCGCCAACAACCGGTGAGATCGTGAATATCGATAAACGGCATGATTTGACGCAAGCAGGACACGCGTCAACGGTCGCTCGTGGGCACAAGCGAGTAACTACGGTCATGTGATTTCGCACTTGGGGCCACATTTCGACCCTCTGAGCCGGGCGCCTCCAAAGCGGTGCGAGCGGGTTCAATTCCCGCCACCTCCACCTGATGTAACGAAGCGATGGGCGGCCAGCTCGTCGCCGCGGCCAAGGCAGGCGAGTTACGCACCACTTCGGTAACGTTCGCTCCAGTGGCGCCCGCCGCAGATTTCCGTCGCAGGCCCCAAACGAACCCTTCCGCCGGAGATACACGCCGTCGCTAACCGTGGTGATGTAATGCCATTGCCATCTTGCGATCGCACCGGCTCAGCTGGCCCGGGGGCGCTCCAGGTAGTCGTGCACGGCGCGGCGGATCACCTCGGCCTCGGCAACTTGTTCCGCCTGGGCTCGGGCCCGGAGCTGGTCCCGCAGATCGGGCGGGAACCGGACCGAGATGTTCCCAGCCGGCGCCGAACCGAGGAGGGGACGGCCACCAGGCCGGCGAACAAGGTGTTCGGTGTCCAGGCCGACCTCCGCCTGCTCCGCTGCCTTCTCGACCAACTCGTCGGTAATCGATCGGCCGCCGATCGTGAGGGGTGGTCGCTTGGTGGTCATGGTCGGGACCTCCGTTCTCCGGGCCACAGATGTGCGTACTTCGCTCGCATGGACATGGCGTGAACCACGACCACCGTCCCCTCGTCGGCCACCAGGGCCGCCAGCTCCAGTCGATTGCCGGCGTGGTCCGGGCCGAGGATCAAGGTCATGGGAGTGTCTCCGTCCAGTGCATCAGGGTCGTCTCCCACGTAGCCGGGGTGTGCCAGAGCGTGTCGTATGTCGTCGTCGCTGATCCCATGGCGTCGAGCGGTCGGCTCGATCCACAGGTCGGTTTCCGACACCAGCGTATTGTACCGCGAAACTCTTACGAGCGTCCGAGTCCCTCACGAGAGGGCACGACCCGGTACAAGTCGGGCTCCGCCCGCTCGAGTTCGACGTAGGGACGACGGCGAGCCGGGCGGGTCATCCGCAACATCGTCTTGACCACCGTCTCCCGAGACCTCCCGAGACCAGGCGGATCCGCAGGAGACCATAGCGGCATGCACGTTCTCGACGGTGAAGACCGGCGCTCCCCACCAGCGACCAGCGCCTCGACCGCTGCGACCACCTCGTCCCGGCAGGTGAGAACTGCTGGCTTGCGTCCCCACAGGTAGATGGGCCGAGCGGCGATCGTTGGGCGTGGTTGGCTTTTCGAGGCACCACCACCACTCACTCAGGGGTCTTAGCGAAACAAGGGCCCCGAGGCTGGCGGAATAAAAGGGGCGAGCCGGACATTGGCCCGTCCGCGGTTGGCCAGCGCGGAGCATACGGGGCTCCGATCGACAAGGTTGCCTGACCTTCTCCGTGCCGGTCGCTGAGACCAGCTCGAGTCAGGTCAGCCTAGAGGGTTGGCCGGGATGAGGGATTGAATGCAAATCGAGCCCTTCGATGCCGGTGAAGTCGTCGGGGTTGACAGTGTAGAGGGGTAGTTCGGTGGCGATAGCGGTGGCAGCGATCATTGCGTCGTAGCTGCGAGCTTGAACCTTGCGACCGCTTGCCCTCAGCGAGGCTGCCACTCGGCCGAATGCCCTGGCCGCGTCGGCATCGAAGGGCAACGGTTGGAAGTCGGCCTCAGCCTGCTGGAGCACGCCCTGGCGAGCGGCTCGCTCCTTACGGGTAGTCGCCACCAGCGGACCGACCGACAACTCTGCCAGGGTCACGGCGGTGATGACCGGCTCCTCTGGCAGGTCACTCGCGTGCAAGCGACCGAGGAGGACGACGGCGGAAGTGTCCAGTATCCCGCGGTCGGTCACAGACGTGAGTCGATCGCCCGATCAAGGTCCCTACGAAGCGCATCGGGATCGAACCGAGGTAGCCGCGCCCATCGCTCGATTAGCACGTCGGCCCTGAGGGGGCGGTGTTCCAGAGGCCGAAGTTCGGCTACTTGATGCCCGTCGCGGGTGACAGTGAGCCGCTCGCCGTGTACCACGCGGTCGATGACCTCGCCGCCGTGGTTACGCAGATCCCTGATTGAAACCTCACCCATGCCCTCAGTGTATCACCGGTGAGACCCGCGAGTCGCTCCCTGTCGTTCTGCAATCCGCTGGAAAGTGACAGAAGCCTGTCACCTCACTTCTGCACCGAATATGCAACCCAGAACGCTCGGCGACCCTCAGCCCAAGCCCAAGCCCAAGCAATTCTACTCGGCGTCCTATGTCGGCAGTTTATTGTAACGGTAGCCGTGAAAATACCGCCGACTAGTACGAAGGGGTCGTGTAATGAACGAGAGCACCGCCTTCACCTTCACGATCAGCCATGGGGACGACCCTGCCGACGGCTGGTTCCCTGAAAGCGTGGCCATTGGCTACGACTCCCCCGGAGGCGCAAATGCCCCTGAGGTCGTGGGCCCAATTGTGGAGGTCCTCGAAGCGTTGGCTGACGGCGGCCCGGTGCTCGAGTTCGCCCTAGGGACAGGCAGGGTCGCGGCCCCGCTAGCGGCGCGCGGGCTTCCCGTGAGCGGCGTCGAACTGAGCAGGGCCATGGCAGCGCGAGTCCCAGGCAAACCGGGCGGTGCCTCGGTCGAGGTCACCATCGGCGACATGACGACAACACGAGTGGCAGGTCACTTCTCGCTCGTCTATTTGGTGTTCAACACCATAAGCAACGTAGTCACCCAGGATGGGCAAGTCGACGTCTTCTGCAACGCGGCCGCGCACCTTCGCCCCGGTGGGCTGTTCGTTGTCGAGGTTGGCGTGCCGGACCTCCGACGCCTACCGCCCGGGCAGGACTCCGTCCCCTTCGCGGTGGCACCCGGCACAGAAGGTGGCGGCTACATCGGCTTCGACCAGTACGAGGTGGCAAAGCAGCGGTTTACTTCCAACCACGTCACAGTTTCTCCCGACGGGGCTGGACGGTTCCGTCGTGTCCCGTTCCGCTATGCCTGGCCGGCCGAGATGGACCTGATGGCGCGCATCGCCGGGATGAACCTGAAGTTCCGCTGGGCAGGCTGGGACCGCTCGGAGTTCACGGCAGATAGCGTTAAGCACGTTTCAGCCTGGCAAAAACCCTAAGGGTTTGCGCTACGGGAGCAGTAAACGCGCCCACGACACGGACTGTCCATCACGGCGGGCGCCGTCGCGCTGCTCGTCCTGATCTCCTCCTCAGTCGAGGTCTGCTCGCGCCACGGCGCAGGTCCCCGTCCAGCGCCGCTGGCGCTATTGGCGGCCTGCCGCCAGGTCCGCGCAGGTCCGCCCAGGTCCAGGCGATCATGCGGGAGTCTCCACCTTAGGGTCATCGTGGTGCCTACGCAGCGGCGCGGAGTAGACCGAACGGTCATCGAGGGCCCGGCAGACGAGCGTGGCTCCCGCAACAGCCACCAATAGCGGGACCATTAGCGTCAGTTCATTCCCTGTCAGCTCGACCACGAGGGCGATGGAGGCCAGCGGGGCTTGCATGGCCGCGGCGAGCATGGCCGCTGCACCGATCATGGCGTAGCTGGCCACCGGCGCTCCCGGCCACAGCACCGACCAGACGTGACCGAGGAAACCGCCGGCCAACGCTCCGAATGCGAGCGTCGGAGTGAACAGGCCGCCAGCGGCGCCCGAGCGCAGGCAGCTGGCCGTGGCGAGGGGGCGGATGACCATGAGCGCGCCGAGCAGCGGTAGGCCAAGTTGGTCGACAAAGGCGAACTGGGCTACGTCCTTGCCGTTGCCGAGGACCTCGGGGTAAACAACTGCGACACAGCCGATAGCGCTGAACACAACGGTGGTCGAGATCACAAAGCGCCACCCTTGCGGCGTGTGCCCCTTGGCCCAGGCGATCAGGCGGATATAGCCGACCCCGACCACGCCGGCGAGAGGTCCCACGAGCACCGCCCAGACCACCTGGGGGGCCGAGGCCCCATAGTGGGGGACCTGGTACGTGGGCCGGTCCGGCAGCACCAGCCACGACACAGCGGTAGCGATGGCCGAGGTGGCGAGTGCGGGAAGCACCATGGGAAGCGACAGCGTGCCAAGCAGCACCTCCAGTGCGAACAGCGCCCCGCCCAGGGGCACGTTGTAGACCGCCGCCATTCCCGCACCCGCCCCGCAGGCCACCAGCAGACGACGCTGCTCCACCGGCAGACCCCAGATGTCAGACAGCCGGCTCGCCATGGCAGCGCCAGCGTCTTTGGGGGCACCCTCCCGCCCGAGGGTCGCGCCCAGGCCGACGACCACGATCTGAAGTACCGCGTTGGCCATGGTGCCGAAGAAGGGGAGCTTCCCGGCGCGCTCCCAGACGGCCTCGCTCAACCCGGTGCCAGCCTTAGCGACGCGCCGCAGCGCCGTCCACGCCACTCCGGCGAACACGCCGGCCCCGGCCATCACCACGACCCGTCGCTCGGGCGAAGTGCGTCTCACGCCGTATTGGAAGAGGCCCGACCGGTAGCCGTAGGCGAAATGCTGCACCGCATGCAGCAGAACCATGAAGCCGGCGGCACCGATCCCCGCGCCGATCCCCGTCAGGACCACGACGCCCCAAAACGGCACCGACAAACCCGGCACCTCACGCCCGGCGGGCACGTTCGGCTGCATGACATGGTCGGGAGGTGCTTCCGGGCCGGCTTCCCCCGACGGTCCCGGCCGAGAGGTCCCGGCCGCGCGGGGCTCGTCCGGCGGCATCTCGTGCCGCGAGGCCCCAATGCGCGTCAGGGCGCGGATCCAGAGGCGCCAGTCGATGCCAGGAACCGTACCCTGGCGGCTCGCACAAGCGGCGATCGCACCGGCGGGGACCGTACGGGCGGGGACCGTACGGGCGGGACATGGGGTGGCGACGGGGACCGACGGGTTGACACGGGCTGACGTCAAGGGGGCGGCCATCAGGAACTGCACGTAACTGGGGTACCTATGGGTGTGTGCAGGTGAACGAGCAGGCCAGCGCGAAAGAGGCACGGACGCGGCCTTCACCATGGCGGCGGGTGGCCGGCAGGCACCCCTTTCGGCGCGGCGCTCTGCTCATCCTGCTCGCCCTTGTGGCCGAGTACCTGGTCCTCCCCCAGATCGGCGGGGTTGGCCGTTCCTTGCACCTACTCGCACGGGTGAACATCGGCTTCGTCGTCCTCGGGGTCCTACTCGAGGTGGCGAGCCTGGCAAGTTACGCCGAGCTGACGCGGGCGGTGCTGCCACCAGGGGCCGGCCGGTTCTCCCGGGTGTGGCGGATCGACCTGTCCACGCTGGCCGTGAGCCACGTGCTACCAGGAGGCACGGCCGGCGGGGATGGCCTCGGGTACCGGCTGCTGACCAACGAGGGGGTGAGCGCGGGCGATGCGGGCTTGGCGCTCGCCATCCAGGGGATCGGCTCCGCTCTGCTGCTTAACGCCATCTTGTGGCTGGCCCTGATCGTGTCGATCCCGCTGACCGGGTTCAACCCGATCTACGCCACTGCCGCCATCGTGGGCGTGTTGCTGTTGGCGGCCTTCGCTGGGGTCGTGCTCCTGCTCACCAAAGGCGAGGACCGAGCGGCTACCGCTCTGCGAGCCCTGGTCGGCCGAGTGCCGTTCTTGAAGCCGAGCGCCTCCGACACCGCCAACCGAGTCGTGCACCAGATCGCAGCCAGGATCCGTGTCATGGCCGCTGATCGCGCCTTGATGCGCCGGGCGTTGCTTTGGGCGGCGGCCAACTGGCTTCTCGACGCGGCATCGCTGTTCGTCTTCCTCGCGGCGTTCGGCCACATAGAGAACCCCGACGGCCTGCTCGTCGCCTACGGGCTCGCATACGTGCTGGCAGCCATCCCGGTGACGCCGGGCGGCTTGGGGATCGTCGAGGGGGTCCTCGTCCCCAGCCTGGTGGGTTTCGGCGCCACGCGGGCGGTCGCCATCGTCGCCGTGGTCAGCTACCGGCTCGTCAACTTCTGGCTACCCATCCCCGTTGGCGTCGCCGCTTATCTCTCGCTCCGCTCAAGCAGCGGGAGGGGCACCACCAAGCGAAGGCAGGAGCTCGGACGTGCCGTAGCCGAAGCCCGGTCTTTGGCACCGCTGGCCCGCCCCCACGACCGCCCCGTTGCAGGCGAAGGGCAGCCCGGATGACTCATGGCGTAGCGGCCGAGGTTGTCCCGGGCAGGGACGACCGCTCGTCAGTCCTTGGTCAAGTGGTACGGGACTCGTCCGACCGCCGCGGTGCTCCTGCGACGGAGCACGTCGGCGAGGATCGAGCCGCGCTGGTTCTGTAAGAGCCGGTGCCGCCACTTGCGGGGCTCCACCTCGGGGATGAGGACCATCACCTTGCGGTCCCTGACCTCGGCCGAGGCGAGGTACTCAAGCACCGGCGTGGCGATCGAGCGGGTGTTCGGGCGCAGGACGACGAGGGGGACCCCGGGGCGCCAGCGGTCCCAGTCAGCCTGCAAGGTGGCGGCGCGCTCGTCGTCGAACTGGACGCTGAGCGCCACCACCTCATGGCCGAGCGAGAGCGCGGTGGCGAGCGCGGACTCGGCCATGCGCGACACGGTGGCGACCATCACCACGATCAGGCGACCCTCTGGCTGGGGCTTCCCCGGCGTCGCACCGAGCCCGAGCTCGGTGCCGACGTCGTCGTAATAGCGCGCGATGCGGGAGAACAAGAAGATGAGCGCGGGGATGGCGATCACCACCACCCAGGCGCCGCCGGTGAACTTGGTCACCAAGAAGATGATCGTGGACAGCGCGGTCATCGCCGCCCCGGTCCCATTGAGCGCCGCCCGCGCCCACCAGTACGGGGGGCGCTCCCGGTGCCAGTGCCGTACCAGGCCGGTCTGGGAAAGCGTGAAGCCGGTGAACACCCCAATCGCGAACAGTGGGATGAGCGAGTTCGTGTTGGCGTTCACCGCGACCAGCAGCACCCCCGCGAGCACAGCCAGGACGACCACGCCGTAGCGGTAGACCGGACGGTCCGCCCGGAGCCCGAACACGTGCGGCACCAGGTTGTCGCGCGCCAGGAGGCTGGCCAGCACGGGCAGGCCGCCGAAGGAGGTGTTGGCGGCGAGCGCCAGGATGAGCGTGGTCGACAGGTCGACGACGTAGTAGATCGCCCCCCTCCCGACGGACGCTCCGGTGATCTGGCTGAGCACCGTCTGGCTGGCCTCGGGGGCGACGTGGAAACGCACCGTGAGCAGCGCAAGGCCGAGCAGCATGGTGCCGAGGATGCCCCCGAGCAGCACCTCGGTGCGCATCGCCCGCCGAGCCTGCGGCGCCCGGAACGCCGGCACGTCATTTGCGATGGCCTCCACACCGGTGAGCGCACTACACCCCGCCGCGAACGCCTTCAGCAACAGCAGCACACCTACCGCCGCCGCCACCTTGGGGACGGCGGCCGCGTGGATGCCGGCGCCCGGCGCCGGGTGGGAGCGGAACAGCCCGGCGACGATCACGACGTAGATCCCGGCGATGAACACCGCCGTCGGCAGCAGGAACGTCCGGGCGCTCGTGGCGATGCCGCGCAGGTTGAGGGCCGTCAAGAGGGCGAGGAACCCGAGGGAGATGATAAGGCTGTCCGGGCCGAGGGCCGGGAAGGCCGAGACGAGGGCGGCGACCCCCGCAGAGATCGACACGGCGACGGTCAAGACGTAGTCGACCACGAGCGACGCGGCGCCAAGGCGGCTCGCCCCGGCACCGAGGTTGGCCTTGGAGACCGCGTAGCACCCGCCACCATCGGGGAAGGCCTCGATGACCTGGCGGTAGGAGAAGACGAGGATCACGAGGAGCACGACGATGGCGATCGTGATCGGCTCGATCTTGGCCAGCGCGCCCGCACCGGCCGTCGCCAGCACCACGAGCATCGCCTCGGGGCCGTAGGCGACCGAGCTGATCGCGTCGAGCGACAAGGCCGGGATGCCCTCAAGGCTCGTGATGTGCCCCCGACCGGCACCCTCCCCGCTCGCGGCACCCTCCCCGCTCGCGGCACCCTCCCCGCTCGCGGCCGCCGCGGCCCCCGCGCCGCCCGCGCCGCCCGCGCCGTCCGCGACCCCGCCGGCCTGTCCCCGCCGGCCCGTCATCGCTCCGCCAACGGAACGTCGTCCGTCACAGTTCCGCCACCACGAGATGGGATCGTACCGCGTGATCCTGGCACGGCCCGCCGACCAGCTCGTGGTCAGCGGTACCTGTGCGGGCCTTGCCCAACCGATCCCCCGCCGAGCAGCTAGCCCAGCTAGCGAGAGCCAAAGGGCACACGCCGACGACGAGGGTGCCGAGGGACAATGGCAGTCGTGATCGTCGAGATGCAGCCCTTAGAAATCGACCGGTTCTTGCGTTCCCAAGTTGTCGGGCATGTTGGATGTCACGTGGGTGGCATGACATACGTGGTCCCCGTTATCTATGCCTGGGACGGCGACTGCGCCTACGTCTATTCAGTCGAGGGGCAGAAGGTGCGCATGATGCGCGAAAACCCAAAGGTCTGTTTCGAGGTCGACGAGTACCTGCCTGGCGGTGGCTGGCGCAGCGTCATCATCCAGGGGAGCTACGAGGAGCTCGCCGGCGACGACGCAGCCCGGACGCTGCACCTGCTCGCCGACCGCTTCGCTCGGCGCTCGTCGGCTGGTGGCAACGGCCAGCGCTCGCGTGGGGAAGGCCGTGTTCCGGTTGCGTTCCGCATCCGGGCGGGGGAAGTGAACGGCCGCAAAGTCGACCGTTCACTTCAAGCGAGCGCTACGCGACAGGCCGGGAGGCTCCTTACCAAGCGCCGCGCCCGTCACAGCTGAGCCGAGGAGTCAATCTCACTACAGTCAGCGTGCTGCGCCATCGCGCAAAAATTGGGTGCCTCCCGTGCGCAGTCCCATTTGCGCGCCGACATATCTATGCCGGGAGGCCCCACTTCTTCCTCCTATTACAGACTTGCCCCGTGCGAGGCGGGCTCCGCGTGCTGGCCGTCCCCCAGGGACGATGGTATTGCAGCGTGTGCCGGCGGCATTTCCTTCGGTGGCTCGGCGGCTTCGGCCTCGACGGCTTGTGGCGTGCGTATCGTGAAAAGCTCGACGACGGCACCAAGGAGGATGAGCGACTGGCCCGCCATGTACATTATTGCCCCGGCGCTCGTGAGGCTCCAGGTGGTCGCGTGGAGCGGCGTCGCGAAGATCCAGGTGCCCATGCCGGCCGTGGCCACGACCATGCCCACGAGCACAATGCCAGACATGAGCCGTTTGAGCGAGTCCCTTATACCGCTGGTATCCCCGAGCAGTTCGGCCGCCATGAGGAACACGGCGATAACGGGGAGGGACCCGAAGACCAAGAGGAGGTGCGCCCTCGTAAAGACCTGGTCGCCCACGACACGGCTGGCCGACAGGGTCGTCGCGAACCCGAACTTGTTCTCGTTGTTCTCGATGTAGTAGCCGTAGAGGAACATCGCCGCCGCCGCCATTATGTAGGTCATGTAAACGCCGAGGCGGACCGGGTTGAAGCGCTCCCTCACGGCCCCGGTCGCCCGCTGGAAACTGCCCCGTATCTCGGGCAGCATGTCGAAGGCGACGATGAGCGCTCCGACCCCGACAAGGCCGGTGAAGGTGTCGTCCATTGCCAGGCCGTTCACGCCGCCCGGCCCGTAGGGGAACCAGGCCGGTATGACGAAGGTCCCCAGGGCCGATACGAAATAGACGCCCGAGTAGAGGGCGATACCCCCGAGCATGATGCCCACGCCACCCCGGGCCACCTGCTTGCGCAGCCCCGAGAGCCTCGAATACCCGAAGGCCTCGGCCGCCAGGAACACGATGCCGGCCATAAAGGACGGGAGCATCCCGTGGGAGTGGGAGGTGATTATGTTGCCGACGAGCGTCGAAGTTGATTCGTGCTGAGCTTGGGCCCAGAACGACCAGCTGACGCCGACGACCGAAGCGGCGGCGGCGATGCCAAGGACCACCCAGGTGAGCGTCGAGATGCCCGCAAAGAAGAGCGCCCAGTGTATCTCTGCTTTTTGCGGGCGCATCCTCTCGCCCGACGGGGGCCAGAAGGCCGAGACGGCCAAGTCGCCGACGAAGAGCACCGTCACCGCGAACAGTTCGATCGTGAGCGGCATGATGATCCAGTAGCCGAAGGAGACGAGCGAGCTCACGTGGTGCTCGGTCCCATAGCCGAGGATCAAGAACCCGAGGCCTTCTAGGACGGCGATGGGGGCGCTGTGGGACAGCACGTAACGGACCCACGGGTGCGTCGCGAACACCCGCGTGCACAAGATGAGGAACAACAGCGCCGACGGCAACATGAGGGCGTGGTAAAACCACGTCATCGAGAGCGTCATGTCGCCGGCGTTCACGTGGCGCAGCCAAGGGACGGTGAGGAAGGTGGCGACGGCA
Source organism: Actinomycetes bacterium (assembly GCA_021787035.1). Lineage (GTDB taxonomy): Bacteria > Actinomycetota > Acidimicrobiia > Acidimicrobiales > Palsa-688 > JAJZYO01. The sequence goes on from JAJYMM010000149.1 coordinate 15,914, forward strand.
ACGATCACGACCCAGAGCGACAGGAGCCGGGCCATGAGCGAGGAATAGACGTCGAGCCTCGCCTCCGACAGGTCCGGGCCTACCGGTTTGGTTAGCTCCACCGTTGTCGTTGTCATATGACGTTCCTTTCTTTTTGCGTACACCCCTCAGGCAGCGAGGCCGATCGCCACAAGCAAGACGACCACCAGGTACCCGGTCGCCAACCGCACCAGCCGAGCAGCGAGACGGGGGTGCCAGGGCACGATGGCCGAAAGGGCCAGGACGGCCGCCGAGAGCACGGCCACCGCGGCGCCGGCCCAGGCGGCTGCCGGGCCACCCAGCAAGACCGTACCCCCAGTTGCCATTGCGCCCATCGCCAAAGCCGAAATGCTTGTGCCGAGAGCGAGTGCGCCGCGTCCCCAGACGACCGGGGCCATCGGGACCCCTGCCCTCGCGTAATCGTCCTTGTAAAGCGTGGCAATCGCCCAGATATGCACTGGCACCCACGCCGCGACCATCGCCCCGAGCAGTAGCGCCGGGGCCGAGACAGGCACGCTGACGGCGGCATAGCCCGCCCAGAGCGTGAGCGGGCCTACCACGCTGCCCAAGACGATGCTCCATGGCGTGGCGCGCTTGGTGAGAGCGCTGTAGACGACGACGTTGTCGACGAGAGCAAAGCCAAGGAAGAGCAACGGCAGCGGGCCGAGCGACGCGGCGATGGCTAGCCCGGTAACGGTGAGGAAAGCACCGAGGTTTACGGCGCTGCGGGCCGTTATCTGCCTGCTCGGCAGTGCTCGCCGTCTCGTGCGCGCCATGACAGAGTCCATGCCCCGGTCCAAAAGGTTGGTCCAGCACTCGGCGCCGGCACTGAGGAGGCCAACCGCTACGGCGGCGCCGGCGAAGCGCCAGAAGGGCGCTGAGCCAGAGCGCGCCGCGGCGAGCATGCTCCCGGTCAGCGCTACGAGCACGAACGTGAGGTCGATGTGGGGCTTCACGAAAGCCAGGTACGTGCGCAGGGTCGTGCCCGACGGCACGGCTTCCAAGCTGGCCGCCTCGCTCCTAGGCGGTAGCTGGAGTTGCGTCACGGGACAATAGTGAGAGGGGGGTGAGGCCGCTAGTTAGGGCCGAAGGTCACCCGGATGGGCGCCAAAAGTCAGGTACTGGTACGAGAGGGGAGGATTTGCCTCCGCGGGCGACAGAGCCTAAAACTCGGGGCGCAAGAGGAGACGTCCCCGAGGTGCCTGGGTGGAGGGTCGACTAGTGTGCCCGTTCACGCTAACCCATTTTCCGGGTGGCATCCTCTCCGCCCTACCCCGAGGGCTCCCTAACTGCAAGGGTATTTAGATTTTCAGCACAAATAGCGTTAATTCACAGTTGCCGCAGAGGGGCCGGCGCATCTTGTGCGCCTTTCCTCGGGCTGCAGCTCTGGCAACTGGGCGCTCAGGACGGCGGAACGGACGCTCGCGGTGGCGGCCACTAGCGAGCCCGGCGGAGCGCCGCACAGCTGAGGCACGCCGGCAGCCCCCGCGCCACTGCCGCCGCTTCGGAAAGACGCATCCACCCGGGCGGGGTGGTCCAACGCGCCCGGACGACCCCGTCGGGCTGCCCCCCGTCCAGGTCGAGCTGCGCCGGGACGTAACCGCGCTCCCTGGCCTTGATGCCACCCGCGACCGCCCCACATTGCGGGCTTGTGTGGTAAGCGGACCCGTGCGGCGCCACCCACACCTGGCGCCGGCGGGCCAAGGGCCGGTGGGCCTGACAGAAAGGGATGCCGCAGTTGTCGCAGATCTCGCCGGCGGTCCACCAGTCTGTGCTCACATCACGACATTCTGGCACGCTCGGCGCCGTGATTGGGTGGATGGCGCGTCGCGGCACTAAGGGAACACTACATCGCGGCATGCCTACCCCAGGCTGCTCCGACCCGAACAGTCGGGGGCCCCTCGTCTCGATTGGGTAAAGATCTGCAATGCCCGAAGGCTCCAAATAAGCATCACAAAGTTCCTTGGCAGTTGTTCAGGCTAGGCCAAGCTTCCCGTCAGCTAGGCCTCCCAAGATGTGAGTCACTGGGACCCCAAAGAAGGGAGCACGTCGATGAACGTGAAGCTACAAAAGAGCGAGAAGACCACGGTCTGCCACCTAGCGGGAGTCCTCGACCACCAAGCCCAAGGCATCCTCGAGGCCTCTCTGGCACCGCTCGGGCAAGGGCGACGCGTTGTCTTCGAGATATCCGATGTCCCCGTCGTCGACTCAGCCGGGCTGGGCGTACTGCTCCGTGCTGCACGTCAGGTGCGGCACGGGGGAGGCGAGGCGGTCATCTGCACCGACAAGCCGTCCGTCCGCAGGATCCTCGAGGCGGTCGTCGTGCCCTCGAACGCGAGCGTGCTCGGCGACGAAACAGCCGCGACGTCGTGCCACGTACCGGCGCGCGCGGCATAAGCCTGGACGGCCTCTTCGGACTGGCGCCCGCTCGGGTATCGGGAGGGCGGTCTACCGGCTAACCTCCCCCGAGTGCCGGTCTTGTCCGGTCAACTGCCACAAGGGGGTTCGCAATGTCGTCACGAGTCCTAGCCGGCACCGAAGAGACGGCCCTGCTGCCGCCTCTTCTTCGCAAGCCAGCCGCGCCAAGAGCTGGGACAACGCAGGCGAACGACCTGAGGGCCGGGATGCCGGTCGGTGACCTGATGCAGCTCCAACGCGCGATCGGCAACAAGGCGCTTGGTGCCTTGCTCGTCCAGTCACCCCCAGAGCCCCTCGTCCAACGAGGCAAGAAAAAGACGAAAAACGGGAAGGGCGAGAACGGGGCGGGAAAGGACAAGGGCGGCAAGGTCTTGGTGACCGACGGAGTGGACATCGACGGGGTCCTCGTCAACAAGGAAGGGTACCCACAGTGGGAGATGAACGGGGAAGTCTGGCACCTAAACGTGGCTGGAGGCGGCACCCACCACGTGACCTCGGAGACCTCGCCCAAGCAGCAGTACTTCTTCGAAAGAGACGGTGACCGGTGCAGGCCCTGCAGGCCCCCCAAGGGCGAAACCGGCAGGAATTCCCACATGTTTAGTGCCCTGCCGAAAAATGTGCGGACCTTCGTCGAAGACAATTTCCTCGAACTGATCAAGTAAATAGCAGGGCGCTCGAGCACATTTTCATCCCAGTACATCGAGACCTCCGTGCCCCCTCTTTTGGCCACATCGGTACGCACCAGGGACCCCCAGACGGGCCTGGCTCAGCCTCGAGGGCGCTGGCCGGGGGGCGAGGCCCAAAAGCGGGGTAGTGGCGAACGCGGAGCTTAGGACGACGCTGCGAAAACCTTGGCGTCGCCGAAGGTGTAGATATGCCCCTTGGCGCCGAGCAGCCAGTAGCCGCGGCCGTCAGGGGTGCCCGCAATGGCGGTGATCGGGGCGGAGGGCTTCACTCCCTCCCCCGGCAGCGAGCCATAAAAGCCGTTTTGGGCATCACCGTACGTGCTCACCCCGCCGTCCATCCCCGCCTCCCACGCACCGTTGCCGGAAGGTGTGACCGCTGTGCCCACGAGAGTGGTGGCCTGGGCGGTCCCTGGCCCGCCGTAGACGAACTCGTTGCCCGGGTAGAGGTAGACCGCGCTGTCGTCAGCGGCCGTCACGATGTAGCCGCCACCGGGCCGCGCGGCGATGGCATCAAAGGGCGCCAGGTGGCTGCTCGGCATCCCAAGGACCTTGGCGCCTCCGAAGCCGTAGACGTGGCCGCCCGAAGAAAGCAACCAGTAACCCTTCCCGTTTGGCGTCGCCGCAATCCCGACGACAGGGCCCAAGGGCCTCACGTGTTTAGAGGCCAAAGAGCCATAGTCGTGAGCGTCACCAAAGTCATAGACGCCACCATTGGCAGTGGCGAGCCAGTACCCGTGGCCGTCGTAAGTACGGGCCAGGCCGATTACGCCACCGCCCGAAGCCGCCTTCCCCGGCGCTAGAGAGCCGTACGAGCGGGCGTCCCCGAACGCCGACACCGCTCCGTTGGCACGCACGAGCCAGTAGCCCTGGCCGTCAACCGTAGGAACGATGCCCACGTAACCGCCCGCCTTCGAGGCCGGGGGCCCGCCAGAGGTGACTTGGAAGGCTGCGGTGGCGACCACGTGGCCCTTGCACGAGGGGGCCACGAACTCGTAACGGCCTGGCGTGGTGGCTCCCCCCGGCCCGCCGACACCCGTCTTGCCTGCGCTGCCCAAGAACGAGGGCACCACGAAGGTCACCGACCACGAGCCGTTCTTTTGTGGGGGCGTGGTCATCTGCGTGAGCGGTCCCTTGCCGCCGGCGTGCTGGAAGTCGAAACCGAACCAGTTAGTGCCGGCAACGCAGCCACCCCCGGCTTTCCCGCTCACGGTGACGACGGTGCCCGGCGGGCCCGAGGAGACAGATAGCGAGAGCTTCTTCGAAGCCGACGGGCCCCCACAAGCCGACAAGCCGGCCGAAGCAACGACGGCGAGCGCGGCGCCAGCGAGCACCCGGCGTGCAGGACCTCCGCGAGGTGTGCCAGACACCGGCGCGCGCGCGCCACGCCCCGGCTCGCAATCAGTAGCCGGCGCGCTCGCGCGCCGAAGAGCCCTGTTCACCACTGAAGGATATTGCCTGAGGGCAGGCGGCGGTTACCACTCCTACGGGGAGACCTGCCCAAACAGCGCTGCCTACCTGCTGCCGCCTGATGCGAGGTTGTGGCGGACCTTCTCTAGCGCCTCGAGCAACGCCCCACGCTGTGCCCTCGTGAAACCGCGAAGCGCCCGCTCGTCGAGCCCGGCCATCTCGCGGAGCACGTCCGCACGCAGGTGCCGCCCCTTGTCCGTGAGCACCAGCCGCACGAGGCGGCGGTCGCTCGGGTGGGGTTCTCGCCGCAGCAGGCCAGCGGCCTCCATGCGCGTCGCCGCCCTTGTGACGGTCGGCGTCGCGATGCCGAGGCGCCGGGCAACCTCCCCGGGCGCCAGCCCGTCCTCCTCCCAGAGGCACGACAAGACATACTGCTGGCCCTCGTGGATGCCATGGCAGGAGAACGCGGCGCTGGATGCCACTGCGAGCGCCCGTTTGGCCTCCCAGAACGCCGCCTGGAAGGCATTGTCCTCTGGCTTGGTCACGGCCCACAAGCGTACGCGCCGGCCAGGGGAGCCCGCCCCCGCTCGCGCAACTAGCCCCTCAACTCCTCCCGACGGCCTGCTCGTCTGAGGCCTTGGCTGGCGGCTTGGCCGGCGGCGTGGCTGGCGGCTTGGCCGGCTTATGGGCCGCCTTCGCATCGACCTCGTCAAGGGGCCCGGGGTAGGCCTGCTCGGCCTTCTCGGCCAACCTGGCGACCGAGTGGCGCACCGCAAAGAGCGCCGCGACGATCACGACGACGGCGACAACCCCGAGCGCGAGGTCGACCTTCCCCGAGACGCTCCGCAGCGTGCTACCGGCGTAGTAAGAGGCGCTGCTGTAGATGGCAGCCCAGACCAGGCCACCAAGGGCGTTGGCAGGCAGGAAGATGCGCCAGCGCATCCGGCTCGTGCCCGCGAGGAACGCCGAGTAGGTCCGCAGCACCGAGATGAACCGGCCGAAGAACACCACCTTGGACCCTTGGCGGTCGAAGATGTAGCGGGCGACCTTGAGCTCGCGTTCGTTCAGGTGGACCTTGGAGCCATAGCGACGGGCGAGGCGGTAGCCGCCCTTGTCCCCGATCCAGTAGCCAATGTTGTCTCCCACGATCGCCGCTGCCGATGCGACGAAGAAGATCAGCCACAACGAGAGCCGGTGGGTCGCGCCAGCGTACGTGCCGGCGGCTATTAGCGCCGTCTCGCCCGGGAGCGGCACACCCAGGCTTTCCACCATCACGAGTAGGAAGACTGCCCAGTAGCCGTAGCTACTGACGAAGTGGTTGACGTTCATCTAGAGGCCTCCTCGGAGCCTATCGGGCGCGCTGCTCGGCGCTTCCTCGTCTCAGGGCCCTACTAGGGTCGTGTCCGTGGTCCCCCCGGCCGTCACCGCCCCAACCGGCACCGCCCCAACCGGCACCGCCCCAACCGGCACCGCCCCAACCGGCACCGCCCCAACCGGCACCGCCCCAACCGGCACCGCCCCAACCGGCACCGCGGCGCCGCGCCTTGCGGTGCTGGCCTCTGGTAGCGGGACCCTGCTCGAGGCGATGCTCGCTCAAGGGCTGGAGGTGAGCCTTGTGGTCACCGACCGGCCGTGCCGGGCACTCGAGGTGGCGCGAGGCGCCGGCGTGCCAGCGGTACTCGTCCAGCGCAAGAGCTTCGGCACGGCCTTCGACCGGGACGCCTACACCGCGGAAGTGGTGGCGGCCCTTCGACGCCACCGCAGCGATGTCGTCGCGATGGCTGGTTTTGGGACCGTGTTCAGCGGCGCGATGTTCCAGGCGTTCGGCGGGCGGATCCTGAACACCCACCCTGCCCTCCTGCCGGCCTTCAAGGGCTGGCACGCCGTGCGTGACGCTCTCGCAGCCGGCGCGACCGTCACGGGCACGACCGTCCATGTCGCCACCGAGGACGTTGACGACGGGCCGGTGCTCGCGCAGGAGGAGGTCCCGGTACTGCCGGGCGACACCGAAGAGACGCTCCACGAGAGGATCAAGTCCGTCGAGCGCCGGCTGTACCCAGCCACGATCAAAGCTTTCCTCACCCGCATGCAAGCCAAAAAGGAGCTTCCCATGAAGGCCCTTCTCTCCGTCTACGACAAGACCGGCCTGGTTGAGTTTGCCGGTGCGCTCGCGAGCGCCGGCTATCAAATCGTGGCCAGCGGCAAGACCGCAGCCGCGCTCGCGAGCGCCGGCATCGCCCACGAGACCGTGGAAGCGGTCACGGGTTCGCCTGAGATGCTCGGCGGGCGGGTGAAGACCCTCCACCCCCGTCTTCACGCCGGGATCCTGGCGGACCTCTCGGACCCCGGCCACGAGGCCGACCTAGAACGCGAGGGCATAGAGCCGGTCGGGGTCGTGGTGTGCAACTTGTACCCGTTCTTCGAGACGCCCTCGGTCGAGACGATCGATATAGGTGGCGTCACGTTGCTACGGGCCGCAGCCAAGAACTTCTCCCGCGTCACGGTGGTATGCGACCCCGCCGATTACCAAGAGGTCGCTCTGGCGCTCCAAAAAGATGGTGGGATCGGCGAAGAGATGCGCCTGCGCATGGCACGAAAGGCCTTTGCCCACACTGCAGCTTATGACGCGGCAATCGTTCCTTGGCTGGACGCGCAGATCGGGGGAACCGAGGCGTCTGAGGCGGCTACGGCGGGAGCTGCCACGAGCCAGCGCGCCCTGCCCCCCACCCTCCATTTATCCCTAGAGCTCGCCGAAACCCTCCGTTACGGCGAAAACCCCCACCAGGTTGGAGCGCGCTATCGAAGCACCGGGCGGCCGAGCTGGTGGGACTCGGTCGTCCATCACCAGGGCATACCTCTTTCCTATTTGAACCTCTATGACGCAGATGCAGCCTGGGGGCTGCTCCACGAGATAAAGGACCTCGGGCCGGCGGCCGCAGTGGTGGTAAAGCACGCCAACCCCTGCGGTGTCGCCGTTGCGCCAACACCGGTCGAGGCCTATAAAAGGGCATTCGAAGGTGACCCAATGTCCGCCTTTGGCGGCATTGTCGCTCTCTCCAGCCCCGTTGACGAGGCCCTCGCGGAAGTGATGGCCGCCAACGCCCAAGCCGACGTAGTGATAGCACCCGGCTACAGCGACGCCGCCCTGGCACGCCTCGCAGCCAAACGAAAGGCCACGCGTGTGCTCTCAGCCCCCGCGCCCGGCAGCGACGGCTGGCACGTCCGCCAAGTGAGCGGGGGATGGCTCGTTCAGAGCCCCTACGGCTTCGCGACCCAGCCCGAAGGCTGGGAGGTCGCAACCAAGGTGCAGCCGAGCGAGCAGGGCTGGGCGGACCTGAAGCTCGCCTGGCGGATCTGCGCAGCGGTGAAGTCCAACGCGATCGTTCTCGTGAAAGACGGCATGGCGGTGGGCATTGGCGCCGGCCAGCCGAACCGGGTGTCCCCTGGCGAGCTGGCAACGGCGAGGGCCGCTGGGAGGGCGAAAGATGGCGCCGCGGCAAGCGACGCTTTCTTCCCCTTCCGCGACGGCCTGGACGCCGTGGCCGCCGCCGGAGTGGCGTGCGTGGCGCAACCCGGTGGCTCGGTGCGCGACAAAGACGTGATAGCGGCCGCCGACGAGCTCGGGATAGCGATGGTGCTGACCGGCGAGAGGCAGTTCCGGCACTAGCAGGCGTGGAGGCCCTACTTTGACGAAGTTGCCCAATCAAAAAGGAGCTCCTCAGCCCGCTCGCCGTCTTGGCGGAGGCCGGGGCGAAGTTAGCGCAGGAGGCTCTCTGTGAGCGCAGTGGTCATGTCAGGGGCGCCGGTCGCCGAGGCGGCACTGGCCGACGTGGCCGAGGGCGTTGCGCAGTTGCGCGCGGCCGGCAAAGGTGCCGGCCTCGGGACGATCCTGGTCGGCGACGACCCGGCGAGCGCGCACTATGTCGCCCGGAAACACGAGATGAGCGAGCGTTACGGCATTCGTTCGGTCGACGTGCGCATACCCGCCAGCGCATCCCAAAGAGAGCTCCTCGATGCCGTTGACCGGCTAAACGATGACCCGGAAGTAGACGGCTTCCTCATCCAAAACCCGGTGCCCGCGGGCTTCGACTACGCCGAGGCGCTCTCGCGAGTCCTGCCGTACAAAGACGTCGACGGCTTGCACCCGGTCAACCTCGGGTACCTCGCCCTCGGCGAACCTGGTCACCCGAGGCCTTGCACTCCCCTCGGGGTGCAGGCCATGCTCGCCCACTACGGCGTGCCGGTCGAAGGGCGTTCGGTCGTTATCGTCGGGAGGGGGCCGACCCTCGGGCGGCCCCTGGCGCTCCTCCTCTCGCTCAAGGAGCCGGGCGCCAATGCGGCCGTGACCGTGGTTCACACCGGCGTCAGGGACTGGGCCGAGCACACTCGCCGGGCCGACATCGTGGTAGGGGCCGCCGGCGTGCCCAACATGATCACTCCAGACGTCATCGCACCCGGTGCCTGCGTGATCGGTGGCGGCATGACGTGGCAGGGCAAGCGGGTGCTCTCCGACGTAGACGAGCGCTGCGCCGAGGTGGCGGGCTGGGCGACGCCGCGCCTGGGCGGGGTGGGGGTCACTACGGTCGCCATGCTCCTCCGCAATGCCATGCTCGCTGCACGGGGTCGCGCCGGGCTCAGCTGAGGTACGTATCCTTGGGCGTGGCCAAAGTAGGTGACCTGCTCGCGATGGGTAGGACGTACTCGTTCGAGTTTTTCCCACCCAAGAGCGACGCCGAGCGGGCGCGCCTCGTCCAGACCCTGCTCGACCTGCAACCCCTCGACCCGTCCTTTGTCTCTGTCACCTATAGGGGCGGCCCGTCTTCACGCGACCGGACGACGGACCTCGTCGTCTCGATGCTTCGGCTCACCAAGCTCAACCCCATGGCGCACCTCACCTGCGCCGGTCACACCCGCCTCGAGCTGGCCGACATCTTGGTCTCGCTCCGAAAAGCGGGCGTCGAAAACCTGATGGCCCTCGCCGGCGACCCGCCGACCGACGCAGCCCTTTGCGCAAGGAGCGAGCTGCACCACGCGGGCCAGCTGGTCGAACTGGCGCGAGCGGTCGGGGGCTTCTGCATTGGGGTGGCCGCCCACCCCAAGGGCCACCCCCGCTCGCCCAGCCTCCCGACCGACCGGAGCTTCCTCGCTGAGAAGCTGCGCTTGGCCGACTTCGCCATAACGCAGTTCTTCTTCGAAGCGGCCGACTACTTCTCCCTTGTCGAAGATCTCGAGGTGCTCTGCGTCGACAAGCCCGTCGTTCCGGGCATCATGCCCGTGACGAGCCTGTCCTCTGTCCCCAAGATGGCGGAGATGGGGTCGGCCGTGCCGGGCTGGTTGGTAGAGCGCCTGGAGGCGGCCGGCCAGCGCGGCGGCCCCGCGGCTGTCGCTGATGCCGGGGTCGCAGCAGCCACCGAGCTCTGCGCGCAGCTGCTCGAGAAGGGTGCTCCAGGCTTGCACTTCTATACGCTCAACCGCTCCGAGGCGACCCGGCGGATCCACGCCGGGCTGGGCTTGTCCCGAAGTGTTGCCGGCGATGACCGCGCCCTAGGCTGACGGGTCATGCCTGAGAAGATCACCATGGGGCCCGATGGAAAGCTCCGCGTCCCCGACCAGCCTGTCATCCCCTTCATCGAGGGTGACGGGACCGGCGTAGACATATGGCCGGCGGCCAAGGCGGTCATCGACGCCGCCGTTCAAAAAAACGGCAAGGGGCGCCGGATCGCCTGGAAGGAGGTGCTGGCCGGCGAGAAGGCCTTCAACGCGACCGGCGACTGGCTCCCCAAGGAGACGCTCGACACTTTCCGCGAGTACCTGATCGGCATCAAGGGCCCGCTCACGACCCCGATCGGCGGAGGCTTCCGCTCGCTCAACGTGGCCCTCCGCCAACTGCTCGACCTCTACGTGTGCCTGCGGCCGGTGCGCTGGTTCGAGGGGGTCCCCTCCCCCGTGAAGCGCCCCGAGCTCGTCGACATGGTCATCTTCCGTGAGAACACCGAGGACATCTACGCCGGCTTGGAGCTCGAGGAAGGCACGCCTGAGGCCAAGCAGCTCATCGACTTCCTCCACCAAAACTATGGCTGGGACATCCGGCCAGACTCAGGCGTGGGGATCAAGCCGGTGTCGGTCACGGCGAGCAAACGCCTCGTGCGCGCCGCCCTCCAGTACGCCGTCGACCGGGGCCGGAGCTCGGTGACGCTCGTCCACAAGGGCAACATCCAGAAGTTCACCGAAGGTGCCTTTAGGAAGTGGGGCTACGAGGTCGCCCGAGACGAGTTCGCCGACGTGGCGGTCAGCTGGGACGACTGCGGGGGTAAGCCCGGCGAGAAGATCCTCGTGAAGGACAACATCGCTGACATCACTTTGCAGCAAGTGCTCACGCGCCCCGAGGACTTCGACGTGATCGCGACGACCAACCTAAATGGCGACTACCTCTCCGACGCGATCGCGGCCCAAGTGGGAGGTATCGGCATCGCGCCGGGTGCGAACATCAACTACGTCACGGGCCACGGGATCTTCGAGGCGACTCACGGCACTGCCCCCAAGTACGCCGGCCAGGACAAGGTCAACCCCGGGTCGGTGCTCCTTTCGGGCGTGCTCATGCTCGAGCACATCGGCTGGCAGGACGTGGCCGACGACATCGTGAAGGCCATGGAGGCAACGATCGCCGACAAGGTGGTCACCTACGACTTCGCCCGCCAGATGAGCGGCGCCAAGGAAGTAAGGACCTCCGAGTTCGCAGCCGCGATTATCGAGCGGCTATAGGGTGGCGGCCATGTCAGCAGCCACCAATGAGGGCTCGGCGCGCGCGCTCAAAGTAGCGGTGACCGGCGCGGCCGGGCAGATCGCGTACAGCCTCCTTTTCCGGGTCGCAAGCGGGGCCATGCTCGGCCCGGCGCAACCTGTCGAGCTCCAGCTGCTCGAGGTGCCCGGGGCGCTCGGCGCTCTCCGGGGCGTCGTGATGGAGCTCGACGACTGCGCGTTCCCCTTGCTCACCCGTGTTTCCACTAGCGCTGATCCCGAAGAGGCCTTCGGCGACGCAGACGTAGCGCTGCTCGTTGGTGCAAGGCCACGGAGCAAGGGCATGGAGCGTCGCGACCTCCTAGAGGCCAACGGCGGCATATTCAAAACCCAGGGCGAGGCGCTCGCCTCCAGCGCGAGCAGGGACGTACGGGTGCTCGTGGTCGGCAACCCTGCCAACACAAACTGCCTCGTCGCCGCCCACAACGCGGGCACCGGGCCCAGCCCGCTTCCTCCGGAGTCCTTCGCTGCGATGACCCGCCTAGACCACAACCGGGCAATCGCCCAGGTGGCACAGCGTGCCGGAGCTCCGGTCGGGTCGGTCACCAACCTGGCGATCTGGGGCAACCATTCAGCCACTCAGTACCCGGACATCTTTCATGCCAAGGTCGAAGGCCGGCCGGCCCTCGACGCCGTCGGCGGCTTGGACTGGGTCGAAAAAGACCTGATCCCAACCGTACAGCAGAGGGGCACAGCGGTGATCGAAGCCCGGGGCGCCTCGAGCGCCGCGTCAGCCGCGAGCGCAGCGCTAGACACGGTACGGGACTGGGCCCTCGGCACGAGCGCCAGGAACTGGACCTCGATGGCAGTTTGGTCCCACGGCGAGTACGGGACCCCCGAAGGCGTGTACTCGTCTCTCCCGCTCCGGACCAGCGCGTGGTCTTACGAAGTGGTCGAGGGACTGGAGATCAACGAGTTTTCCCGGGAGCGCATAGACCGGACCACGGCCGAGCTCCTGGAAGAGCGCGACGCAGTCGCCTCACTCGGGCTGCTCCCATAAGCCTGGGCCCGCCCGCGGGACTGGCCCGCGGGCGGTCGCTGGGTCAGACGGCGAGAACGGGCGGGCTCACCAAGCCTAAGTGGTGTAGGTACGAGAGCTTGCGCTCTATCGCTGCCCGCCAAGCAGCGAGGTCCCTGTCGAAGTGGTCCCTGTCGCCGTCTTCGTAGGCGTGCTCGAGCTCGTCGAACGCCTCGTCTTCGGCGTCCAAAAGGGCGCGGTACTTGGCAAGGAAGTGGTCATCCACTACATCACAGAGCATCTTGCGCTGCACCTCCAAGGCCAGGAGTTGAGTTGGGGTATGACCTACCACTATCTCCCCTTCATCGGCCTCGCGCAACCCTTTGATTACTTTCTTCGTTGATCGTCAGGTAAGCCGAGCAACGGGGCCGCTCAAGCCGGGAGATGGCAATTAGGCACGTCGAGACTGTTCGTCCCGAGCCGGTTGGCGACGATGGCGTCCTGGCGAGCTTGCTGGTGGGCGCGCGCTGCCTTCTGGGAATCCCCCGGGCCAAGCTGACGGCCCACCAGGCGCCCTCCCCTCCACGTGGGTGACCCGATCATCGCGGCGTACCGGCGCTCCGAGGAAGTGAAACGGCCCCAGTCCGCCAGCCACTCGCTAACAGTCGCACTGGCGAGGGGCGCCGGCTTCAGGGACGAGAGCCGCTTGCGAAGGAGATCGACCTGGAGCGCCGCCGCTGCGATGGCCGGGCCATCAGTCCCCGCAGCCAGCACCGAGCGGTACTTGGGCAACATCGCTTGGCAGGCCTTGTCGGCGAGAGTCTCAAAGCGGGCCTCAACTTTCAGGGTGGCCCGCTCCGCTGCGACCTCGTGCCTCGCGTAGGGCGACATCACGGCCACGCTCGAGGCGACGACGGCCAGCGCAACGACCACGAGGCAGACGAGCGCCAAGAGAGGACGGCGGGCTGGCCCGAGCTTCACCTGGGCCTGAGGCCGAGCAGGCCACCCGGCGGTCCCAGCGCTCGGGCTGCCCCGGCGGTGCCAGCCTCCAAGAGTCGGGTGCGCACGCCAGGCCAGCCACTCTCGCGACCAGACCCCGCTCGCCACCGGCTCCCGCAGCTCTTGCGGGTGCACCGGGCCTTCGGTCGATCGGTCGAACTCTTCGTGGGTTGCATCGAAGGGCACTGCCCTCGTTGCCCAGGGTGGCTGCCTCCTCGACTTCCCCGTCCAGGAGCCGCCGTCCCAGTAGCGCAACATCCTCGGGTCGTCAGGGTCCCTGTACCACCCGGGCCTCTCGCGAGAGTTAGTGGCCATCGCTCGACCTAAAACGTTGTGGCGGCCCGCAGCGCCGAGGGCAGGAGGTCGAGGCCTGCGAGGTCACCGGCCAGGGCAAAAAGGGCCGCCATGTCGCCCGAGAGCTTGGCCCGGCCGGCGGCCAACGCGTCCGGTGCGCTAAGGCGCCCCGAAGCGATGCCCGAGATCGTCGCGTAATCGCTCACGAGGCGGACCTGGGGCTGGCGCTGTGTCGTGCCCCCGGCCCTCACCTTGGCCATTCCCCCCTCCACCACCAACTCGTAACGTAGCTCCCCCTCGGGCCCATCGGCGACGGCAATTTCGACTACCAGGCCCGGCGGAGGTACGGGTTCGTGGGCTTGCCCACCCAAGGGCTGGCCCGCCGGGACATCGCCCGCGCCGCGCTCGAGCTGTGCGAACCACTCGGCTGAGAGGAACCGGGCCACACTGCTAGATCTACCAGCACGGAGGGCCTAGCGCCAGAGGTCGCGCTCAAGGAGCGCTACGAGGGCACTACCCGGCTCTCGTAGCTATTGGTGGCCAGGACTTCACCGCGCCGGCCTTCCTCACCTCTGCCCACATCTCTGCTCACATCTCTGCTCACATCTCTGCTCAGCACGAGCTCGAGGCTGAGGGGACCGGGCAAGACGAGGTCTTGAGACGAAGGCAGAACGGTCACCAGCTTTCCCACGAAGCTGCACGACGACCTCCGGGCCGTGCCGGCGAAACAAGCCCTGCGCCCCCCGCCAGGCCACGACAGGCGCGCCTCCAACGTGAGCCCGTCCAGGTCGACCCTGAGGTCGTTTACCACGTGGAAGTCGAAGCGGACCTTGGCCCCGGGTGGGTAGGAGGGTGCCGGCCAGCTCGCCACCACGACGACTGGGGAGCAGGCAGCGGCTAGGGCGTGCCAGGCCACCTTCGGCCTTCGTCCGTAGTCGACCAACGAGCAGGTCACGCCCGGCTCAGCGTCGTTCAACCGTTCGACAGAAAAGCCGCGCACGGGGCGCGAATGCAGGCGGCGAAGCGTCTCCACCTCGGAACGAACCAGTTCTGCTTGATGGCGCTGGCCCGTGACATCGGGGCCGGCCACCCCGGCTGAGAGCGCCACGAAGCGGACCGCCGAAGGCCATGCGGCGGCGACCCGCTGGAGAGCGAGGGCGCTCGGCGGCCCTGCGACGAGGCGCCCGAGCCCACCGGTGCCTGGGTGGACGAAGGCCGGGCGCGACCTGTCGGCGCGCTCGAAGGCATGACGGACGTTCAGGCCAGCCAGCCAGCTCCCCGGTGCGCGCACGGCCAAACCGGGCAGCCGCCGGACGGCACTTGAGAAACGGGAGGCCGCCGGGCCTTCCCCTCCGGCGCACCAGGCCACGAGGGAGGGGTGGCGGCCGAGGGTGCTGACTGCCTTTTGCGCCTGGCGAACGGCTTGGTGGCGGCCGGCCCAGCGGTCAGTACCAAGAGTGGGCAAGTCCTGCCAGAGCAACATGCCCGCGCTGTCGGCCGCGTCGTAGAGCTCGGGGCGCCCGACATGGGACCGGACACGCAACAGGTTGAGCCCGGCCTGGCTGGCAAGCTCGACATCCCGAGCCACCTCCTCGGGCGTTGCAGCCGCGAGGTCGCGCCGGGTCGGCGCGAGGTCGGCGCCTTCAAGGAACAGCGTCTCCCCGTTCAGCTCGAATGCCATCTGGCGGGTGCGGACCTGGCGGAGCCCGGTGCGGACCACCCGCGAGTCGCTCTCGGCCTCGCCTGCGCGCACGTGCACGGTGATGTCGTAGAGGGGCTGAGGGCCGGCGCCAGCGGGCCACCAGAGCTGTGGCGAAGGGATCTCCAGCCGCCAGCTCGCGCGGTTGAGGCCTGCTACGAGCGGGAGCTGCTTCACGGTGACGGCGCTGGCTGAGGCGAGGGCGCCGGGCACAGGCGGGCCATCAGGAGCTCCCGTGCCAGCGACAAGGCGGGCCTCGGTCACGACTTCGACGCTCGTGCGTTGTGCGCTGTCGAGGACGGCGGAGACGACGAGCACAGCTCGCCCGGAACGGGCCTCGGTGCACGCCAAGCGCAGCGAAGCGGCCCGCACAGGCCCCGTCCGCAGTAGCCGGACGGGCGCCCAGATCCCTCCCGGGTTGTAAGACGGGTCAACGCAGGAAGGGTCCCCCCAGGACCCAATTAGGGCCCTGCCGGCCTCGCCGCCCGCTGGGCAGGAGACCTCGACCGCCAGGACGTGCTCGCTCCTCGAGCTGAGCGCCTCGGTCACCTCGAAGTCGTGGGGGAAAAAATAGCCCTCGGTGTCGCCTAGGTACGACCCGTCGAGCCAGACGTCCGACTGGTAGAACACGCCCTCCATGACGAGCCACACCCTCGCCCCGCCGGAGGGCCGCTCTACTTCGAAGCTTCGCCGGTAGAGGAAAGGCCCGTCCGAACTGGCAAATGCTGGCTCCTGGCGCCAGTGGCCGGGCACCCTCACAGCTTGCCATTTGCTGTCGTCCAGCTCTGGGGTGGGGAAGCTCCGCCGGAGGGCCTCGTCGGCCGGCGCCGCCAACCAGCAACCGGAGAGGTCCAGGCCTCCCGAGGCTGACGCCGGGCCTCCCGCCGGGACCGCCACCATCAGGGGTCCCCCCGGGTGCCGGCGAGCCAGCGGGTAACGGGCCGGCCACTAAGGCGATAGGGGCGGCTATAAAGGTAAATGTTTGAGCACCCCCAGTTCCAGCGGTTCGAGTCCCGGCGGCTCCAGTACTTCTTTGCCCGCAACGCTAGGCGAGTTGCGAGCTTCAGGCTGGCGTTCCCGCCCGGTTAAAGACGAGGTCAGGTCTAACGCGGCTGCCCGCATCGCGGCCGGGCGCCCCGTCGTGGAAGGCCTGGTCGGCTACGACTCGACGGTCCTCCCGTCGCTCGAAAACGCCCTCATCGCCGGTCACGACATCATTTTCCTCGGGGAGCGGGGCCAGGCAAAGACACGGCTCATGCGCGGCCTGGTCGGCCTCCTCGACGAATCCCTGCCGATCGTGGCGGGCTCGGAGATCCTGGACGACCCCTACCACCCGGTCTCGCGCTACGCGAGGGAACTGGTAACCAACAAGGCAGACGAGTGCCCGATCGAGTGGGTCGGGAGGGACCAGCGCTTCGGCGAGAAGCTTGCGACCCCCGACACCTCGATCGCCGACCTGATCGGCGAGGTCGACCCGGTAAAGGTGGCCGAGGGCCGCTACCTCTCCGACGAGCTCACGCTCCACTACGGGCTCGTACCACGCACCAACCGGGGCCTCTTCGCAATAAACGAGCTACCTGACCTCGCCGAGCGGATCCAAGTAGGGCTCCTCAACGTCTTAGAGGAGCGCGACGTGCAGATCCGCGGCTACAAGATCCGCCTCCCCTTGGACGTGATGCTCGTGGCATCGGCCAACCCCGAGGACTACACGAGCAGGGGGCGGATCATCACGCCCCTGAAGGACCGCTTCGGCGCCCAGATCCGCACCCACTACCCCCTGGACACGCCGACCGAGGTCGAGGTGATCACCCAAGAGGCCGCGGTGCCCGCCATCTCAGGCGTCAAGCTGGACGTGCCCGGGTACATGGCTGAGGTGGTAGCTGCGTTCTCCCAGCTGGCCCGCCAGAGCCCTCAGGTCAACCAGCGTTCTGGCGTCTCGGTGCGCCTTGGCGTCGCCAACTACGAGACACTCGCAGCTGCCGCCCTGCGCCGAGCGCTCCGCCTCGGGGAGGCCGAAGCGGTGCCCCGTGTGAGCGACCTTCCCGCTCTCGTGTCCTCGAGCGCCGGCAAGATCGAGCTGGACACGCTGGACGACTCCGGCGAGGACGATGTCGTCTCGCGGCTCTACCGTCAAGCGGTGCTCGGCGTCTTCCGGGCGAGGGTGGACCCGGCCGACCTGGCACGGGCCGTCGCCGAGCTGGACGACGGCTCGAGCGTAGAAGTGAGCGATGACCTGGCCTCCTCGGGCTACATGGAGATCATCGCCAAGCACCCGGGGCTCCGGGTGCCGGCAGGCAAGCTGGCGGGCTCGGAGGGCGCCCCTGCGCTCGCTGCAGCTATAGAGCTCGTGCTTGAAGGCCTCCACTTGTCCAAGCGGCTGAACAAGCACACTGGCGACGGTGTCGCCACCTACCAGGCGCGCGGCAGGCAGTAGGGGCAGCGGCGAAGCTATGGCGCGGGCCACGTACTCGCGCTGGGACGGCACCCAGCAGGTCGGTGACCTGACAGGCGACGACGTCCTCAGCCGGCTCTCCGAGGAGCTGCTGGAGCACGGCAACGTGGACCAGGCCCTACGCAGGCTGATGCAGCGCGGTTTTGCCGACAGCTCGGGCCGGGACGTGAAGGGGCTGCGCGAGATGCTCGAGCGGGTCAGGAAGAGGCGGGCCGAGCTCGGGAAACAGGCCTTTTCTAGTTTGCAGCAGGCTCTGTCCAACGTGCGGCCGGAGGAGCTCGCCCGCACCCGTCAGATGCTGGAGGCGCTCAACTCCTTGGCCGAGCGGCGCGAGGCGGGCGAAGACGTGCAGGCCGACTTCGAAGCCTTCATGGAGCGCTACGGCGACCTCGTGCCGGGCCACCCCGAGACCCTGGACGAGCTCCTCCAATCCCTCGCCAACCAGATGGCCGCCGCGCGAGCGCTCATGGAGTCGCTCTCGCCCGAGCAGCGGGCCAAGCTGGACGAGCTTTCCGAGGCCCTTTTCGAGTCAGACGAGGGGCTTCTCACCGAGATAGGCCGCCTCGCTGCCCACCTCGGGACGGCGACGGCCATGAGCGACTTCCCCGACCTAGCCATGGGCTTGGGGCCAGCCAGTTCCGCGGTCAGCGACCTGTCGGACCTGGGCCAGCTCGAGCAGCTGTTAGCGGGCGCACCAAGCCCCGGCGCCCTCGCAGAGGTCGACATCCAAAGGGCCAGGGAGCTGCTTGGCGACGAGGACGCGCGCTCCTTGGACGCCCTCGCGCGCCTGGCCCGCCAACTCCGGGAATCCGGCTTCGCCGAACAAAAAGAAGGCCGGATGCGCCTCACACCAAAAGGGCTCCGGCGCCTCGGCGACCAGGCATTGGCCGATATGTACACGCGTCTCGCGCCCTACCGCTACGGCCAGCACCCGCTGGCACAACCTGGCAACGGCCACCAACGCGCCGGGGAGACCAAGGCGTACGAGTGGGGCGACGCCTTCAACCTGTCGATCGAACAGACGTTGCGCAACGCCCTGGCGAGGCGCGGCCCCGGCACGCCAGTCGAGCTATCCCCCGCCGACTTCGAGGTCGAGCGCACGGAGGCCCTTACCCGCTCAGCCACGGTCATAATGCTCGACTTGTCGCTCTCCATGCCGATGAGGGGAAATTTCGTCGCGGCCAAGAAGATGGCCGTGGCGCTGCACGCTTTGATTTCTGCGAGGTTCCCCTCGGACTACCTGGGCATCGTCGGGTTCGCACGCTACGCGAGGGAAATTTCCTTCCGCGACCTCCCAGAAGTTTCCTGGGACTACGACTGGGGGACCAACATCCAGCACGGGCTGTTGCTCGCCCGCAGGCTGCTTGCCCGCCAGAGGGGGACCAAACAAATAGTGATGGTCACAGACGGAGAGCCGACAGCGCACTGGCCGGCTGGCGCGCCTGGCCCCGTCTTTGCCTACCCGCCCACGCAAGAGACCGTCGACGCGACCTTGATCGAGGTCGCCCGCTGCACGCGCGACCAGGTCAGGATAAATACTTTTGCACTCGATGCAACGGGGCACCTTCGCAACTTCGTAGATCAATTGACGCGCCTCAACAAGGGAAAAGCTTTCTTTACCACGCCGAGCACGCTCGGCGACTACGTGCTCAGCGATTTCCTCGAAGGGAAGCGGACGCCACGACGACGCGGGCGCCGGCCTGCTTAGGCCCCCCGTTCCCCGCCCGCTAAAGCCCGGGCCCCCAACGCGGCAACACGAGGGCTTGCACTACGCCCCCGGATGCGGCAATATGACAATGATGTAGTTACGCTCCAGTAGTTACATCGCCGTCCATACCGCTGCGGGCCGCCATAGGACGACCGCAGCCATCCGCACCCGACAACGAGCGAGGGAGCTGCCGGTGACAGACATAGTGCGCTACATGCGCCTACCGGCCGATTACCAAGGGCCCCGCTGGGAAGCAGGACCACCGGCTTGGCAGAGGTACGCCAACTGCCTGGGGGTTGACCCCGACCTCTTCTTTCCCGAGAGAGGCGGGTCGACCCGAGAGGCAAAAGAGGTTTGCCGTGGTTGTGTCGTGCGCGAAGAGTGCCTGCAGTACGCCCTGGACAACTCCGAGAAGTTCGGTATCTGGGGCGGGCTGTCCGAGCGAGAGCGGCGTCGGGTGAGGCGAGGCCGCAACGGCGCACCTTACGGTGTGAGCCAGGCCTCCTGAGGCGCTCCAAGTACCCCTAGAAGCGCCTCTGGCCTGAGGCTCGAAGGCCGGCGGGGACTTCCCCTGGCGAGGCACGCCCGACCGGCAACGCCGGCGTGCCTCGCTGCCCGCTCCCGTGGCCTTGCTTGCCGGTCTTCAGCGCCGGTCTTCAGCGCCGGTCTTCAGCGCCGGTCTTCAGCGCCGGTTTGCTGCGACGAGGCGTTCCTCGATGGCGAGGTCGGGACGGAGACCGAGCTTGGACCAGCGCACCTCAGGGGTCACATCGAGCAGTGCCTGGGGCACGAGCCCGACAACCTCTGCCCTCGCGATGTCAGCGCAACGGGCCACCTCGTCCCACACCTCGGCGGGCCCCCTCTCAAGCGGGCGCAGAAGGTTGCATGACACCTGGTAGCTCGCACCCACATGGAAGGCGAGCGAGCGGACTTCGCCAGAGCGGAGCCTGCGGGCGATCGCCATGGCCTGTTCCCTGCCGACCCCTTCCGCCATCCACAGGTTGTAGGCCACCATTAGCGGGCGCCACCCTACCGCGACCGACCCGGCCGTGAGGTGCGGCGCCGGCGGCCCGAGATCGGGGGCGAGCTGCCCCCAGGCACCCCGCCTGACCTCGGGCAAGCCCCGCTCAGGCCCATAAAGGAACGCCGGGAGCCCAAGCTCGGTTGCTGCCCAGGCTGCGAACGTGTCACGGGCGCCGCGCGCGGCGCCTTCCCAGGGGCCACCGGGGCTGGCGTCCCGGAGAGGCCACCCCTCCAGGCCGACCCATGGGACCACGTCCAAGACCCCGAAACGGGGGTGCACGCCATCGTGCAACCGCAGGTCCAAGAGGCGGACGGCGCACCTGGCCAAGTCGTGGACGGCGGGCACCAGCTCGCTTGGAGGGCCTGCCAGCGTGAGCACTGAACGGTTGTGGTCGGCGTCGCTGTGCACGTCCAGCAGGCACTTGCCGCAGGCTTCGGCCAGCGCGGCCAAGACAGCTGGGTCACGCCCTTCGCTCACGTTCGCGACGCACTCGAGCAGCCCATCATCTGCCACAGGCCCAGATTGTGCCGGGCCGGCCCCCAGCCCGCCACGCGGGGCGGCTCGCACTGGGGCTACGATGTTGACGTTGGCCCCGGCGTTCAGGAGGTGGGCTGTGATTGCATACGCATTTGGTTCGGACTGGATCTGGGTCCTCTTAGTGGTTGTCGTGTTGTTCGGGGGCAGCCAGCTCCCGAAGCTCGCCAAAAACGCGGGCGACGCTATGAAGGAGTTCCGAAAGGCCCACGATGAGGCCACTGACGGTGGACAGCCGGCGGCAGGTCAGCAGCAGGCGCCGCCACCAGCCCCGCCGGCAATAGCCCCGCCGGCAATTGCCTCTGTCCCCGTCGTCGCTCAGCCATCCGCGACCGTGCCTTCGGCCTCCCAAGTGGTGGTCCCACAGGCGGCACCGGTTGCTGGTGGCCCCACGACCAGCGGCTCGAGTGCTGACCAGGTCACATTGAGCCGGGCAGAGCTAGATGCCCTGATCACCGTGGCCAAGGAGAGGGCTCAGGGAACTCAGCAGCCCCAGGCCTGATCACCAGGCCTGAGCCCCAGCGGGCCCTGGGCCGAGGTGGCAGGCCTGGCCTGAGCTTGCAAAGCAAGCCTCCTAGGCCAAGCCTGCGAGGAGGTTTGTGGTCAGGCCCCGCCTGCTAGGTGTACCGGGGCGGGGGCGGGGGCAACGGCACGGCCGCTCTTGCGGCTGCGGGCGATGCGGCGGCGCTCTCGCTCGGAGGCACCTCCCCACACCCCGTGCTCGATGTGGTTTTCGAGCGCGTATTCCAAGCACGGGCCCTTCACGGGGCACTCGGCGCAGTAACGGCGGGCTACCTCAACCCCCACCCCGTCACTCGGGAAGAAGATCTCTGGCGGCAAGTCACGGCACCGCCCTTGCACCATCCACACTGTGTCCAAGTTGACCTCCGTCAGCACGTCACCCCGTCAAATGGGGTCGAACGCGAACCCTGTGACCAAGTTCTAACCATATTGTACGCCTGCACTTCAAATACGGTTCCCAAGGGTCAGGCTTCGGCTCCTTGTATCTAACGCTTGTTTCGCAGGGCCCACACTACGTGACCTGTCAAGGCACCGTCTCGGCATCACAACGCCCTCACAATGCCATGACTCGGGCATCATGGCACCACCTGTCAATGGCAGCTTGACACCGTGGACGAAATGGGGGACGATTGGAGCACATGGCCAAGTACCTCCTGAGCCTCCTCCTTAGCCCGTAGGCGAGCCACCACCCGGTGCTCGCCGAAACCTCCTGTGCCGCCAGGCCAGGAGGTTTTTTCGTACTCAGGCAACAAACGCAGGCAGACGAACCCCCAGGCAACCAGAGAAAGGCTGCACGATGACCAGACCCGCCCAGACGATACGGACAATGCCTTACCAGCGGTACCAACCAAAGCTCCCCCTCGTCCTCGACGACCGGGTGTGGCCATCAAGGCAGCTCACGACCGCCCCGACGTGGTGCAGCGTGGACCTGCGGGACGGGAACCAGGCACTCGTCGACCCGATGGACCCCGCTCGAAAGCTGGGCCTCTTCGAAACGATCATCGGGGTCGGCATCAAGGAAGTGGAGGTCGGCTTCCCGTCGGCCTCGTCACCTGATTACGACTTCGTCCGCAGGATCATCGAAGAAGACCTCGTGCCCGAAGACGTAGCCATCCAGGTGCTCGTGCAATGCCGGCCCGAGCTCATCGAGCGCACGTTCGAGGCGCTGCGAGGGGCTCACAAGGCCATCGTCCACTTCTACAATTCGACCTCGGAGCTGCAACGCCGGGTCGTGTTCCGCCAAGACAAGGCGGGCATCGTCGGTATCGCCACGAGCGCGGCCCGCCTTTGCCGCGAGCTCGAGGGCTCTCTACCAGGCACCGAAGTGCGCTACGAGTACTCCCCCGAGAGCTTCACGGGCACCGAGCCCGAGTTCGCTCTCGAGATCTGCGAGGCCGTGGCGGAAGTGATCGAGCCCACACCCAAGCGCCCGCTCATCCTCAACCTGCCGTCCACGGTCGAGTGCTACATGCCCAACGTTTTTGCCGACGTCATCGAATGGTTTGGGCGCAACCTCCACAACAGGGAATCGATAGCGCTGTCGGTGCACCCCCACAACGACCGCGGCACTGCTGTGGCCACCGCGGAGATGTCCCTGTTGGCGGGGGCGCAACGCCTCGAGGGGACCTTGTTTGGCAATGGCGAACGGACCGGGAACCTCGACCTTGCCACGGTCGCGCTCAACCTCTTCTCGCAGGGGGTCGACCCGAACCTCGACTTCCACGATATCGAGGCGTTGCGCAGGGCCGTGGAAAGCGCGACGCGCATGCCGATCCACCCAAGGCACCCGTATGTAGGCGACCTCGTGTACACGGCGTTCTCGGGCAGCCACCAAGACGCCATCAAGAAGGGCATGGACGCCCTGCCCCCCGGCTCGGACAAATGGGAGGTCCCCTACCTTCCCATCGACCCGAAGGACACGGGCAGGACCTATGAGGCGATCATCCGCGTCAACAGCCAGTCGGGCAAGGGTGGCGTCGCGTACGTCATGGTGAGCGAGCACGGGCTCGACCTGCCTCGCCGGCTCCAAGTCGAGTTCTCCAAAGAGGTCCAGGCCGTGACCGAGGCCACCGGGACCGAGATCAAGCCGGCCGAGATCTGGGGTGTGTTCGAAAAGACATACCTGGCACGAGACGGCGTCCTCCGCCTTCTTGGGACCGAGGTGACCGCCGAGGGTGCTGGCGAGCCTCACTCGACCACGATCCGCGCACAGCTCCTGGTCGACGGGGAACACCGGACTGTCTCGGGCAAGGGCAACGGCCCGATCGACGCGCTCGTCGACGCGCTCGGTGAAGTCGGGGTGAAAATGGCGGTGCTCGACTTCCACGAGCACGCTCTCACCTCGGGTAGCGGGGCGTCAGCAGTTGCGTACGTCGAGGCCGAGTCCGGCAGCTCTGTCGCCTGGGGCGTTGGCATGGACTCGAGCATCCTCAACGCGTCCCTCCAGGCGGTTGTGAGCGCCGCCAATCGGCTCCTCGCGAACTGACGGGCGCCCCGAGGTGAGCCCTGGCTCACTATGCTCGCATCATGTCCAGCCAGCAGCCCGAGCCCTCTGGACCGCCGCGGGGGCACGTCCGGGTCGTCTACCTCGGCCCGGTCGCCCCCCATTGGAGGGTCGACTCGGACTTTGGGGAGCGCAACTTGATAGAAGAGCTCCGCCAACGGATCCTCGCCCGCCTGCTGTTGCTCCCTCCCCACGACCCTCAGTTCCGCCGCAACCGGGAGCGCATCATCCGGGATGCCGAGCGCGAAAACGTGCTGCTCGAGTGGGACTTGGGCGTGCCCGAGGACGAAGAGGACGAGTTCATCGGTACCGGGGAGGGCTAGGAGGGCCACGGCTAGGCGGCGTGCCAGGCTGCGGTCTGCCCGCTG
The DNA here is from genome assembly GCA_021787035.1 of Actinomycetes bacterium. Taxonomy (GTDB): domain Bacteria; phylum Actinomycetota; class Acidimicrobiia; order Acidimicrobiales; family Palsa-688; genus JAJZYO01. The sequence continues at coordinate 40,302 of JAJYMM010000149.1, forward strand.
GCGTGTGCCGTCGCGCCACTCGGTAGACTCGGCGGCCCTTTTGTCATCATCCTTGCGAGGTAGCGTGAATCACATGTCACAAAGCCCCGCGACCGTCGCCACCGGCGCGGCCAAAGACGGCGTCGCCGGGCATGAGAAAGCCGCACCCACGGTGGGAGCGGAGGGCGCCGCCGGGACGGGGGCCGGAGAGAGGCGCTACATAAACCGCGAGTTGTCGGTCCTCGAGTTCAACCGCCGAGTGCTCGCGCTCGCGGCTTCGCGAGACCAGCCGCTCCTCGAGCGGGCGAAGTTCCTGGCCATTTTCTCGACCAACCTGGACGAGTTCTTCCAGGTGCGCGTCGCAGGCCTAAAAGACCAGATGGCTGCTGGCCTGTCAGGCACGGCCCCAGACGGCTCGCCTGTCTCGGACCAGCTCCGGGCCATAAGGGCGGAGGTCGAGGACATGTTGGAGCGCCGCTCCGAGATCTACCGCCTTTCGCTCGTGCCCGAACTGGCGGCCGAGGGCATCCGCTTGGTGCCATGGGGCTCCCTCGGGCCGGCAGACGTGGCGTATGCCGAGACTCAGTTCGAGTCGCAAATGTTCCCCGTGCTGACCCCTCTTGCAGTTGACCCCGGGCACCCTTTTCCCTACATATCCAATTTGTCGCTCAACCTCGCGGTGATGGTCCGTGACCCAAGCCGCGGGCACCGCCGGTTCGCGCGGATCAAGGTCCCTCCCCTGCTCCCCGGCTTCATGCTGCTCCCCGACGGCCAGCGCTTCGTCGCCGTCGAAGAAGTCATAGGTGCCTTCCTACCCGAGCTCTTCCCCGGCATGGAGATCGAGAGCTGCCACGCCTTCCGGGTGATCCGCAACGCCGACCTGACCCTCGCAGAAGAAGAAGCAGACGACTTGCTAGAGGCGGTCGAGATGGAGCTACGCCGGCGACGCTTCGGGCGCGCCGTCTGTCTCGAGGTGGAGTCGTCGTTTGACCCCGAGGTGCGAGACCTCTTGGCCCGTGAGCTCGACCTTCGTGACGAAGATGTCTACCAAACCGACGGCCTGCTCGACTACGCCAGGTTGTGGACGCTCCTCGATATCGATCGCCCCGACCTGAAGGACGAGCCCTTCTCGCCGGTGACACCAGCCCGCCTCGCTTCGGTGGACGACGAACCGGTCGACATATTTGCCGTAATAGCGAGCGGCGACATATTCGTCCACCACCCTTACGAAAGCTTCACCATGTCGACCGAGGCGTTCATCCGCCGCGCCGCGGACGACCCCGAAGTCCTCGCGATAAAACAGACGCTTTACCGCACCTCCGGTGACAGCCCCGTCGTGACCGCCCTCATACACGGTGCCGAGCAAGGAAAACAGGTAGCGGCCCTAGTGGAGTTGAAGGCCAGGGGCGACGAGGCGGCCAACATCGGTTGGGCAAAGGCCCTCGAGCAGGTGGGGGCGCACGTCGTGTACGGCCTGATCGGCCTCAAAACCCACGCCAAGACGGCCCTGGTCGTGCGCGAGGAAGCTGGCGGCATCCGCCGTTATTGCCATATCGGTACCGGCAACTACAACTCTTCGACGGCACGGACTTACGAGGACATCGGTATCCTCACGGCGTCGCCCGATATCGGTGAAGACCTTACGGACCTTTTCAACTTCTTGACCGGTTACAGCCGCCAAGAGGCATACCGCCGCATCGTGGTGGCCCCGCTGGCACTGCGGGCGAGGATCATCGAGCTCATCGAGAAGGAGAGCTCCTACGGCCCCGGGGGACGTATCGTCTGGAAGCTCAACAACTTGGTCGACGCGCGCGTTATCGACGCTTTGTACGCCGCCTCCCGCGAAGGTGTGCAGGTAGACCTCGTGGTGAGGGCGATGTGCTCGGTGCGCGCAGGGGTGCCCGGGCTCTCTGACAACATCCGGGTCCGCTCGCTCGTGGGCCGCTACCTAGAGCACTCGCGGATCTTCTACTTCGGGGAGGGTTCCGCCGCGGGAGAGACCGCCCACAACGGCAGCCAAGCTCCGAAGTTGCCGTCCGGCGGCCGCTACCTGATCGGCTCAGCGGACATGATGGAACGCAACCTGGACCGCCGCGTCGAGGCCTTGGTCGATGTCACGTCCCCCGAGATCCAGGCTCGCCTTCGGGAGATCTTGGAAGCTGAGCTGGCCGACGACGAGCTGGCCTGGGAACTGCGGCCCGACGACACCTGGTCCAAAACCCCAGTCGCCGTGCACTTCAACGCCCAGCGCCACCTCCAAAAGCTCGCTCTGGCCCGAGCCAAACCTGCTTCCAGGGCCAAGCCTTAGAGATCCGGCTAGAAGTTGGCTGGTAAAAGGTCGACCACCGCCCCGAAGGCAAACCAGAGCGGTACCAGGCACACCAGCACGCCTCCGAGGAGGAACGCCAACTTGGCGTAGCGCCGGCGCCGAGCGGCGAGCAGCCGGGCCGCAACCCAAGCCGCTACCGCCAGCGCGCCGAACCCAAAGGCCATCACCCAGGTCCCCGTCCCGCTCCCGCCCAATGCCAGAGACCCGTTCCCGACCACGGGCGAGCCCCCACCCCGCCTCGAGCCACCGGCGGCGGGCTCGGCGGCACTCGGTGTACCACTCGGGGGCGTACCGCCAGAGGCCGCGGTGGCTGGAACACCACCAGTGCCGCTCTGGCCCGCAGCGACGCTACCGAGCGTGCCGGTGGGCACCCCACCCTTGGTGCCCTTGGAGGCGAGGCTGACCGGCAATTGCCCCTGGAACTTCGCGCCCCGGTCGAGGTGCTCCACGAGGGCCGCCCTCACCACGAGGCGCGTGGTCGCCCAAAAGCGCGGGTTACAAGTGGTGAGCGTGAGGTCCGCACCGCGGGTCGGGTCGAGCACCGCCACGTCGGACGGCGAGACGACCCACTGGCGCTCGACGCTGTAGACCCAAGTGGTGCCCGACAGGTCGGTCAGGTAGATGAGGTCTCCCTTGCCCAGTGCGTTCAGACGGAAGAATGGAGCGCCGTATGTCGTGCGGTGACCGGCGATGCCCACATTGCCGACCTGGCCCGGCAGCGGGGTCCCCGGGTAGTGGCCAGGGCCCATCTGGAGATCCTGCTCCGCAACCCCTTGGACGACGTAACGGTTGACCCCGATCGCGGGGATGACGATGTGGTCGAGGGCGCCGCCTGGAGGGGTGACAGGGAGGGCGACCTCCGCCGCCTGGTGGTGCGATGCGCTCGAGCGGTTTGCAGGCTTGGCCTGGTGGCGCTGCTTGGCACCCCGTGCAGGTCCAGTCGTGCCTCGCCCCGAGGGGTCGGTCGGCTTGCCACCCGGCGTGCCCGCAGGCGTGCCGGCCGATGTCGGGATCCCCCGATGAGACAGGGCGCTCGCGAACTCGCGCGCGAGCTTGGCCTGGCTGTGCTGAGCGGCGATGCCGGTGCCGAACAGGTCGTAAGCGAGGAAGAGCAGCACGACGACGCCCGCAGTGACCAGGGCGAGTCCCACCTCGCGCACCACCGAGTACCATCCGCCTGGCCCCCTGGCACCGCTTTCGGGCATGTGGACAAGGCTAAGGGCATTTCCCCTTGTAGGTATGTCGGGAGGGCGCCGGGTGCCACGCAGTACGCCACTTTCTCCGGAGGGCCTCGTGCGCAACCACTTCAAGTGCTCGACGAACGGCCCAGGGTGCTAAGTACCGCAATGGCCCGGGTTCTGCCAGACTTGATGGCAGTGGCGTTACTGCTCGTGCGACATGCCCACGCCTTGGCGCGGCGGGAGTGGCCCGGGGCTGACGACAGACGGCCCCTCTCCCACCAGGGCAAAAGGCAAGCGGAGGGCCTCGTGGGGGTGGCCGGTAACTTCGCGCCCGTCTCGCGTCTCTTATCGAGCCCGTCCCTCCGGTGCGTCCAGACGCTCACGCCGCTCGCCAAGGCGAGGGACATGGGCATCGAGATGTCCGAGGACCTTGCCGAGGGCGAGCGAGCGTCCGCCCTCAAGCTCGTTAGGGCGCTCGCCGGTTCCGACGTGGCCGTATGCACCCACGGCGACGTCATCGCCGAGATCCTTGTGACCTTGGCCGACGAAGACCGCGTAGACCTGGGGCCCAACCCCCGCCAGGCCAAGGGATCCGTATGGCTGCTCGAAGGCGGCGACGGGTCGTTCAGCTCGGCTCGCTACTTCCCCCCGGTGATAGCGGAGACGGTTTGAGCGCGCCGGCTGTGGAAGCCGGGGAGCTCGTGCAGTTGCTCCGCCAAGCGGTCGACCTGGCCAACCAGGGCATCGTCGTCTGCGACTCCGAGGGCAAGGTGGTCCTGCGCAATGCTCGGGCGCGTGAAATGGTCAACGCTCGCGAGGGCGACGCGCTCGCGGACAGGGCCGTCGAGGCTGCGCTCGAGCGTGCCCTCGCTGGCTCCCAGCACGAGGAGACCCTCGACCTCTACTCGCCGACCAGGCACACCCTGGAGATCAGGTCCTACCCCCTCGGGGACACCAGACCGCCGCTCGGCGCCGTCGCCCTCGTGGACGACGTATCGGAGCTGCGCCGCCTCGAAGCCGTGAGGCGGGACTTCGTGGCGAACCTGAGCCACGAGCTGAAGACGCCGCTCGGCGCGCTCAGCCTGCTGGCCGAGACCTTGGAGGGCGAAGACGACCCCGAAGTCGTGGCGAGGCTCACCGGGAGGCTCGGCGCCGAAGCGCGGAGGCTCTCGCGCATGGTCGACGACCTTCTTGACCTATCACGGATAGAGGCAGGCGCCACCGGCACCCTCGTACCCGTCTCCCTCGCTGCGGTGATGGACGAGGCGCTGGAAGGCTTCCACGAACCGGCAGCGGCTCGGGGCATCAAGCTCCACGTGTCGCCTCCGGCGGAGGACCTCTCAGTGCTTGCGAGCAGGCGCGACCTGGTATCGGCGGTCGCCAACCTGATCGACAACGCGATCAGCTACTCGGAGCCAGGTGGCACGGTGTACCTGAGCGCGGGACGGCTCGGCGAAAGGGCCTGCCTGTGGGTGCGCGACGAAGGGATCGGCATCCCCAAGCGTGACCAGGAACGTATCTTCGAGAGGTTCTACCGGGTCGACCGGGCACGGTCGCGCTGGACTGGTGGGACGGGCCTGGGCCTCGCTATCGTCCGCCACGTGGCCGCGTACCACGGCGGGGACGTGAGCGTCCAGTCGGTAGAGGGTGAGGGTTCGACGTTCACATTGTCGTTGAAATTGCTCGTCTTCGAGGAGGACGGGCCTCCCCGAGGAGGGTGCGGCGATGACTGACCAGGTGACCGTGCTCCTAGTAGAAGACGAGCCTTCCTTCGTGGACGCGCTCGCCGTTGGGCTGAAGCGAGAAGGCTTCCGGGTCGAGGTGGCTTACGACGGTGCCGAGGCCTTGGACAAGTTCGCCGCGGTCCACCCCGACATCGTGCTTCTCGACCTCATGCTGCCTCGGGTGTCAGGCATCGACGTTTGCCGGACGATACGGGCGAGGGGCTCTCGGGTGCCGATAATCATGGTCACCGCGAAGTCGAGCGAGATCGACACGGTTGTCGGGCTCGAGGTCGGTGCAGACGACTACGTGAGCAAGCCCTACCGGCTCCGCGAGCTCGTCGCCAGGATGCGCGCCGTGCTCAGGCGGACGCCGCCGTCCGAAGAGGCACCGGGAGAGGGCGAGCTCGAGGTCGGAGACCTGCGCCTCGATTCCGAACGTCACGAGGTGTACCTCCGAGGGTCCGGCATCAGCCTGCCGCTCAAAGAGTTCGAGCTTCTCGAATTGTTGATGTCCAATGCCGGGCGGGTCCTCACCCGCGAGACGCTGATCGACCGCGTCTGGGGAGCCCACTACGTGGGCGACACGAAAACCCTCGACGTCCACATCAAAAGGCTCCGGGCGCGGATCGAAGACGACCCCTCCCACCCCGGACGGATCACGACCGTGCGCGGGCTCGGCTACAAGCTCGAAACCGCCAAACAAGAAGTCGAATAAGTTCCAAATAACTTCAGCGCAGGCGGAAGCTGAAGCGTTTCCTGCGGCCCGACGGCAAGATGTCGTCGCTGCTCGGGTCGCGTGGCACGCCCGGCGGGGCCCCAGCGGCGTCGTTGGGCTCCGCCCTCTTGAGCGGCGCGCCCTTGAGCGGCGCGCCCTTAAGTGGCCCGTTTTTAGCTGCACCGTTGTTGGGGATCCCAGCCTTCGGGGGCCCCGCATGGAGCCCGGTCTTCGCGAGCGGCGGTTTTTGGTGAGCGGGGTTGGAAGGTGCGCCACTCGACAAGTCGGCGGTCCTCGCGGTCGCTCCTTCGCCAGGACGCGAGGGGCCTTGAGCAGGCCCGACCGCCACGCCAGTGCCAGTAGGGCCAGTAGGGGCGGAGGGGGCAGTAGGGGCGGCGGCGGCGGCGGCAAGGGCAACGCCCTTCAAGGACGCGAGCAGGCGGTCCGCCTGCACGCCGGGGAGGGCATGCGCTACTGTCCGGGCTGGCAGGGGGGCCGGGGCGGACGGTGCGTGCGCAGGCTCCGAGGGCTGGCCTGCGCCGGCGTCGGGGGGGCTGGCGCCCGCGGGCTGGAGAAGGCTCGCCCAAAGCGGCCGGCGGCCCGTTCCCGCGTGGGGAGCACCAGCCGCCACGGGGGCGTCTTCCAAGGCGGCGGCATCTACTCGCTCAGTCGGTGAGGCTCCAGCGACTTCCCGCACTGGCTGCAGCTCTGGCATCCTTCCTTGGTCGGCCCATCGGCTCGACTACTTGAGCTTGCCCCGTCAAAGGGGCCCAAGGCTGCCGGCTTTTCATCTAGGCGAGCAGCTCTAGGCGAGCAGCTCTAGGCGAGCAGCTCTAGGCGAGCAGCTCTAGGCGAGCGAGCCACAAGCCGGGGGCGTCGACCTCGGGAGGCGTCGGCAGCGTCTCAGGGGACTCCCAGAGCCGCGCGAGCACCGGCTCCGGTGCGCGCTCGAGGACCCCGCTTATAAAAGCGTGGCCTCTGTCGACGGTGCTCTGGTCCACTTCGACCCCGAGCAGCTTGGCAAGGACCCTCTCGCCCGAGGTTGCCTCGAGCCGCCGTCGCCGGAAGGCCTCGGCGACCAAAGCGTACGAGCCGACGAGGCGCCGGCCGACCTTGTCGATCACGAAGTCGGTATAACCGCACAACACCGAGAGGAACGCCCGGAGTGGCACGAGCAGCTTGCGCTGCTCGTCGGTCTGCATCTCCCCGAGGAGCGCCTCCGGGTCGCCGAGCGCGCCCTGGAACGAGCTTGGGTCGGTAGGGTCAAGCCCGACGAGGCGCTGCTCGATAGCGTCCATCTCGGCCCTGAACCCACCTGCGTAGGCCATCAGGCGCTCGTTCAAGTAAGCCGAGACATGTGGCCTGCTGAGAACGGAGTGGTAAGCGACGTCGCGCAGGCACAAGTACATCCGGGCATCGTCTTGCGCAAGCCCCCACTCTGTGGAGAACTCGTCGACGACGGCCGGCACCGAGAGCAGCTCGTCGCCCTCGGGAGCTGGCATCGGGACGTCGTACTGGCCCATGGCGCGGCGCGCCAGCTGGCCGACCATGGTGCCCGCCTGCGCGCCGAACATGAGCGGCCCCACTACCTGAGGCAGGTTGCCGAGCAGCTGGTCCATGGCGTTGCCCTCAGCGGCCTGCGACGACCCCCCTTGGCCCCCACCAAGAGAAGTGGCGACCTGTGACAGCAGGTCGCCCCAAGCCGTGAGCATGACCGACGCCCATTCGGCGCGGCTGACGGCGCGCAGGGTAAACCAGCCCTTCCGCGACGTCGGGAGCCCGGTGGCCTCGGCCACGTGCATGTCCGCGATGCGGAGCAGCTCCTCGGTCTTCATGCGCGCGAGAGGGTCGGGGTTGGCCTCGGGAGCGCCCTCGGTGGCGGACCACGCTGCGAGCTGGCGAGCCACTTCCCAATTGAGAGGGCCCTGCGCAGTAAGAAGGCGCGCCAAGTCGCGGAGCAGGTCGCCCAGGGGCCCGCTACCTGAGGGGAAAGGTGCCTCGCTCACCGGGTCGCCACCTCCCCTCTTGGACCAGGACCGGCCCCTCTTGGACCAGGACCGGCCCCTCTTGGGCCTTTAATGGCCTCGATACGGGGCTTCATTTTTAAAGGGTACCTGCCCGAGATAGCGTGTTTGTGCCCATGGGAACGGTGCTCGTAACAGGGGCAGCAGGCAACCTCGGCCGCAGGCAGGCAACCTCGGCCGCAGGGTCACGGAACGGCTTGCCGCAGGGGGGAAGGTCATCGCTGTTGACTTGGTCCCCGCCCCGAAAAGCTCTCCCAACATCGAGGTGTGCTCGCTCGACCTCGCTGACCCGCTCGCCGAGGAGGGGCTCGCGGCCCTCGCTCCCGAGGCGAGCGCGTTCGTCCACCTCGCCTGGCATCCAGGAGGAAAGCACAACCTCACTGCGACCCGCCACGTCCTCGGCGCCGCAGCTGCCGTCAACGCGCGCCAGGTTGTCCACCTCTCCAGCGCCACTGTCTACGGGGCGTGGGCCGACAACCCCTTGCCCCTCACAGAAGAAGCCGAGCCAAGGCCCAACCCCGAGTTCGCCTACGCCGTGGAGAAGCGCGCCGCTGAGGACCTGGTGGAGCGCTGGGCGCGAGAGCACACCTCCACGGAGGTGGTGGTGCTCCGTCCCGCTTGCACCCTCGGCTCCGCGGGCGAGCAGCCTCTCTACCAGGCTCTGGCCGAACCGAGGCGGCCACCGCTTGGCTCCGAGGGGCGCGTGGTCCAGTTCCTTCACATAGACGACCTGGCAGGAGCCGTGGTCCACACCCTGGCCGAGGACCTCTCGGGTACCTACAACGTGGCTCCCGACGGGGGGCTGACAGAAGAAGCCGCCGGTGCCCTTGCTGGCGGGTCGGCCTCGCTCCCCTTGCCTGCGGCCTTCAGGGCGTCCCTGGCGGCGCTCCATTGGCGGTCAGCACGCCACGCCGCACCCCCAGGTGCCGAAGCCTATGCAGAGCACTCTTGGGTGATCTCCGGCGACAAGCTGCGCCTCACCGGGTGGCGGGCAGAGTACAGCTCGGAGCAGGCGCTTGTCGTGACCGACGACCGCAACCGCTGGGACGACCTCCCACAGGGCCGCCGCGTCGCTCTCACGCTGGCGGCCGCCGGGTTCGCTCTCGCGGCTACCGGTGCAGGCGGGGCTGCATGGTGGCACCACAGGCACTGAGCTTGCCGGCCCCCAACCTGGCCAGTCCGGGCACCGGGCCCGAACATCCCGGGCTCGAACATCCCGGGCTCGAACATCCCGGGCCCGAACATCCCGGGCCCGAACATCCCGGGCCTAGCTCGGTGACACGGAGGTCGGCTGCGTGAGGAGGGTGATGTTCTTCCGGTACCAGCGACCGCTGGCCAACCAGCGCACGCTTACCACCTGGCCTGGCTTGGCATTAGCCAGCCAGTAGATCATGGCACCGACCGAGCTGACCGCCTGACCCCCGAGGGAGGTCACGAGGTCGCCGTCCGCGACCCCTGCCTTGGCGGCAGGGCTTCCGGCCGCCACGCTCTCGACCTCGACTCCACCGGAAACCCCGAGGTGCTGAGCCATCTGCCCGGAGAGACCCGAGGCGCCAAGGATGCCCAACCAGGGGTGCGGGTCTTGGGCCCCCTTCATCATGGCGGTGGCGTCGGCCATCGCTTCGTCGACAGGCGTGACGTATGTGAGCCCGGGCTGGCTGGACTGGCCAGGGACTTGGGTGACGATGCCGAGGAGGTTGCCGTTGCTGTCAAAGAGGCCGCCGCCATAGGCCCACGAGCTCACGTTCATACCGGTGGCCACGAGCAGAGAAAACATCCCGTCACCGGCGCCACTAGCTGGGATGTAGCTCATCACGTCGCTCATGTAGCCAGGCGTGAAGTCAGCCCCGCTGTTCAAGCCGGCCATGTAGCGAGAACCGACCGCCGTCACTTCCTCGCCGTCTTGGACGTTGGCGACGCTCCCAGGCGTCGCGGCAGTGACTTCCTTCGCCGGGTAAAGCGCGGCCTTGACCAGCGCAATGCCTGCTGAGGGGTCTGCGGAGACGAAGTGCGCTTTCGCGCGGTACCCCCAGTCGGCGTTCACCTGCACCTGGGTGCTCGAACCAGAGGCGGAGAACGGGGAGCTCTCGGTCAGGATGTAACACTGGGCTCCGGTATTTGCGACGATGACCCCCGAGTACTGCGCCTCGCCCTGGGGCCCGCTCACAGTAAGGCCCACCACAGAGGCATCGACAGACGCCAAAACTGGGGTGATGCCCGAGCCGCTCGAAGCCTTGGAAGACGTTGTCGGCACCGTCGGCTGCACTGAGGTCGTGACTGGGGCGCTCGTGGGCACGCCTCCAGCGGCGAGGAGGACGCCGGCCATCACTAGGGCGCCGGCGCACCCAGACACCACCCCGACGAGCCATGTGCCCAGGCCATGCTTGCGCGCCCACACGGGAACGCGGCGCGCCGAGGCCTCCTTGCCGGTGGCCTGGTGTGCCCTCATCTCGGACGGGTGCCTCCACAGCCGGTCGTCCGGAGGGAGCCACGGTGTCGAGGGCCCGTCCTCTTCACCTGGGCTTTCTGGTTGGTCCTCTGCGCTCGCCATGCTCGGCATCGAGGTTATATAGGTGCCGGCCCACGCTGACGTCGCCCCTGCGCGACAAGTGAGCGTTCACCCGCTCGTTGCGAGGAACACCAGGCGGCCGCGGTCCGCCTACACCTTTCGACGCCAGGCGTCCGGCGGGCGTAGGATTGCCCAGTGGCCCTGGCCGTTCGCGCTCCCGCCGGCGACGACTGGCTATTGCTCACGGGCGATCCGCTACCCCTCGACCTCGCGATGTCGTGGCCGGTCACCCCTGCTTGTGGAGCCCTCGTCATCTTCGCCGGCACCGTCCGCGACCACGCGGATGGCAGGCCAGGCGTCGTGTCTTTAGAGTACGAGGCCTATGCGAGCGCCGCCCTCCTGGCAATGGCCGAGCTTGGTGCCGACCTGCGCCGCCAGTGGCCGGTCGTGGGCCGGGTGGTGCTCTGGCACCGGACGGGGCTCCTCCTGCCGACCGAGGTCTCCGTGGTGACGGCGGTGTCCGCCCCGCACCGGGCAGAGGCCTTCGAGGCTGCCCGTTTCGCCATCGACGCGCTGAAGTCCCGGGTGCCGATCTGGAAGCGCGAGACCTGGGACGGCGGCAACGGCTGGGCCCTGGACGAGAGCCCGCTCCAGGGAGCCGGGGCGCACCTGGCCGGCGTTCATATGACGGGTGGTTGAGGCCGTGCTATCAGTTGCAGCTGCCAAGGCGGCCGGTACGAGCATCCAGTGGGCGACGCTCGCTTGGATAGGCGGGGCCATAGTTGCGGCCGCCCTCATCATCACCGTTATCGTGCTCGTGTCGCGTAGGCCCAAGTCGATGGAGGACCGCATGGACGAGTTCGCGAGGTCTTTGCAGGCCGTCGCGCCGACCCACCGACCCATCCCGCGGCAGGGCGGTGGCCAACCAAGAGCGGGAGCTGGCAAGTTGCAGGAGCAACGTCCTGCACGGAGAGGGGAGGCGGAACCTGTCTAGAGACCTCGCTATCGACCTGGGTACAGCCAACACGCTTGTCTACGCGAAAGGCCGCGGCATCGTCCTCAACGAGCCGACGGTCATCGCATTGGACAGCCGCACCAACACCGTCCTCAACATGGGCCGGGAAGCGTGGCAGATGATCGGCCGGACCCCTGGCTACATCGTCGCCGTACGGCCGCTCCGAAAGGGCGCGATCACGGACTTCGACATCACGCAGCGGATGATCGAGTTGCTGCTAAAGCGCGCTGGCATCTCGCGCTTCGGGCGGCCGCGCGTGCTCATCTGCGTCCCCTCTGCCATCACGGCCGTCGAGCGCAGGGCCGTCGAAGAAGCGGCGCGTGCCGCCGGGGCAAACAGCGTCAGCCTCCTCGAGCAGCCGATGGCTGCCGCGATTGGGGCGGGACTGCCAATCCACCAACCGCTCGGCAATATGGTCTGCGACGTCGGAGGGGGCACGACCGAGACTGCGGTCGTCTCCCTTGGCGGCGTGGTGGCCCTTGAGGCCATCCGGGTGGGCAGCTTCGACATAGACGCCACCATCCAGGCCTACGTACGGCGCGAGTACGGCATCGCAATAGGCGAACGGACAGCCGAGGAGATCAAGGTGGCCATCGGTTCTGCGTGGCCGCTCGACGACGGGGTGAAGGCGGAGGTGAGGGGCCGTGACCTCATGAGCGGCCTCCCAAAGACCGTGATCCTCGCCCCCGAGGAGGTGCGTGAAGCTGTCGAAGAGCAGGTCGGCTCCATCGTCGACGCCGTCCTGCGCTGCCTCGGGGCAGCTCCCCCTGAGCTATCTCAGGACTTGCTCAGCCAGGGCCTGCACCTAGTGGGCGGCGGGAGCATGCTGAAAGGCCTGGACAAGCGGTTGTCGGAGGAGACCGGCCTCCCGGTCCATCTGGTAGACGCCCCTCTTGAGTGCGTGGTAAAGGGCGCCGGCAAGTGCATCGAGAACTTCGACGCCGTCCGCGACCTTCTGATGGCCTGAACCTCGGCGCCAACCCAAACGCGTGGCCGCTTGCGGGCGGCGCTTGCGGGCGGCGGCCTTTCGGCCGGGAGCTTCGCGGGTCAATCGGGCGTTTCGCGGTCGCCGATCAGGTCCTCGGCGACCTGGCGCACCTGCCAGTCGCGGTCGTGTGCCGCCTTCTCGAGGGCCGCCTCGGCTTCTCGACCCTCGAAGGCCGCCAGGGCCACGGCCGCCCTGCGCCTCACCGCCGGCTTGTCCTCCATGGCGCCAATCACGGCCGGGAGGCCCTCTACGCGGCCGATCGCACCAAGGGCCGCGACCGCCGCCTCGCGACAGAGGGGTTCGAGATGAGAGCGCGCGGTTGCCGCCAAGGCCATAACTACGCCCGTGACCATCTCTTGCGCCGCCAAACCGGCGCCGCCGAGCTCGCCCAAGGCATAACAGGCCGCCTCGACGACCGACGGCGCCTCGTCGGACAGCGCGTGCACGAGGTCGCCTGCGAGGCTGCCAAATGTGGCCTGGCCCGAGGACGTCTGGTCTCCCGGGGACGTCCCACCAAAAGACGATCGGCCCACTACGTCACAAGCCCGCCGCCGGACCATCGCCGCGCTGTCAGCGAGAGCCGCACGCAGGTCGTCTTCGAGGAGCGCTCCGAGACGGAAGAGCGCTCCGAGCGCTGCAGCTCGCGCCTCAGGTGAACGGTCCGAGAGGGCAGCACGAGCCGATGCCTCGTCACCAGTGAACCCCGCCAGCACAGCAGACCTGCGTACGCTGGCCCCTGACCCGGCAGACCCGCCGGCAGTCAAGCTGGAGGCCGTGGCCTGATGAGCACCGACGACACTGTAGCGGCTGACGCCGTCGCCGACCCCGGCAATGGCGGCCGTCGCGGCAAGCGGCGCCCGCCCTCGGTCTCGGCCGTGTCGTCCGTCATAGCCATCGTCGTCATAGTCGGGGTGCTCGTCGGGATCGCGGTGCACTCGGCAAACCAGTACTTCGTGTTCTCCCCCGGCACCGCCCCGCTCGTAACGACAAACGCAAACTGCAAGGCGCGCGGTGGGCAGCTTGAGATGCCCGATGGCACCCCCTGCGTCCACCTGAAGGTGCCCAGTGACAAGACGCACAAGGTCGCCGGCCGGTTACTGATGGTCGACGTCGAAGTGAGCCAGGCGAACGCCCTCGACTGGGCGGCGTACCAGCTAGGGCTGCTCGGCAACAACCGTCAGCTCGTGAGCGTGGCGGCCTATGCCGGCGACACCCCAACCTCCGAGCTCGGTTGCCAGGACGCGCAGCAGATGGCTTCCGCGAACCAGGACGCGGCATTGGCTGCCCTCAACGCGCTCCACTACCAGGTCCACGAAAAGTACCTCGGCGCCCAGATCGTGGCGGTGCTTTCGGGGACGCCCGCCTGGGACGCCGGCATCAAATGCAACGACCTCATAACAGCTGTGGACGGCAAACCCGTGGACAGCGCCGGCACCTTTACAACGTTGTTGAAGCCTCTGGCGCCAGGCAAGACCGTGACGCTGACCGATCACCCTGGAGGCGGCAAGGCTGCCAAGGAGGTGAAGGTGCGCCTCGTCACACCGCCGAGCGCGCTGGTTAAAGATGGCTTTGCCAACCGCTCGTACCTTGGCGTAGCAGTCGGGACAATGTCCACGCCCGACCTACCCTTCCACATTTCCGTCAACGCTGGCGGGATCGGTGGGCCCTCTGCCGGGCTCGCTTTCACCCTCGCCATCTTGGACACCCTGACCGGCGGGAAACTGACGGGAGGCCACACGGTGGCAGCGACGGGCACTATCTCCCCAGATGGCCAAGTGGGCCCAGTGGGCGGAGTCCAAGAAAAGACCTTCGCCGTAGAAAAAGCCGGTGCGCAGGTGTTCTTCGTCCCCTCAGCAGAGTACGGCCAGGCCGAGTCCGTCGCCTCCAAGCGCCTTGACGTCGTGCCCGTAAACACGCTCCAGGAGGCGATCAAAACCTTGGTGCAGCGCTATGGCGGCCAATTCCCTATAACTAGCCCGTAGTGCGGGGCGCTTGTATGTAGGCGCACATAGCCATGGGAAGGCCGCCCTTGGCTTGGCACGACCGGCGGTGCACCAAGCTCGGACAAGCCACGCGTAGGCTATTTGGCTATGCCTACAGAGCGCGTCCAACCTCGCCGCACAGATTTGTCAGAGATGTCGGCCGAGACGATTGCGGAGCGCCGTTTTGGGCAGAGCTGGCGGGGCTATGACCAAGAGGAGGTAAGACAGTTCCTCGCTGAGGTGGCGGGACAGGTCCAGTCGCTCCGGGAGCGCTACGACCGGACGGAGGCGGCAAGGCGCGAGGCAGAAGAGCGGGCGGCCCACCCCCACCTCGACGAGGCGACCTTGATGTCAGCCCTCGGGGAAGAAACCGCCGCGATACTGAGGAGCGCGCACGCGGCCGCGGCAGAGGTGGTCGCAAAGGCGGAGGCTGCCGCGGAGCGCTCGCTCGGGGAGGCTCAGTCCAAGGCGCAAGATCTCCTAACGCGCGCCGAGTCGGTCTTGGCCGAGCGCACCGCTGAAGCCGAGGCCGCCGCGGCACGGGTACTGGAACAGGCCGAGCAACAGGCGTCTGCCGTCGCCGAGGAAGCCGCCCACAAGCACGACGAGCTCATTCAGTCCGCCGAGGCACAGCGGGACAAGGTCCTCGCAGACCTAGCCCGGCGACGGAAACTCGCGACGGTCCAGATAGAGCAGCTCCGCGCCGGCCGCGAGAGGCTCCTCGGCGCCTACCTCACCGTCCGTGAGACCTTGGACGAGGTGACCGCCGAGCTGCAGCGGGCCGACGCCGAGGCCAGGGCCGCATCCGAAGCAGTCAGTCGCCAGCATGCCGCCGAGCTCGAGGAACTGGGCGTCGCTCCGAGCGAAGACGTCTGGACGGTGCAGGAGCAACCCAAAAATGCCGGCGGCAGCGCCGTCGTGCTCGCGCCGAAGGCCGTGCAGCTCCAACGGGGGGAAGGGCAGGCGGCTAGCGGGCCAGAGCCCAGGGGAGCCAGCGCCGCGCGCCATCAAGGTGAGGGCAACGGGCGTCCAAACCCGGGAGGCCCAAGTGCATCGGTGGTGGCGCCCTCGAGCGGGAGCGAGTGGGGGGGCAAGGCAACCGGCCAACACGAAGCCGTAGTGGCACCGGCGGCGGCATTCGAGAGCGTGCGCATCGTGAGGACAGGAGAGGTATCCCCGCCCGCGGAGCCTCCGGCACCGGAGGTCGCAGGAGACGAAGGTGCCGCCCGGCCCGAAGAGCCCGTGACCGAAGAGGCCGTGACCGAAGAGGCCGTCGACATGGCACAAGAGACGGCGACCGGCACGGTCGCGGAGCCGGTGACAGAAACTGAACCTGGCCCAGCGAGTGGCGTAGTTGCCGAGCCAGCGCCGGCGGAAGCGGAAGCGGAGGCGGCAGAGACGCCCGTGGACCTAGTGGGCGCTTCACCGGCTGAGCTGCCAGGTGGGGAGCCAGCTGCGGAAGGCACCGACCCGGGGCCGGGGGCACCCACCGGAGCGACCTCACCAGATGCCGGCGCACCAGATGCCGGCGCACCAGATGCCGGCGCAACCTCAGGCGCGGCCACGTCGCCAGATGTCGAGAGCCTCTTCGCGCGCATCCGCGCAGGGCGTGCCGAGGCGACCAGCAAAGCCAGGAAAACCCTGGAGGCCAGCGGCGAACGAACGATGCCGGAGCCGCTCACGCGCTCAGAGGCGGCCGAGGAGGCGCCCGCGGCCCCCACCGCCGACGACCGAGAAGACCTGGGTACACAAGTAGCTGGCACATCGCTTCCCGCCGAGGAGCCCGTCACGTCGCCGCACGGCGTACCGGCCACCCTGGACGAGGACCTCGACGCTTCGGCCGCCGCCGAACGCGAGTTCTTCGCCCGGCGCGACGAAGTGACTACGAGGCTAGAAACCTCTCTTGCTCGCAAGCTGAAGCGCGCCCTCCAAGATGAGCAGAACGCGCTCCTTGACCGGCTCCGCAACCTGAAAGGCCCTCTCGGCCCGGTCAACGTGCTCCCCAGCGCCGAAGAGCACCCGGACCGCTTCATCGAGGTAGGCCGGCCTCTCTTGGAGGAGGCCGCAAGAGGTGGTGCGGCCCTGGCCACCAAGCTGTACGGGGCGGCGGCAAAGGGAGGTGTGGCAAAGGGAGGTGCGGCGAAGGGCACCGATGTTGGCCCTGAAGTGGTCGATGACCTCGCCGAAGAGCTCGGAAGGGCAATCGCCGACCCGCTTCGCCAGCGCCTGGAGGAGGCACTGCGTAGCTCAGGGAGTGAGGCGGCAGACATCGCCGACGCTCTCGGGTCGGCGTATCGCGAGTGGAAGACACAAAGGATCGAGGCTGCCGCCCACGACGAGGTTGCCGCCGCGTTCTCCCGTGGTGCCTACCAGGCCCTTCCCGAGAGAGCGCTGTTGCGCTGGGTGGTCGACGACCGGGAAGGCCCCTGCCCGGACTGCGAAGACAACACCCTCGCCAGGGACCAACGCAAGGGCGAGCCTTGGCCCACCGGCCAGCTCTACCCACCGGCGCACCCCGGCTGTCGTTGCGCGCTGGCTCCGGAGGGCCCCGAAGCGGCAGCGAAGGGCACTCGCGCCGGCGCGCAACAACCCTCCCCCGTCCCCTAGGAGGCCAGGCGCCACCCTGGCCCTGCGGCGCCCCCAGTAGGCTCCGAGTTGTCGATGCGCGCGCCTACCGACATACCACCACGTCACTTTTCCCTCGCGAGCCGCCGGGCACGCTGGGTCATCGCGGCCGCGATCGTGGTGCTCGTCGTGCTCGTCGCGACAGCTCACGACATAGCCGCGTTTTACACCAACGTCCTTTGGTTCGGTTCAGTTGGCTTCACGTCCGTATGGCTGAAGATCTTCATGGTCCAGATTGGGCTTGCGACGGCCTTCACCGTCGTGCTCTTCAGTCTCATCTGGTCGAACCTTTGGTTGGCCGAGCGGTTGGCGCCGCTACCAGCCACCCTGGCGCCCGGCGACCAGTTCGTCGGCCGCTGGCAAGAGCTTACGTTCGGGCGGGTTCGATGGATCCGCCTCGTCGTCGCAGCCGTTTTCGCCTTGGTCGGGGGTATCAGCACTCATAGCCAGTGGCAAAACTGGATTCTTTTCTCCAACGCGCAGCCGTTCACGTCGACCTCGGCGCCTTCGGGCGGCATCGACCCGATCAACCACCTAAACGACAGCTTTTACATGTTCCGCCTGCCGTTCCTCGGATGGCTGACGGGCTGGGTCTTCTCGGCATTGGTGGTCACGTTCCTCCTTTGCCTCGTCGCCCACTACCTAAACGGCGGCATACTCCCGCGCGCACCCATCAACCGCGTGAGCGCCAAGGTCAAAGCCCACCTGTCGGTGCTGCTTGCCCTACTCGCACTGGTACAAGGTGCCCGCTATTACCTGGAGCGGCTGTCGTTGGTGCTCTCGAGCCACCACATCGTAGACGGCGCGACCTACACCGACGTGCACGCGACGAGACCAGCGCTCGTGCTCCTGGTCGCAATATCGGTGATAGCCGCCGGTCTTTTCCTCTACAACGCTCGCCAGCAGGGCTGGCTGCTTCCGACAGTGGCGGTCGCCCTCTGGGCCCTGGTCTGGTTGCTCGTGGCCAACCTGTACCCACTCCTCGTGCAGACCCTCGTCGTCACACCCGCAGAGAACCTGAAAGAGCAGCCCTACATCGCCGACAACATAGCGGCGACGACTTGGGCGTACGGACTGCAAAACGTGGCGACCCAGCCCTTCCAGGGCAACAGCACCGTCACATCTGCGCAAGTGACTGGAAAATCGGCCCAGTCGCTCGCCAACGAGCAGAGCATTGCCAACATCCCGCTCCTCGACCCGAGCCTTTCGGGGATAAACTCGGTCTTCACTAAGCAGCAGGGGTTCCGCCCTTACTACACGATGAGCGGGCCGAGCACCGACCGCTACGACCTGAGCGGCCCGAACGGCCAGACCAAAGAGACCCAGGTCCTCATTTCCGCGCGCGAGCTCGACTCTCAGGGCGCCCCGAGCACCTGGGTGAGCCAGCACCTCCAGTACACCCACGGCTATGGCGCCGTAGTGGTGCCGGCCAACCAAAGCGGTATCGGCTCCGACGGGTACCCGAACTACACCCTGTCGGGCCTTCCCCCGACAGGCCAGCCCAGCCTCGGAACCCAGCCCAGGATCTACTACTCCACTAACTCCCAAATTGCCCACGGCTACGTCGTGGCCGGCTCCGACCAGCCAGAGATCGACTACGAAAACCCATCAAGCTCAGGGGCCAGCCAGGTTTACAGCCATTACACGGGGAGCGGCGGCGTGAAGGCTGGGGGCCTTTTGCGGCGGCTGGCATTTTCGCTCAGCTTTGGCGACTACAACATATTGTTGTCAGGTCAGGTCGACTCCAGCTCGCGAGTCCTCTACAACCGCGGGGTGGTGCAGCGGTTGCAAAAAGTCGCCCCGTTCCTAACATATGGCAGCAACCCTTACCCGGTCATCACCAATGGCAGCCTCTATTGGGTCGTAGACGCCTACACGACTAGCAACAACTTCCCATATTCGGAGCAGGCGAACACTACCCGGTTGCCGTCTTCGTCCGGGCTCGCCAATCAAAAGTTCAACTACATACGAAACTCGGTGAAGGCCGTGGTCAATGCCTACACCGGCAAGACGTGGTTCTTCGTCATGTACCCCAACGACCCCGTGATCGAGACCTACGTGCGCGCTTTCCCAAGCCTCTTCACCCCGATGAGCGCTGCCAATCACGACATCCCCGGCATCACCGCCCACTGGCGCTACCCCCAAGACATGTACGTCGTGCAGACCAACATGTGGCAGCGTTACCACCAGCAAAACCCAACTACCTTCTACGAGAACTCGCAGGCTTGGAGCATCGCCGAGAACCCCGCGGCGGGCGAGGTGGCAAGCGCGTCGAGCACGTCGAGCACGTCGAGCCTCGGCGCCCTTGCCAGTCAGGCACCCACCCCGTCTCCGGCAAGCACAATGCCCTCCTACGAGCTCGTGGCCCTGCCCGGCAACACCCAACAGAGCTTCCAACTCGTCCAGGCTTTTGTGCCCGCGTCCACTAATGCCGGCAAACAAACTCAAACGCTGACCGCGTTCATAGCTGCTGGCTCGGACGGGAGCGACTACGGCCAGCTCACCGAGTACACGATCCCTTCTGGCGAGGCCGTGGACGGGCCTTACCTCGTGTCTACAGCCGTCGACGAAAACTACTCGATCTCACAGGTGATCACGCTCTTGGACCAGGCCAACTCCAAGGTGGTGCTGGGCAACGTCATCCTCACCCCGATCGGCCAGTCGCTCCTATATACCCAGCCTCTCTTTGTCGAGCAGTCGGCCAACCAAGTGCCGAGCCTGCAAGACGTGATAGTCGTGTACGACGGGCGGGCCTTCCAATCGGGCACTGCCAACCCGACACTGAGCGCGGCGCTCTGCAACGTTACGAACCCCCAAGGCGGCCACCCCTTCGCCAGCTACTGCCCATCAGCACCAAGGGCAGAGGCACCCGCCCCGAAGCCCAAGAAGGCTTCCACCACCCCCTCCAAGGCGCCCAGCGGGTCGACTACCACCACCTCGGTGCCACCCACCAAGGGGGCTCTCGCGAAGTACCTGGCAGACGCCCAGCAAGACTTCGCCCTCGCCAACGCGGCCCTGAAGAGGGGGGACTTGGCCGCCTACCAGCACGACATCCAGGCCGCCGAGTCCTTGGTGGCTTTGGCGGGCAAGCTCGCCGGCAGCGCTGGCACCCACACAACCACGACCACCCCGCAGGGCGCCGAGCACGCCGGCCAGCCCAGCACGGCTAGCAGGCCCAGCACGACTAGCAGGCCCAGCACGACTACCACCTTGGTCAAGCACTCGGCGCTCCTGCCTTCGAGCAACTTCAGGGCCCAGCCACTCGACCAGCGCAGCGCGCTGACCAGGTAGGCCTTTCGGGGCAACGGGCCAAGGCGGCCCCTTGGGAGCCCCTCCTCCTCCGAACCAACGTAGGACGGCCATGCGGCACATTAACCAGCTGGATGCAGCGCCCCGAGATGAGCTAGTATGGCGCCGCCTGACCGCACCGGACCCGTGCGACAGGTCGCGTTCCTCTACTCGAACCGGGGTGTGGCCGGGGTGAGCTTGCCGTCACGTACCGCTTGGCGTTTGACCGGACCTAAGGCCTTTGCCTGGACCGGGCTTGCGTCAACCGTGGCTACCTACATTGCGCTGTCTCTCGCCGCGACTGGCTCGTCGGCAGCAGCTTCGACGTCTTCGACGTCGTCGACGACGTCTACTGCAGCCGCGCCTAGCCTCCCGACCACTACGACCACTCCTGGGTCGACGCCTACAACCGCACCCACCTGCGCCCCGACGACTGTGACATCGACGACCGAGCCATCCACCACGACGTCTACTTCGGCCGGCGGGACCGGCCCTACGACAAGTAGGGCGTTGACGACCACGACTTCCTCGCGCCAGGGCGGCACCACGACCACGGCACCGACGACCACGGCACCGACGACCACGGGCGTGCCTTGCCCGAGCACCAGTTCGTCAAGCGTCCCGGGTACCTCTGTCCCTGGAGGGGAGCCCACCACGACGGTACCCGGCGGGGCTGCTACGACCGCTCCGAGCACGTCGAGCCTGCCTGGTACCTCGACTTCGACGACCAGCGTCCCGACCAGCGCCACTGGCACTTCGAGCCTTCCGGGTACCTCTGTCCCCGGAGGGGAGCCCACCACGACGGTGCCCGGCGGGGCTGCTACGACCGCTCCGAGCACGTCGAGCCTGCCTGGTACCTCGACTTCGACGACCACCGTCCCGACCAGCGCCACTGGCTCTTCGGGAAGCTCGCCGGGCTATACCGGCCAGCCGGCGGTGACCCCGGCGTCGACGGCTACAGGCGGGCAGGGCGCCACCACTCAGGCCGGGCGTGGTGGGGGGGCCGGAGCCACGGCACCGGCAACGACCCTGCGCCCCCTCGGTGGGGCAACAACCACGACCACTCCGGCATCACCGCCAGCGGCGGTGCCGGCGAGGCTGTCCCAGCCGGCCCCCAACGCCCTGGCGGCAGCGGCCAGCTCTACGACGACCAGCCGTCACGCCACGCCTTCGCGCACCGGCGGCAGCTCGTCCACCAGCTCAGGAAGACCCAGCCTCTCAGGTGCTAGTGGCAGCTCGGGCGGCAGGCGCAGCCACACGACCTTGGCGGGCACCACCCACCCAGGCGCCCATACTGGCGCTCCCGACCGCGACGCCACTGCAAGTGGGCCCCCTACGACGGTCAAACGGCGGCCTCCCGCGGCGATCGTTGCCGCACCTCCTCCTGCCGACACGGCGCCGATAGTCGAGGCCCCCGAAAGGGCGGTTGCCGGCAAACCCCTCAAGCTCTCCGGCTCGGGGTTCAAGGGCACTTCCAAGGTGGAGATCGTGCTCGACACCAAGGGGCCCCAGGTAACGGGTTCCGTGGTGACGAAGTCGGACGGCAGCTTCAAAGCATCGGTCGCGGTGCCCGCACGTGCTCCCGAAACGGACAAGATCAAGGTGGTCGGTACCTCGGCCGCCGGCAAGAAGACCCAGCTCGCGAAGGTCATCCTGGTCGTCGCCGAAGGCGACGTGCCAGCAACTGGAGGCGCGGGACTGGCCAGGCCGGTACTTCTGACCCTTGCGGGTGTGATCCCGCTCGTCACTTGGCTGGTGCTTGAGTTCCTCGGCTGGCGTAACCGCCGGCTCGACAAGAAAACCGGTTAGCTCTCCACCTGGCCTTCGAGCCAGTCGACCTTGATCCCAGTAGCCTCCAGCCACGCCGCGGCGGAGTCGAGCGCCTCGGTCGTCCCGTCGAGCTCACACACGATCCAACCGGTATCGTCCTCCACGTTGGCGCGCCGTATGTTGGCGATCACCCCGTGCTCAAGGGCGAGCTTGGCTATAACCGGCTCTGGTACGAGCGCCTCAGGGAACGTGAGGCGCACCTTCACGGGCTTGGTCAAGGAGCCACCCCCACCTTCTGCGCTGTGCCGTTTAGATTGCCAGAGCGAAGACCCTCCAAGTCGAGGGTCACGTAACGGTAGCCGGCCGACTTCACAGCCGAAACGAGCTGCTCACGGTGCTCCACGGCGCGGCCGATCTCGGCCAACGGGAGCTCGACGCGGGCGAGGTCGCCGTAGTGGCGGACCCGGAGCGCAAGGAAGCCGAGCGCCTTCAGGGCCTCCTCCGCCCTCGCCACGGCGCCCAGGGTGCCGACGGTGACAGGCGTGCCGTAAGGGAGCCGCGACGCGAGGCAAGCAGCAGCAGGCTTGTCCCATGTGCGCAGGCCGAGCGACCTGGACGCCTCTCGGACGAGAGCCTTGGTGAAGCCCGTTTCGACGAGGGGGAAACGGGCGCCGGCGGCCTTTGCAGCCGCTTGGCCGGGCCGGTAATCAGATAGGTCGTCGACGTTGACGCCGAGCACTACAGCGGCCGGGCCCCTACCGGAGACCTCTCCCAACTCTGCCGCTAGAGGCAGGAGCGCCCTCATTAGCTCGTCCTTGCAGTGCCAGCAGCGGTCCCGCCCGTTGGCCGCATAGGAGTCACGGGAGAGCTCGTGGGTCTCGGCCTCTCGGTAGCCAAGCCCCCACTCCGCTGCCAAACAACGGCAGTCAGCCAGCTCGGAGCGAGCCAACGAAGGGGACACGGCCGTCACAGCGAGCGAGCGCTCCGGACCGAGAACGTCGTTGGCCACCCAAGCGAGGAAGGCGGAGTCAGCCCCGCCGCTGAAGGCGACCACGACCGCTTCGAGATGGCCGAGCCACTCGCGGAGCCGAAGGAGCTTGTCGTCCATGATCAGCTAGCCCCACAAAGCCCGAGCACGTCTTCGACAGAGGCGACCACGCCGGTATAAAAGGGGCCGAAGTCGGCATAGCGCGCGGAAGCCTCGTCGAAGCGCATGGCGTGCACGCACTCTTTCAGGTCGTCGGGGGTGCAGGCGAACAGCGTAACCCCCCACTCGTAGTCGTCCAGCCCAGTGGAACCGGTGACCAACTGCAGTACCCTCCCGGCGAAGCGGTGCCCGCTCGCGCCGTGCTCGCGCATAAGGCTCAGCCGGGCCTCGTAGTCCAGCTGGTACCAGTTATCGGTGGCCTCGCGCCGTTTCGACATCGGGTAGAAGCACAGTGCCCGCATACCATCGGGAGGCAGCTGAGGGTGGAGGCGGGGCTCGAGGCGTTCGGGTGGCATCCCGCGCGCGTACTCCGAGACTTCGGTGAGCGAGACATACGACGTTGCCAGCTCGAGGCCGGCGAGGGCGAGGGTGCTCTGCGCCTGGCGAAGTGTGACAATGTCAGGCCCGAGGAGCATGGAACCGAGATCCGCCTTGTGGCCGAGCACCGCAAAGGTGACGACCTGCACTCCTGCTCCCTCTGCTGCCTTCACCGCCGCCGTTATGGCCTCCACGTCCGAACGCGGCCCCAACTTCCAGAACAAGTGGAGGACCACCCAGCCTTCTCTCGGGACCAACTGCTCCACAGGCATCGGTGCCAGGCTATCCGCCCTTTAGGTCATGTCCCCGGCCGGTCGGCCCTTTCGCGCGCCGAGGTCCTCCTTAGGGCACTGCCCCTCGGTGGGCCGACCTCTTCAACCCGGCCCGGTGACGGCGCGCATGAAGGCGGAGCTGGAGCATCCGTAGCGCTCCAGCAGTGAAGACCACGGCACCCCCAAGCGCTGCGGCCAAGAGAAGGTCGAGTGCCAGGGGGATCTTCCAATGGATGCCAAAGAAGGTCACCTTCACGTCCTGAAGGTTCTCGAGTACGAAGACGACCATGACGACCAGCAGCGCGAGGCCAATGGCCAAGGCCGTCCAAGCCGCGCTTGTCCTAGTCGCAGGGGCGCCCTTCTTGCCCTCGGGCGGGGCGGCCCCAGAGGCGTCGGTGCCAGGCGAAGGCGCTTGCGAGCCATCTCCGAGCGCCGGGGGTGCCCCGGCGAGCTGGTCCTCCCCGGCGAGCTGGTCCTCGGCGTCACCTGGGCCCGGATTGGCCTTTTCTGAAGACATAGGCGACCCCTCCTTTTGCTGGGGCTCCTTGACGATGACTTGCTTGCCAGCAAGTCCAGGGTACAACGCGCGAAAAGGGGCACTCCGAAAAGTGCCCCTTTTTTGCAAGCTACTTACGAGGGTCGCCCGCTACAGCGCAGGTCCCCGCCTGCCTAGAAGTCGTCCATCCCGCCCCCGCCAGGACCGGCGGGAACAGCCGGCTTCTCCTCGGGCTTGTCCACGACAACGGCTTCGGTCGTGAGGAACAGGCCGACGATCGAGGCGGCATTTTGGAGGGCCGAACGCGTCACCTTGACGGCGTCGATCACCCCGGCCTTAAAGAGGTCCTCGTAGTCACCGGTGGCGGCATTGAGACCTTCGTTGGCCGGAAGGTTGCGGACTTTTTCGACCACGACGCCACCTTCGAGGCCGGCGTTGGTAGCGATCTGCTTGAGCGGCTCCTCGACGGAACGGGCCACGATCTTGGCGCCGACCGCCTCATCACCGTCGAGCTTCTCGGCCCGGTCCAAGATGGCCGCCTGGGCACGGAGGAGCGCTACGCCGCCTCCAGGGACAACACCCTCCTCGACGGCAGCCTTGGTCGTCGAAACGGCGTCCTCGATCCGGTGCTTCTTTTCCTTGAGCTCGACCTCGGTCGCAGCGCCAACCTTGATCACTGCCACGCCGCCCGCCAGCTTGGCGAGACGCTCCTGGAGCTTCTCCCGGTCGTAGTCGCTGTCGGTGTTCTCGATCTCCGACCTGATCTGGCTTATGCGGCCCTTGATGTCGGAATCGGTGCCGGCGCCCTCGACGATCGTCGTCTCGTCTTTTGTCACGACAACCTTGCGCGCCTTGCCGAGAAGGTCCAACGTCGCGTTTTCCAGCTTGAGCCCGACTTCCTCGGAGATGACCTGGCCGCCGGTCAGGATCGCTATGTCCTGGAGCATGGCCTTCCTCCGCTCGCCGAAGCCCGGCGCCTTCACGGCCAAGCTCTTGAACGTGCCCCGGATCTTGTTGACGATGAGCGTCGCGAGGGCCTCGCCCTCGACGTCCTCGGCAATGACCACGAGCGGCTTGCCAGCCTGCATCACCTTTTCGAGCAAGGGCAAGAGGTCACGGACGGCAGAGATCTTGGCGCCGAAGAGCAGGATGTAAGGGTCTTCCAGCACCGCCTCCATCCGCTCCGGGTCGGTCACAAAGTGGGCCGAGATATAACCCTTGTCGAAGCGCATACCCTCGACGAGGTCGAGGTCCATGCCGAAGGTCTGCGACTCCTCGACGGTGACCACGCCGTCCTTGCCGACCTTGTCGATGGCCTCCGAGATCATCTCGCCGATCTCGGGGTCAGCAGCCGAGATGCCGGCCACCTGGGCGATCTGGCTCTTGGTCTCGGTCTCCCGGGCCAGCTCCTTCAGGCTGCCTATGGCAGTCTCAACGGCTGCCTCTATACCCCGGCGCAATGACATCGGGTTTGCCCCGGCAGCCACGTTGCGCAGGCCTTCGCGCACCATGGCCCAGGCGAGCACCGTGGCCGTCGTCGTCCCGTCACCTGCGACGTCGTCGGTCTTCTTGGCGACCTCCTTCACGAGCTCGGCCCCCACCCTCTCATAGGGGTCCTCGAGGTCGATCTCCTTGGCGATCGAGACACCGTCGTTTGTGATCGTGGGCGCGCCCCACTTCTTCTCGAGAACCACGTTTCGGCCCTTGGGGCCCAGCGTGACGCGCACTGCGTCGGCCAGCTGGTTCATACCCTTCTCCAGGGCCCGGCGGGCTTGTTCGTCAAAAGCAATCAGCTTGGGCATCGGTCTATCGCTCCTCCGTTGCGCTCCGACCGGGGGCCCCGGTCTGCTCCTTGGTTAGCACTCGAACACGTCGACTGCTAACACTACAGCGTAACTGCCACTACCGCGCAAGGTCGATACCGAGAAGGAGGAAAAGTTGGCTCAGCCGCCGGCCACGGCGGGCACGACCGAGACGACGGCTCCCTCGGGGACGGCGGTGGACAGGCCCTCCAAGAACCTGACGTCTTCCTCACCGAGGAACACGTTGACGAAGCGCCGGAGCTCGCCGCTCTCGTCGAAAAGCCTCTCGGCGAAGCCGGGGTGGGCGACGTCGAGCGCCTTCAAAGCTTCACCCACCGTGGTGGCTTGGACCTCCACCTCGGGCACTCCGCCGGCGAG
Source organism: Actinomycetes bacterium (assembly GCA_021787035.1). Classification (GTDB taxonomy): domain Bacteria; phylum Actinomycetota; class Acidimicrobiia; order Acidimicrobiales; family Palsa-688; genus JAJZYO01. Next base: position 66,904 of record JAJYMM010000149.1, read on the forward strand.
AGCGCGCAGTTGGGTCGGTATGCGGACCTTGGCACTCATGGCTCTCGGCTCCACCTTTGGCTAGGCATTTGGTCGCTCACGACTGCCAGTCTGCCACGCCGGCGGCTTGGAACGCCTCGAGGCTGGGCTCGATCGTAACCGTCGGCTGGCATTGCGGGGCAACGGCCTCGATGGTCTTCAGCCCGTTGCCCGTTATGAGCGCGACGACTCTTTCATTGGGCTTGATCACGCCCGAGGCCGCAAGCTTTGCCAGAACGCCAACGGTCACGCCCCCCGCCGTCTCGGCAAAGATCCCCTCCGTGCGGGCCAAGAGGCGGATGGCTTCTACGACCTCGGCGTCGCTTACCGCGGCGACTGCCCCTCCGGAAGCTCGCACTTCTTCGAGGGCGTAGGCTCCATCAGCTGGGTTCCCGATAGCAAGCGACTTCGCAATGCCGCTCGGCTTCACGGGACGGACGAAGCCAGTCCCCGCCTCGAAGGCCTGGGCAACGGGGGCGCAGCCCTCGGCCTGAGCGCCCGACACCCGCACGCTTGGTTCTTGGTCGAGCAGGCCGACCTTGTAGAGCTCCCGGAAGCCTTTTGCCACCTTCGTGAGCTGGCTCCCAGAGCCGACCGGGACAACGACGTGGTCGGGGGCCCTCCATCCGAGCTGCTCCGCCACCTCGAACGCGAGGGTCTTCGAGCCCTCGGCGTAATAGCTACGGATGTTGACGTTGACGAAAGCCCACGTTGGGTACTCACTCGCCAGCTCGGCGCAGAGACGGTTCACGTCGTCGTAATTGCCCTCCAGGGCCACCAGCGTGCCCCCAAAGACAGCCGTCGTCACCACCTTGGCCCTCTCCAGGTCAGCCGGGATGAAAACGACCGAACGCATACCGGCGCGCGCCGCGTGAGCGGCCACGGCGTTGGCGAGGTTGCCTGTCGATGCACACGCCGCCACCTTGAACCCGAGCTCCCGCGCCTTGGTGAGCGCCACCGAGACCACCCTGTCCTTGAAGGATCCGGTCGGGTTGACCGTGTCATTTTTGAGCCATAGCTCGGAGAGGCCGAGCTCCGCGGCGAGGTGGTCCGCCCGTACGAGGGGCGTGAACCCTGCGCCAAGGTCGACGGCTCCTTCGGCCGACGCCGGCAGCAGGTCGGCGTAACGCCACATCGACTTGGGGCCGGCGGCGATGCGCTCGCGAGACACGCTCGCCGCTATCGCCTCGTAGTCGTACACCACCTCGAGGGGACCGAAACACCACTCACACACGTGGAGAGCTTCGGCCGGGTAGGAGCGCGCGCACTCCCGGCATCGCAGACCTTCAACGAACGGCAATGTACCTCCTCATCGTCTCGGGCATTGGCACCATGTCTCCCGCCGGGTCTCGACGAGCTCACTGGTTGCCGCGGCGTCAACGGGCCCGTCCCTCAGCCGCTCTGGATGATCAACCCTTCATGCTAGGGGCTCACGGGCGCGGGGCGCCAGGCAGTTTTGGCCGGCTCAAACGGAGCTGCGAGACGCCAGGTACTGCGCTACTGCGTCGCGCACGCATAGGGCGGTGTCGGACATGGCTCGGTCCAGCCCGTAACTAGAGACCAGGGACACGAAGGTGAGCTCCCCCCCAATGGCCGCCGCAGCCTCTAGGGCCTCTTCCTCCACGTCGCCAGCCACGACCAGGACGGGTACGCCGGCAGCAGCTGCCAGGCGCACGACCCCCCCGACCGCCTTGCCGGCGAAGCTTTGACGGTCGAGGCAACCCTCACCGCTCACGACCAGGTCGCTCGAATCCACGCGCTCTGCCAGCGAGAGCTTTTCGGCCACGATGTCAAAACCGGGCAAGAGCTTGGCGCCGACCGCAACCAGGCCTCCAGCGAGGCCGCCGGCGGCACCGGCTCCGGGCAGCGACAAGACGTCTATGCCAAAACGCTCCTGGTAGAGCTGGGCGACCCTCTCCAACCTGCGCGTCAACAGCTCCACCTGCGCCGGCACCGCACCCTTCTGCGGCCCAAAGACGGCAGCCGCGTCCGTAAACCTGGTCTCTACGTCACACGCGACCAGGATCTCGGCCCTCGGCAGGCGGCCGCCCTCCGCAAGCACTTCGACAGCACCAAGGCCTCCGTCGGTCGTGGCGGAGCCGCCGAGGCCCACTAGCACCTGGTCTGCCCCAGCCTTGAGAGCGCAGGCTATGAGCTGGCCGGCGCCGGTGCTACTCGCCCTGACCGGGTCGTTGGCCTCGCGGCCCCCAACCACCTGGAGTCCTATGGCACGCGCTGACTCCACTACCGCCAAGGACCGTGACGGGCTCTCTGGGTCGCGCCCGAGGACCCACGGGACCTCGACAGGGTCCCCCAATGGCCCAGCCACACGGGCTACCTGGACGGAACCACCGAATACGTCGAGGAAACCCTCGCCGCCGTCAGAGACGGGTGCTACATCACATGACCAACCGGCGCCTTCGCAGGCGGCCTCCACCGCCGAGGCAGCTTCTTTTGCACTGAGTGTGCCACGGAACTTGTCCGGCGCGGCAAGGACCCGAAAGGCCACACCCCATAATGCGCGAAATATCCCCGCCGGCGCCTCCCCGAGGCGTCGAGCATGACTTCGTACAGCTCCTGGCGGCGCTGGCGCGCCAGCGACTCGATGATGAACGGGTTGATGGTCACAGCATCATGCTCCGTGCCCTAGAGGACAGCTACGGTCCTCGATGAAGGCCAATAATCGCGGATGTGGGCGATTGGCACCCAGAAAGCCGTGTAACGGGGACGTCTGGACGTATCTTGCGGCTGCTCGCGCTCTTGCAGCGCCGCCCGGCCTGGACCGGGCGGGAGCTTGCCGACCGTCTAGGGGTCGACACCCGGACAGTCCGCAGGGACATCGAACGCGTCCGCAGCCTCGGCTACACGGTCGAGAGCAACTCTGGCAGCAGCGGAGGGTACCGCCTGGGCGTCGGCACGGACATGCCGCCCCTCCTGCTCGACGAGGAAGAAGCGATGGCTGTCGCTGTACTTCTCGGCGTCTCCGCCGGGGCGGCCCTCCCCGGCATCGAGCGAGCAGCCCTTGCGACCCTTGCCAGGGTAGAGCGCCTGCTCCCTCCGAAGCTCCAGCACCAAGTCGATGCCCTCCGCGCCGCCACCGTCTTGCTGGTCGGGCCCAAGGAACCCGTACCCGCGGCCAAGCTCGCACCCCTCGCCGAGGCCTGCGCCGAGCATCGACTGGTGCACTTCGGCTATGTGGCACGAGGAGGGACGGCGAGCAACCGCCGTGCCGAGCCTTACCGCCTCGTAGCCACCTCACGGCTTTGGTACCTGGTCGCCTTCGACCTCGACCGCCAGGACTGGCGGACCTTTCGTGTCGACCGCGTCCAAGAGGTTGTAGTAACCGGCCATACGTTTGCGCCGAGGCAGCTTGACGACGCCGGACGCCTCGTAGAAGCGGCCCTCCATTCGACGCCCTATCGTTTCCGAGCCCAGGTCAGGTTCGTGATCAGCCCGGAGGAACTGAGGAAGAGGGTGGCGCCCAGCGTCGGGGTCATAGAGCCCTGCGAGATGGGGTCGCTGCTCCACATCGGTGCCGACGACACCGCTTGGCTGGCGAGCTACCTGATCGGGCTCGACCTGTCCTTCGAGGTCCTCCGCCCGCCCGAGCTACGAGCCGACCTGCACCGCATGGGAGTCCGGCTGGCCGCCACGCACGAGCTCACCCCCCGGCAAGAGGGCGTCAACCACACCCCAAGCGACTGGCCAGTTCCCGAAGAAGGCGAAGCACCCCATCAGGCCCACTAACTACGATGTCAACAGCGCCGGCGAGCTCGGGCGGCTGTTCGGGGCTGGCGACGCCCACAGCGAGGGTGGCCTTACCGGCGCAGCGGAGCCGCCTGAGAGCACGGAACGCTGGCAGGTCGCCACGGTCGTCGCCCAGGTAGCAGAGAGCTCGAAGAGGCGTGGACAACTCCTCCACCACCGTGCCCTTGCCGGACGCGACCGGAGGGAGAACTTCTACCGAGAGGCGTCCTGGCTGGACGGTCAACCCTTTCTCGAGTGCCGCCTCCCTTGCCCAACCGAGCGCCCAGGAGGCAAGCTCGGGGCGCCGGCGAGAGTGCAGGACGAAGGTGAGGCCCTTATGTTCGACTTCGACCCCCGCCGGCGCAGCGACCTCGGCTTCTGCCGCAACCAGCTCCATGACGTCTTTCCAGGCGAGCGCCGCCTGGCTCACCTCCCGCACGCCCTGGTCGCGTCCTCGTCCATAGAGCCTCTCGAGGCCGTAGAGCCCGAAGAAGGACACTCCCTCCAAAGGCCCCAAGTTGGCGAGCAAAAACTCGAGCGGCCTCCCTGAGACGACGCCGACGACTGAGAGCTTGCGGGCAAGCTGCGCCAGGAGCGTCGGGGCACCAGGCAGGGGCACCGCCCGGTCCCGGTCTTCGACGATCGGTGCGAGCGTCCCGTCGTAGTCACAAAGGACTCCGGCGGCTAGTGGCTGGAGGACCCAGGGGGACCAGTCAACGGGTGCCCCGCCGGCGTCCCGCTCTTCGTTCACCCCCCACCGTAATTGGCAGGGACCCTGCTTGATATGTCAGCCCCGATCAGCACGATGATGTCTGTGCCGGACAGGTAATAGGGCGGGATCGCCGCGTCGTTAGACGCCGTCGGAGCGAGCACGGACGTTGCCGGGAGGCCGAGGAAGGAAGCCACGGCGAGTGCGTTGGCACGGTAAGCGACGCTCGTGAAAAACACTGCCGAGGTCTTGTTGGTGTCGGTGACCGCATTGGCCGGTGCTCGCGTGTCGTAGCCCCGGGCCGAGAGCTGGTGCTGGAAGTACAAGGCACCGTGAGCCGTCGTCCAGCCGTTGAGCACCGCCACCGTCACCGATGATGGCGCCAGCGTCGTGCTAGTCGTGGTCGGCGGCAACGTGGTCGCTGTCGTGCTGGTCACCGAGGGAGCCGTGGTCGTGGAGGTGCCCTCTCGTGCCGTCGTCGTCGGCCCCGAACGCGCTGCTGCCGGTTTGGCTGGCGAGGTTGGCATGCGCGCTAGCACGACGACAGCCACCACCAAGGCAAGGGCGACTATCGCGAGCGCCCGGAACGGCTGGACGGCGCCCGAACGACCCCGAGCCGGTCGGCTTCCGCCTGGGCCCGAGGGCGGTGGGGGCGGCACCGACGACGTTGGATCGGACATCTAGGCTCTAGCTCCCCGCGCTCTTCGCGCATCTTGGGCCCTCTACTTGCGCCAATGCCACCGAGGGCACGCCGCTAGCGCTCGCGCGGGCGAGTAGCTGGCGGGTCGTTGTACCCGCTGTAAGCGCGCCAGCGCTGGCGGGACTTGGCTCGCCGCAGGCGGCGTACGAGAAGGGGGTCATATTCCTCTGCATCTTTGCGCCCGACCAACTGGCCAAGCAACTGATTGTAACGGGACAGCGACAGCCCGAGGCGGCCCTTCACCACCTGCGACTTCGTGGCCCCCTCCTGCCACCAGGTGCGCTCCAGGTCAAGCACGGCGCGGTCACGTTCGCAAAGAGCCATCCGCCCCACCCTGCCACCCCGTTAGCACGCGATCAAGGATCCCGGCCCGACCGCGCCGCTCGCTCGGCCCGGGGTGGCGTGGCCTTTCCCTAGGATGAAGA
>JAJYMM010000226.1 GCA_021787035.1 Actinomycetes bacterium
TAAGCCCCGACGAGCTCAATGCCAGCTACATCGTCCCGAGCGTGTTCGACCCAGCAGTCTCTCCTGCGGTGGCGGCGGCTGTTAGCGCGGTAGCAACGGCGTCCTGAGATAGAGCAAACTGAGATGTCGTGTCGCCGTCCTCCCCTGTAGCCGCAGCCGTCAAGGCCCTTGGCTCCGTGCTCCGTTCCGGTGCGCTGCTTACCGACCCCGTCGAACTGGCTACCTACGAGTGCGACGGCCTCACGAACTTCCGGGCACGACCCGCGGTCGCGGTGCTCGCCACGACGGCAGAGGAGGTGGCAGCCACGGTCCAGACCTGCGCCCGTTTCGGTACCCCGTTTGTAGCGAGGGGATCTGGCACGGGCCTCTCTGGTGGTTCAGTCCCGCGCTCCGACGGCGTGCTGCTCGTCACCGCCAAAATGCGCTCGGTCCTCTCGGTCCGCCCCGAAGACCAGCGCGCCATCGTCGAGCCTGGGGTCACCAACCTTGCTGTCAGCCGGGCCGGCGCGCCTCACGGCCTCTTTTACGCCCCCGACCCCTCGAGCCAGCAGGTCTGCTCTGTCGGGGGCAACGTAGCAGAAAACTCGGGCGGCGCGCACTGTCTGAAGTACGGTTTTACCACCAACCACGTCACCGGCCTCGAGGTGGTCACCCCAGAAGGCGAAACGGTAGAACTCGGGGGCATGGCACCGGACACGCCGGGCTACGACCTAGTAGGGGCATTCGTAGGTTCGGAAGGCACCCTCGGGGTGGCAACCAAGGTCACGCTCCGCCTCCTACCAATGCCGGAGGCTGTCCAGACGATGCTGGCCGCGTTCGCAGATGTCGATAGTGCCGGCCGAGCTGTGTCAGCCATCGTGGCGGCCGGCCTCGTCCCTGCCGCTATCGAGATGATGGACGCCCTGGCGATCTCGGCCGTCGAGGCCGCGGTCCGCTGCGAGTACCCCGCCGGAGCAGGCGCGGTCCTCATAGTGGAGCTTGACGGGCCAAGGGCCGAGGTAGAGGAGGGCATTGCCGAAGTGCGGCGGGTGTGCGAAGAGGAGGGCGCTTTCGAGATCCGCTTCGCCGCTGACAACACCGAGAGGGCGGCCATCTGGCGAGGTCGCAAGGCAGCCTTCGCGGCAATGGGCAGGCTGAGCCCTTCGTACATAGTCCAAGACGGCGTGGTGCCCCGCAGCTCACTTGGCGACGTGCTCCACGAGATCGGCGCGCTTTCGGAGGAAGCTGGCATAAGGGTGGCCAACGTGTTCCACGCTGGCGACGGCAACTTGCACCCGCTCGTCCTCTTCGACGACCAAGTCCTTGGCGAGGAGGAACGCGCCGAGGAACTGTCAGAGGCCATCCTCGGGCTCTGCATTGCTCGGGGCGGCTCTGTTACGGGCGAGCACGGCGTAGGGCTCCACAAACTCGCGGCCATGGAAAAGATGTTCAGCCCTGAAGACCTAGAGACGATGCTGCTACTGCGCAGTGCCTTCGACCCCGAGGGGATCTGCAACCCGGGCAAAGCCGTACCGACGCCAAGGCTCTGCGGCGAGCCGCCGCGGCCATGCCAAGGCTCCCACCCGCTCCAAGAGGCTGGCGTGGCGGAGATTTTCTGACTATGAGCCCGGCTTTTGCCCCAGGCGCCCTACAAGACCTGGAACGAGCTTGCCCATCTGGTGCCCGCCCCGGCACCGAGGTCGACACGATAGACGGAGTCGCCCCTTCTTTCCTGGCCTACCCCAAAGACACTCGGGAGGTCGCCCGGGTACTGAAGACCGCTTCTAGCTACAACCTGCCAGTCGTGGTGCGTGGCGCTGGCACGAAGCAGGACTGGGGCACTCCGCCCGAGCGCGTTGGCCTTGTTGTCGACCTTTCCCAGATGACGGGGGTGGTCGAGCACGTGAGCGACGATCTAGTAGTACGTGCCAGGGCGGGCACGCCCCTGGCCTCCCTCGCCGCCACGCTCGCTGGCGTCCGCCAGCGGCTCCCGGTAGACGAGGTCGTGGCGGGCTCAACGATCGGAGGGGTCGTCGCCACCGGCATTTCAGGCCCGCTGCGCTATGGCCACGGCGCCGTGCGTGACTTATTGCTCGGGCTCACAGTCGTGCGGGCGGATGGGACGGTGGCCCGAGCTGGTAGCAAGGTCGTGAAAAATGTAGCCGGGTACGACCTCCCAAAGCTTTTCGCAGGTTCTTACGGGACCCTCGGCGTCATGACGGAGCTCACCTTCAAGCTGAGGCCACTGCCCGATCAACGATTGTTCGTCTCTGCCTCCTACCCGAGCCCGGCCGAAATGGCCCCTCACCTCGCAGAACTGCTGCGAAGCCAGGCAGTGCCGGCCGCGATCGAGATCGACCGGGCAGAGCCCGACGCCGCCGTCCAAGTATGCGCTCTTGTGGAAGGCCGGCCCCGACCGGCCGAGGTGCGCGCCGACCTACTGTCACGCGTCATGCGCGACGCAACGGTCAGCCTTGAAGCTCCTCCCTGGTGGGGTTCGCTCCCTGGCCCAGTCACCTTCAAGCTCACAGGGGCCATCTCCGCAGTACCGTCATTGATCGGTCAGGCCCGTAACTGTTGCGCCGCTGCGGGTCTCCCGGCAAGGCTGTGGGGCAGTGCCGGCACCGGCGTGCTCTACCTCGGCCTCCCAAGCGGTACTGACCCAGAACAACTGGCAAGTATTCTCGACCAGCTGCGCACGGCCGCCTCCGAGGCCCAGGGCCACGCGACAGTCCTGCGCGCGCCTGCCAAGAGCAAGGCGACGCTTGACATATGGGGACCAGTCCCTGGCTTGGACCTGATGAGACGGGTGAAACAACGCTTCGACCCCGGGCGCCTGCTCTCCCCCGGACGATTCGTGGGAGGTATCTGATGGCCACAAAACAACACGACGGGCGCCCTCTACCCACCTACGTGGAGACGGCGGCTGAGGACGGCCATCTCCGTAGCCTCCTCAATGATTGCGTCCACTGTGGCTTTTGTTTGCCAGCTTGCCCCACCTACCAACTTTGGGGAGAGGAGGCCGACTCGCCGCGGGGCCGGATCCAAATTGTTGGCCAACTAGTAGCGGGAGCCCCCGTCCATGGTGCGGCCGCGGAGCACCTCGACCGGTGCCTGTCATGCCTGGCTTGCGTGAGCGCGTGCCCCTCTGGGGTCCGCTACGGCGAGATCATCGAAGAGGCTCGGGCCAAGGTCGAACGAGCCAACGCTCGGCCGTTACCAAAACGCCTAGGCCGCGAAGCCATATTCGCGCTCTTCCCCTACCCGCGACGCTTACGAGCAGCTCGGCTCCTCCTAAAAGCCGCCGAATCGACGGGGTTGCGCAAGCTTCTCCACTACCACTGGCTCTCCAGCCACCTCCCAGCCATCCTTATGGCCACCGAGCGTTTGGCGCCACCGGTCACCCCGCTCGAGCGCCTCCCCCCTCGTGTCCCCGCGCGGGGCCCGAGCAGGGGTGCCGTCGGGCTCCTGGTCGGATGCGTACAAAGCGTCTTTTTCTCGCACGTGAACGCTGCCACAGCGCGGGTCCTCGCAGCAGAGGGCTTCGACGTCATAGTCGCCAAAGGCCAGGGATGCTGCGGCGCGCTATCCCTCCACGCAGGCCGCATGGACGAAGCGGCCCGTCTCGCACGAAAGACCATAGACGTATTTCGGGCCGAAGGTGTCAAGCTGGTGGTGGCCAACGCGGCAGGTTGCGGTTCGGCCATGAAGGAATACGGCCGGTTCTTCGCCGGGGATCCTCCCTACACCGAGCCAGCGGCTTGGTTGGCCGAGCGGACCCGTGACCTCTCGGAGCTGCTCGCCGAGGCAGGGCCACGCGCTGAGAGGCACCCGGTCCCCATGCGGGTCGCATTCCACGACGCCTGCCACCTTGCGCATGCACAGGGCATCAGGTCACAACCTCGTGAATTGTTAGGGCAGATCCCCGGGCTCGAGCTCTGCGAGGTTGGCGACGACACCTGTTGTGGGTCGGCTGGCGTTTACAATATCGTCGAGCCCGACGCTGCCGCCGAGCTCGGGAGACGAAAAGCCGCTGCCGTAAGGGCCACCGGCGCCGAGGTTGTCGTAAGCACCAACCCAGGGTGCCTGATGCAAATCGGCGCCTGGCTCGGTAGCGCCGGCTGCGCGCTACCGACGATGCATGTGGCAGAGTTGCTCGATCTATCAATCCGCGGAGGCGAGGCGCCGCGTCGGCCGCTCACGCGACCTTCAACCTGACCGGGACGCTTTACCCATAGCGCCAAGATCCACCTCTATCCCAAGACCGGGAGCCGAAGGCAGGACGAGTTCTCCTCCCTCGAGTTGCCAGGGCGCAAAAAAATCGTCCTGCCAAGCCTGAAGGCGCGCGTAACTCTCCACGACCATCCCGTTGTCCACAGCCGCAGCCGCATGCGCGCCCAACCAGTGGTTGCCGTGGGGGGCAACCGGTACATGGTGTGCAGAAGCGATTGCGGCAATTCGGACCCATTCGGTTAGGCCACCTGCCGTATGCGGGTCTGCCTGGACTATGTCTGCGGCCCGCTGCTCCACCAGGTCACGGCACCCCCAACGAGTAAACTCGTTTTCGCCGCTCGCTACGGGCATGTCGAGGGCGCGGCACACTTCCGCCGCACCGACGAGGTCATCTGCCCAGCACGGCTCTTCGAACCATGCGATATCGTAACGCTCGACGGCGCGGCCAAAACGGACCGCCTCGGCCGCGTCCCAGGCATTGTTGGCGTCAACCATAAGGTCGATGTCAGGCCCTATGGCCTCCCGCACCGCCCTCACCCTCTCCACGTCCTCTCGGAGCGCGGCCCCGCCCACCTTCATCTTGACGGCTTGGTAACCTGCCGCGACAAAGCGCTCCATTTCCGCGACGACGCCGGCGACACCTTTGCCGTCTTCGTAATAGCCGCCGGCAGCGTAGGCAGGGACCGTGTCCCTGAACCCCCCAAGAAGCCGGTAGGCGGGCAAGCCGAGGATCTTGCCCCTCAGGTCCCAAAGAGCGTTGTCCACGGCACCGATCGCGGAGATCGCGTCGCCCTTTACGACCGGCTTGCGCCACCCCGTGAACATCGCGTGCCAAAGTCTTGCAGCGTTTAGCGGATCCTCGCCCAAGATGCGGTCGCGGATCGGGCCCTCGATCGCCGGTGCCTCACGCTCGCTCGCAAAGGCTCGCCCTACCTCGCCCTCGTCGGTCTCGACCTCGACAAACGTGACGACCTTGCGGCTAGTCGTGATTATAGAGTTGCGGTATGGCCTCTCTAGACCTCCGAGGTCGAAAGACAGCACGTGGACACCAGTCACCTTCATCTGCAGCACCCTCCCGTTCCGTACTGTTTACCCAAGGGTGACCTTACCTCCCGCACGCGCCCGCCTCGTCACATTCCGGGTAACCGGCGCATGGGGGGGGCCGAACCGAGGCCGCGTGCTGCTGGACTATCGCATCCGTCCCTACCGGTCTGCCGACTGGAGCAGCCGCTGACCACGTCCGTCCAGTAACACCGTACGGCCCACCGGGAAAAGGGTAGCCTACGAGCTAAGAACCTAGGGAGGTCTTAGATGCCCGTATACGTGATCTACCAGTGCGAGGTGCTCGACCCCGAGCGCTACGAGGCATATAAGCCGAAGGCGGCCGCGAGCATCGAGGCGGCGGGAGGCAGGTACATCGTGCGGGGGGGTGAGGTCGAGGTGCTCGAGGGTGAGCCACCACTGGGTAGGACAGTGGTCGTCGAGTTCCCCGACCGGGAGACGGCGTCCAAGTGGTACAAGGACCAGATGTACGCCGAGGCAAGGAAGATCCGAGACGGCGCCGCAAGGGCTCGGATGTACCTTGTCGACGGGGTCGCATAGGAGTCCCTACGAGCGAAATCATCCGCGGCGGGGTGGCGAAGGGGATGCCGAGCGCCCGCATCACCGCCAACCCGGTCATAGTAGGCGCCAACCCGAGACCGGGCGCGGTGCCTCGATTACTTGACGGGTGGAACGTACCACGAGGCGCCGACCTCCGCGCATCCGCGCGTCGATTCAATAAGCGTGCCGATGTACTTGTCGACCGAGAAACCTGGCACCCACCGGATGCAATTTCGGAGTACCACACAACGGCACCGATGCCGCAAGAACTCCATGCGGCAGCGCACGGTGCGGAGCCCGGTGACCACCTGGCCAGCTCCGTGCGAGGCGGGCTCGCGCTTGGGGTCGTGCGGGTCCTCTGATTCGGGGAATGGACCGAGCAAGCGCTCGATCAATTCGTAGGGGAAGCGCGGGCTGACGTGCTGAGCGAAAGGCCGGCCCGCAGCAACGAGGACGCGGTAAATCTCCTTCCAATCAGGTGAAGAGGGTGCCGCGAAGGGCCTCATGGCACTGTCAGTAGTCCCCCGCATGTGGCGACGGCTTCACCCTCACGTCCTCGCCTCCAAGCACCATCTCCCTGATCTCCCCCATGGCCCGTTTGCGGCTCTCGGGATCCAAGCGGTCGATGAAGAGCACGCCGTCGAGGTGGTCGGTCTCGTGGGCCAGGCAGCGGGCCAAGCGCTCGGTCCCCTCCACCATCAAGGGCTCGCCGTTCACGTCAAAACCCCTTGCCACGACCCGCCTCGACCGAGCAAGCTCGTACTCAAGGCCTGGAATAGACAGGCAACCCTCACGGTCTGCTACAAGCTCTGCTGATTGGTCAATCAGCTCAGGGTTGACGATATGGCTGGTGATGCGGAACTCAGGCATGTCGGGGTCGGTGACCACGTAGACGAAGACGCGCAGGCTGACCCCGATTTGGGGCGCGGCTAGCCCTGCCCCGTCGGCGTCAGACAGAGTGTCCCCGAGGTCGGCCACCAACCGGCGCAGGCTGGCGTCAAAGTCGGTCACTGGCTGGCTCGGGGCCCTGAGGACGGGGTCGCCAAAGACCCTGATCGGACGGATTGCCATTTTCACATAATAAGAGAGTGGTTCGGGCCCGTTGCCAGCCGTCTTAACCCGCGAAATCATGATGAGACGCCAAAACGGACAAGGCCTTGGCTCCTAGCGTAAGCACCAGCCGGCCCGCGGAAACCTCCGCATGCTCGGCCGCCTTTGCCAGAGAGGACGGCGGGCTAATGAGGCCTTGGGGCCCGCGCTAAGTGGACCAACCAGACTCCTCGCGACCGGGCGGTAGATTTCGGGTGCGGGCTAAACGTGATGACGTAGACACCACCCTGGCCGGGGTGCTTGAAGCACACCTTGCCAGTCACATACTGGCCTGGGAACAGGTGGCCTTGGGAAAGGACCTGGTTGGTGGCCATGCTCGCTGGATGCTCGACGGCGCCAGTCGGGCTGTGCAGCGCCCACGTCACAGCGCCAGTAACTGCAGCCATGGCGCCCCGGTTCTCCACCGACACCGCTACGCACAGCAACATGGGGCCCGTCAGGGAAGGGACGACAACGGGGTCCCCGAGCGTGACGCGCACACCCGCAATCTCTGCCACGCCCGTCGAGGTGGCGACGACATCACCGGGTTGCTGCCCTTGGTACGCCACCGCCCCAACGTGCACGGGGACGCCAGTGGTAGCGGCCGAACCAGTTGCCGCTGACGCGAGGGGCGCCGGTGGCGGGGCACTGCCGGAGCCTGAGTAAAGCTGACCCAGAACCACCGAGACCACGGCTACAAATATCGCCGCGGTGACGAGCCAGAGTAACGGCCCGGCGCGCAAACGACCCCGGCGCGAACGCCCCAGCACCCCTCCTCGGCCACGCTGCGCTAATTGTATTGGGGTCACAGCCTCGTCGGAGAACGCTGGGGGAGAGGTTTGGCCTGTCCGGTCCCGCAGTACAGACTTCGCCCACCTAACTTCATCCGGCGCGTGCACAGCCGGCAACGAGAACAGTGCATTGGCTGCCTGTCCTGCTGAAGTGACGATGACGTCGCGGTGAGTGAAGGTGACAGGGGCGTCCGGGACGATGAGGAGAGCATGAACCGAAGTCGCACCATCTGCCATGGCGGGGGGGAGATCGTCAGCCAAGGCCCTGCGCGCTGCCGCCAACTCGCCGATCGCCGGCTCCAGGCAGACTTCACCGCAATAGAGCTGCCCAGCCCGGGCTGTGAGCGAGCCGACAGCACCGACAGCTGCGATGAGCACCGTGCCCTGTTCGCCGACGGCCGCCGAGGTGACCCCAGGCGACCCGGACAGATCTAATCCTTTGATCAGGGCCCAGTGAGGGCCAAGCTCGATGTTGTCGGGGATCTCAACGAACGGGCAGCGGGGTTCCGGGGTGTCTTGGTTGCCAGGGCGCCTCCGATCCATAGTTTGCTTTCGGCAGGGCAAGCTGCCCCTTGAGCAGGCGAGCTCCGGGCTTAAGCGGCGGCCGTCCGCTCGCCTTCAAACGCATGTTCGGGCCCAAACGAGGACCCTGCCCTCGTGAACGCCATCGCGGAAGCCCCGAGCGGCGTGTAGCTCTCCCTCAGGTCGCCGTACCGCCTCTGACAAGGACTTTTCTGGTTTGTTGGCTGGTCGGTCGGTCGGTCGGGAAGGGGGGATTTGAACCGAAGCCGAGCCGTCGGCCGTTCTCCTTCGTCACGGTCGCTGAACTGCGCTACAGGTACAGTGCCGGCAGCGCCCAGATCGCCGGGTAGGCGGGACAAGTTGCCGATGCGCTGCGAACCGTCGGGCCGCGCACGCCCTGAGCGCGACACGACTCGGGCAACTCGTGAGGCAGGTCGATGGTCATACGGCACCGGCGTCGGCCGCCCGCTTAAGGCGGCTGGCCTTAGCGCGCTCGCTCATGAGGCTGCGGTCCTGGCCGTTGGTGGCCAGTTCAGCGGCGCGTTCGAACTCTGAGGCTGCTTCTTCGCCGCGGCCCAACCGGTCGAGCAGGTCACCCCGCACGCTGTGGAGGAGGTGGTAGCGCTCGAGTGTGCCCGTGGCGACGAGAAGGTCCACCAGTGGGAGTGCGTCCCTGGGCCCGGATGCCCACGAGACGGCTACGGCGCGATTCAGCTCGATGATCGGGGACGGCGTAGCGCGGGCGAGCTCGGTGTAGAGGGCGACGATCTCTTCCCAGTCGGTTTCCTCGGGCCTGAAGGAGCGGGCGTGGCAGGCGGCGATGGCCGCCTGCAGGGTGTAGGGACCTCGGTCGGCGCCCAGTCGCTCGGCGCGGCTGAGGGCGGCCTCGCCTCTCCCGATGTGGAGGCGATCCCACATGCGGCGGTCCTGGTTGAAAAGAAGGACGGGAGCGCCGGTGGGACCGACGCGGGCACGCAGGCGGGAGGACTGGAACTCCATCAGGGCAACGAGGCCGTGCACCTCGGGCTCGTCGGGGACAAGGCCGGCAAGCACGCGGCCGAGGCGCAGTGCCTCGCCGCAGAACTCCGGACGCAGCCAGTCCTCCCCTGAGGTGGCCGAATAGCCTTCGTTGAAGATCAGATAGATGACCTCCAGCACCGCTCCCAAGCGCGATGCTCGTTCCTCGCCGACTGGAACCTCGAAGGGCACGCCGGCCCGGGCGATGGTCCTCTTGGCTCGCACGATGCGCTGCGCGATGGTGGCCTCCGAGACGACGTAGGCGCGGGCGATCTCGGGTACGGTAAGGCCGCCCACGAGGCGCAAGGTCAACGCCACGCGGGCCGGAAGGGCCAGGACAGGATGGCAGGCGACGAAGATAAGGCGGAGACGGTCGTCATCGACCTCCTCGCCCGACACCGACCCGAGCACACGCTCCCAGTCATCGGCCGAATGGTCCTGCTGGTCTCCACCGATCAGGGCGTACTTGGCCGCCAAAGATCTCTGGCGGCAGAAGAAGTCGATCGCCTTCCGCTTTCCCACCGCCGTCTTCCCAGGACGCAGCCCACTCGAAGTCCGCATCGTTCGGTACGGCTCCGACCTGGACGATCCGCTCATAACGATGTATGTCCTCAGAGGTCAGGCGCCGACTACGGCTGGCAGCGTCCCTGTCACCCGTTCCCACCTCCGCCTCTCGTAGGACAGCGCTCAGGCTAAAGATCGCGGTTGCACTTGATCCGCCGCCGACCTGCGGGGCGCCGTAACACCAATTTCTGCGCCCCTTGCGATAATTTTCTACCACCGCAGGGTGATCGACAGACACAAGGTCCGCTTGATCGTCGAAGTCCTGCATGGGGTAGCCCACGACCAGCATCATATTGGTCATAAGGGCATCGGCCTGACCTAGTGCCTTGATGGGCGCGTCGACCAAGTTAGCTTGTACTGTCCGCCATTCCTGCTGATAATGGGCACGCTCCTCGGGGTTGAGCTCGCGCAACTTGAGGCCCTTTCGCCGGCGAGCGCGGCCGCGGAGATCAAGTTCTGCCTCCTTGCGGTCACCTTTTGCCTGTACTGTCCATTCGTACTCCGTGCCGAAGCGGTCATGAAGTCGCCTGTGCTGGAGGTTTCGGGAGGCAAGGACAGCCGCAGCGGCCAGCGCGGCCACCACGACAAATGCGAGAACTGCTACGATGACATATACCGTTGTGCTCATGGACGCTTCTCATCCGGCACTTCCGGCATTGATGTGGGTGCGGTGAGGAGAACTTCGCTGGGTCACGCTTGTAGTAGTTCGTGAACGCGGTCCTTACCCGGGCAGTGGGGAGTCGCGCCCGGGACTGCTCGGCCTCCGAAGACAGCCGCCGGAGGCAGGCGAGCGTGAGCGAGCTCGAGACCATTTGTGGGAGAGCGCCCTTTTTCTGGCGCCTATGCCGGGCCGTGATGGGTGGCGTGGACCGACGGCCTCGCCCTAGTGCGGCGCCGGCGGAGCCGTTGGCCGGAGCCCCGCGGCGTTCCCGCCCCCGGCCGGCCGCCCGTGGGCCAGGCGAGGACCCCTAGGGCGCCCGTCTCGGTGAACCCACCGACCCGACGAGAACGGAGCGGTGCCCTGCCTGGGCCTGCACGGCTTCTAAGGCCATGCCCGCCTCCCGCAACCTCGTGAGGCACGTGTGGCGCAGTTCGTGACAGGTGGCGTGGTCCTGGGCAGCTCGTTTCCGTGCCCCGTCCAACACTTCCTCCAGGCCCTTGGCCGTCAAGGGCTGCCCTCGGTGGGGCCCCTTCAGCACCACGAAGACTGCTCGGCCCCGCAACCCGCTGGCCGCTCGGCGTCCAGGTGATTGGCCGCGCTGGCGAAAAAGCGAGGTGACATGGGCACAAGGCGCTGATGGCCTCCCTCGCCGTCAGCGACAAACACCCGTCGCTCACCTGGGCGTAGGTCCTCCAAGCGCAGCCCGAGCACTTCGGCACGCCGGGGGCCGCCGAGCACCATGGCCTCGACCATGGCCCTGTCCCTCCATTTGCGGAGCGCCCCGAGCAGTGCCATCACTTCGGCGGGCTCGAGGACTTTTGGCAGCGGACGAGCCGATCGCACAAGAGGCGAGCCCCGACGGCCCCGTTTCACCGAGGCCCGGGTGGCCAGGCCCCGCAGCACCGGGCTCCGCGAGAGGCGGTTGGTCGCCACCAGGTAGGCGTAAAAGCTCGACAGGCTCGACAGCCGCCGTTGCAGGGTCGAAAGTGCCATCGCCGAAGAACCATCGGAGATACGGACAACTTGACCCGTCCCGCGTCGCTGCGCCCTCAGGAAGCCGAGGACGTCAGTGGTGCTGACCTCGAGCGGTTCCTTCTTGACGGTGCTGAAAAAGACCTTCAGGTCAAAGGCCGTGGCGAGAAGCGTGTTGCGCCGCCAGCGCGCCCAGACCAGCTCCAAGTACTCGTCGACGAGCGGGTGACCGAGGCTTACTTGCCCGTCCGCTCTCTCTGTCCGACACGGTTGCCAATGCTCCAAGGTGATCCTCCTGTTCGTCTCCTCCGACAGCCTCTACGACTGCGCGGAGAGGGGTGGTGGATCACCGGCATATCTACACATCTTGGTTTAGGTCGGCCGGCTTGCGTGGCCTGTGGCGGCGGGCGCGAGCCGCTTCGTGAAGCCGGGCCCCTCTTCTCGGCACCTACCACGACGTCCCAAATAGCTAGGGCCCACTCAGGCCACAAGCCCGGGCCGCACTATTTCGGCATCGGGGTCCTTGGATTGGCCTCGGTGGGTCGGCGTGTCCTCAGTCGCGCGCGTGTCGGCCAGGCGCACTGACTGTTTCTCGGCGGTTGGACGCTGGGGCAAGGTGGTAGGATCGGTTAGAGCCAGCTCGAAGCTTCCGACCTGGGTAGGCCCCAAATTGGAGGTGAGCTTGATGGGTTTTGGTTTTAGGATCGCTCCTGGCTTACGGGTGCGGGTGTCCAGCCGGGGCGTGCGCACCAGCATCGGGCCAAGGGCGGCTCGCGTTCACGTGGGCAGCGGTCGGACAGGCTTGTCCACCGGGGCGGGGCCCGTGACGCTGTACCAGTCGCTCGGCGGAACACGGCGACGTGGCTCGCAGGGCCGCTCGGCCTCGGGCAGGACAGGGTCGAGCGGGGCTGCGACCGCAGGAGAAGGCTGGGTCAGCGAGCGGAACCGGTTGGAGGCCAAGGCACAAGAGATCTTGAACCTACACCGCGCCATCTACCCTCCGGCGTCCAAGCCTCTGCTCGACCCCGTGCCTCCGATCGACGCTAAGGAAATCAGAGCTGCGTTCGTGAAACAGGCCCTGGCCGGGGTTGGCCGGTTCCACCGCCGCGCCCGGACCGACGCCAAGGTCTTGGCAATAGGGGCCGCCCGGACCGAAGTTGAGCGTGCCCGGGCAGAACAGGCCACGAGACAAGCCGAACGGCAAGGGGAACTCGATGTCAAATGGCGCGCCTTGGTCGACAATGACCCCAATGAGGTCTTTGACGCGCTGCAGGTTGCGTTCAGGGAGACCGGCACTGCGTCGGCACCCCTGGGCCTCGACCAGGGTGAGCTGTCTTTGGTCGTGGTTGTGCCGGGCCCCGAGGGAGTCCCGGACCGTAGGGCTGCGGTTACACCGACCGGCAGGGCCTCTGTGCACAAGATGACGAAGACTGAGCACAACAGCCTGTACGGGGAGCTGTTGTGCGGCCGTCTCCTCGCGGCAGTCCGCCAGGCACTGGCAGCCGCCCCAGGCGTTCAGGCGGTGCGCGCGGTGGTGGTGCGCGCCGGCCGGCAGCGCCTGAGGGGCGCTGCCGGCGTCGAGTGCCTGGTGGTAGCCCGCTTCTCGCGCGACGATCTTGTTCGGGCCGATTGGCAGGGAGCCAGGGCCGTCTCGCTAGTCAACCGCTTTGCCCGGGACCTGCAAGCCCACCAGGCCGGTCGGGCCAAAGAATTCCAGCCCCTTGACAGCTACAGCCAACCATGGGCCGCCACGCTGCTCGAGGGGTTGAGCCTCAATGACGACGGCTCCGTCGAGGCACACTACAAGGCGTCCGCCCGGACGGAGCCAGCGGCCGCCGCGGCCGCAAGCCCGGTCGAGCTGGCACCAACAGTGCCGACATCACCAAAGCGCGCGGCAGGACCGTCGACGGCGCCGAGGACGGAGGCTACTTCACCCAAGGGGGCGTCCGAGGTGCCATCGCTGCCTAAGCTCTCCGAGCTCGAGTTGCCGTCGCCGCCATCGGAATTCCCACGAAACATAGCCCACACGACAAGGTTTTATGTCGAGGTGCTGGAGCCCCAGCGCAAGGCCCTGGCACGGGGCGTCCTTGCCGGTACCAACCCGGCGCGGCGCTACGAAGACATCGTGCTGCACGCGAACGTCGCACGCCTCGAGCTGAAGGAGGTGGAGTCGAGCGTCGACAAGGCACCCACGGCGGCCGTCGGCACTAACGGGCTGAACCGTGACGAGGTCGACTTGTGGCTCGCCTACCTGACCTGGGCCAAAGGGTGGCGCCAAGGCCTCATTGATTACAGCAGCTCTTTTGCCTCGTTGGCCAGGACGCTCCGGCCGCAGTTGAGTGAAGACCAGCGCGGCGCCGCAGAAGGCGATCACTTGGGCCGGCGTTACGAGGACATCAAGGCTGAGTTACGAGCCGCTCTTGAAAAGGAAGCGGAAAGGCTCAAAAGCTCGGCTGTGGCCGAACTACACCAGCTTGGGCCACAGGGCTGAACCCGACATCTAGTCAGGCGCCGATTGCCAATGAGGTACACGTCATGCGCTCAACTGGGTGCTGCCGAAGAGCGAACAAAGCCCGTAAAGTCCGTTGCGATAATCGGTTCGACGATGCTCTTGTTCGGTACAGTGATCTTCGCCCTCCCGCGATACACGCGAAGTCATTGGTGGTGATGTCGGTTTATCGTCAGGGCTCAATCACCCGTGTTGTGGCTCGCTGCCGGCCGCGCGAGTTGTTTGGGAGCGGAATCACAGAGAAGCTTCGACCGGGGAGGGCGGGGCGAGCAGCGGGCGTTGGCAACCGGGGCGCTTGAAGCTGAGGCCAGCGTCGGGTACTCATCCAATATATCTTCTGGAACCAGAACGGCCGCTCGAGAACCCGCCCGCCAACATCGGTCGATGCATGGGCCCAATCCGTCCACAGCACCTGCGTGCTGGACCGATTGGCTCACAGTCGGTACTACGACACGACGCCCCGGTGGGATAATAACCCCCTGTCGCTGAAGAGATCACCGAACAGCTCGTCGGGAAAGAGGCAGTCACGCTCGCGGTGCAGCACCGCCTAGATCGAGCGCTCCGGGAGCGTCCGATTGCAGAACTGCTCCATGTCATCGAGGAGGTTGCCCTGCCGGTCCGCCAGTCCCAGGCTCATCCGACCCGGCCGCTGAGTGAGAATCTCATATGTGTAATTCTCCCTCATCTAGCGCACGATCGCGAGCACCTACGCTCGCAAAAGACACCGGCCACCTAGGCGCTTCACTTCGCCCTCCCATCCAACCCCACGTGCTTCACGTGCCCATCGGAGTAGTCAGCCCGAAATGTACCGACAGCCAACAGAGCCTTCAAGGCACCCGGATCTACCTAAATCAACAAAATCGGAACAATGGGACATACGAGAAGCCGGTACAGCACTCACGGTAACCCATTGCATGCGCTGGATTGGACCGTTAATCCCCGACTGACACTGCATGCTCAAGGAAATGGGTCGCGGCAGAGGCCAATACGGTCAGGTTTGGGAGATGTCAGGTTGTCCACCACTAAGGGCGACGTTGAGCCAACCAAATTTCGAAGGTGCTGTGACGGTGACCGGCTCGGACGGCCGCCCACACCACGCACCCGAACCAGACGACGATGGCGACCACGCCAAACGAGAGGAAACCACCAACAATGACAAGCGGCACGAGAACGAAGAGCCCGACAAACCTGGGCGGCACCCAGGTAGAACAGGCCGAACAGGCCGAACAGGAACGTGAGCACAAGAGCCGCCCCGACCGATTTGTCCTGCGGCGCTGAGCTGCTGTAAGGGGCAACGCTCGTTGGAAGGCCCTTGATGGAAGGTCGCGTAGGGGGCTCCTGCGTGGCTGCGTGGGCCGACCACTGAGGTTGGACCGCTGGCGGGGTCGGCCACTGAGGTTGCACGGGTACGGGTGCTTGTGACTGTGTGCTCCCTGCCGGGTCAACAACTTGCTGTGGGTCGACGCTGGGCTGGTCGGTCGGATCAGGATATTGCGGTAGGTCGTTTGGCCGGGTGACCGAGGTTCGCTGTGGCACGGGGTCCCTGTTTGAAAGGTCCTTGTGCCTTCTCACGGCCTGGGGGTAGGTGATGTCGAAGATCCTGTCGGTGATGGATGTGGCAGTAACCTCGTCAGCAGGTCTGACCATTAGCTCGAAGCCGTCTCCGTCTTCCTCCAAGCGGTGCGGGACTTTGGCGTCGATCAGCACCACACCAGCTGCCTTCGACGCGAGTGCTCACCCGGTCGACTCCGAGCACAGCTTGTTTGCCTGAGCAACATAACCCTTAGCGGTGCTGGCATAGCCCGCGATGGTTTGCGTGTCCTGTTTAGCCGATTGGTGGTATTTCGTAAGGGCTGCTTTGGCGGCACCGAGAGCGGCCAGCTCTGCCGCGTGGCTTGGCAGCCCCCCGGAAGGCACATACGAGGGCTCGGCGGCTTCAGCGCTCACGAGCGCGCCCCAGTCCGAGCTCAAAGTCGCAGCGTCTTGCTGCACTGTGCTCACGTCCGTCTCCTGGGATGACATGTCACCTTGATAACTGCCCTGGTCGCCCTCAAGTGAGCCCTCGTCACCTGCGACGGTACCGGCGTCCCCGCACGCCTCAGTTCGGTCCGACCTCATATCGCTTTGCACCTGGCCGAGATCGCTTCTCACGGTCTGGAGGTCCTGCTTGACCAGGGACACGTCCGACGCGAGCGTTTGCTCGTCGCCAGAGAGCGTCGATGTATCGCCGGCCAAGGTGCTCTCGTCACCTGTCACGCTCTGTGCGGCGTCGTCTATGACCTGTTGCGCCTGCTGTTGCTGGGCCTGTTCCTGTTGCCGTTGCTGTGCCTGCTGTTGGAGCACCGAGGCCTGTGTTTCGGTGGCCTGGTCGATCTGGACGAGCCACATGCCAGAGCCGCCAGCCGTTATGGTCACGTTCGTCAGCCCGCTGTCGTTGCCAGGGTCCGAAACGAAACCGCCTGTCTGCGAGCCCCCTTGGTAAAGCGTTGTCGGGCCACCAGATGGGGAGCCAATCTCGTAGGTGAGGCTGTTTATCGAACCGGAGACGGCAAAACAAACCTGAAGAGGGAGATTGGAAAAGTTCACGAGGTCGGACGGGTTGCTCGGCGAAAACACCCCAACGGAGTAGTGACCGCTTGGGACCGCCGGCAGCTTGGGGCAGTTCTGGACGCAGGCGGTGCTGGGGTTGACGGGGGCAATGACCGACTGGTTTGCGCTACTGGCCGTTTGCTGGAGCCTCTGTAGGGCCGTGTCGTATTGAGCCGGCGTCGCCTTGATGAAACTGACTTCAGCCAAGCTGCCGTCACTCTGTGGAAGCTCCAGCCGGACCGTGGTGCTGTTCAGTCGACCAAACACCGGCGCTGACGCGCTGTTGAAGTTGAGCGTCAGTTCGCTCCCTGCGAGGGTGCCGGTGAAGCTGTCAGTGTTACTCTGCACGGTCTCGTTAGGGGGCGAGGCGGACAACGAATCGTCGTACATCGACCCTGTCACCTCACCGCCTGGCGCCTTGGTGAACTGAAGGAACACGACCTCGGACTGGCCGGCCGCCAGGTACCCGTAGCCAACGCTCTGAGCGACGGTCGTAGCCGGGGCTAGGGCGGCGGTGGTTGTGGCAGGTGCCGTTGTGGCCGGTGCTCGGGCAGTCGTCGTGGAGTCCGCAGTTTTTGCGCTTAGCCGCTGGGAAGCGGAAGCACTGGCCCTGTGGGCTCGGGCTGCTGGTGGAGCGGAGCGATCAGCTTTCGCACTGCCACAGCCAGCGAGCAGAGCTGCCGCAGCCACCAGAGCCCACGGGCTCGCGACCATGGCTGGCAAGCGTCGGCCGCGAGGGGCACGGCGCCGGGTCGTTCTGGCCATACATGCCTCCTATCGGCTCCCGATTATGGCACTATGAGGCCGACGGGCCCGGATGCGCCATTGTCGAGCGGGTTCCCAGGTTGGCAAGCGTCGGCTTGGGTGGAGACGTGCGGCACCCACCTGCCTGTCCCTGGTGTAATCCTGCGAGTTCCCGCTCGCCTCGGCGAGGTTCGGTGAGCATGCCCCCTCGAGGGTTCGGTGCCAGCAAAAGCGCAGCTCGGCGACAAAAGGGGCAGGGTGGCTACTGCTGAAGGCGGCTGGGCTATGGGACAGAAGGGTAGTCCGTCGAACATGCACCAACCCGCCCACCAGTCTCCTTCGGTGAACACCGGTCGGACGGCACCGGCCACCCCGTCGAGGTAGCGTCCCCCTGGCAGCGTGCCTGCGCGCCGATGCGTCAACGACAGCTCGCCCGGAGCCGGAGGCTGGAGGCCCTCAAGACCGAGAGCAGCCGGCGCCGGCTGGCGTTGCCAGGGTGGCTAGTCGAGGAGCTGACTACGCTGCTCGCGCGTCGCGGGCTCACTGCTGCCGACACCGACGCGCTCGTGCTCGTGAACCGGGACGGGAACCCGCTGGACTATGCCCACTGGCGCCTCCGCACGTGGCAGCCGGCGTGCCGGGCGGCAGGGCTCCCAGCCCTCCGCTTCCACGACCTACGCTCGATGTCGGCGACGGCGCTCGTGGCAGTAGGTGCCGATGTGAAGACTGCTCAAACCCGCCTCGGCCACTCGACACCGAGCATGACCCTGGGCATCTACGCCCGTGCCACAGCCGACGCTGACCGGCGGGCAGCGGAAGCCATCGGGAACCTCTTCCGACCCCTACGCGCACGTAGCGCGCACACCCATTAGCTCAGGCAAGGCTGACGGAGAGTAAAGGCAACCCTGACCAGCACCCTTATCTGTCGGGAAGGGGGGATTTGAACCCCCGGCCTCAGCGTCCCGAACGCTGCGCGCTAACCAAGCTGCGCTACTTCCCGTTTCGCTTCCATCGTACTACCGCCCGACCGCCGGCGGGTCTGCCCGTTTACA
>JAJYMM010000061.1 GCA_021787035.1 Actinomycetes bacterium
GCGGTCGCAGAGCGTGGCCGGCGGTCGCAGAGCGTGGCCGGCGGTCGCAGAGCGTGGCCGGCGGTCGCAGAGCGTGGCCGGCGGTCGCAGAGCGTGGCCGGCGGTCGCAGAGCGTGGCCGAGTGTGGCCGGCGGTACGGCCGGCCACCTCAAGGGCCGGGCGGGTCCCTCCGCGTCACACGCGCGTAGACGTGGCCGCGCGGCCGGAGCGTCACAGTGGGGCGCATCTTTAGTGTCCCGGCGCCGGCCACATCGATCATCCACTGCCCGAGCACCGTCGCCAAGACGAGCGGCACCTCGGTGAGAGCGAACGAAGATCCGATGCAATTCCGCCTTCCATGCCCGAAGGGGAAATAGGCCTCAGTGGGGCCTGCACCCACTTCCTGGGTGAGCCAGCGAGAAGGGTCGAACTCGAGCGGTCTCTCCCAGTACATGGGGTCGCGCTGTACAGCGAGCGGGCTCGTCAAAAAGAGCGTGCCGGCGGCTACGGGGCACCCGTCCACTTCGGTGTCCGTGGCCGCCTCCCGTGAGAGGAACCAAGCTGGCGGGTAAAGCCGCAGGGTCTCGCTCGTGACCGCTCGGGCCCAGGGGAGGTCCGCGAGGTCCTTGCCGGCGAGGCTCTCTGCCCGCCCGTCGCGCTCAGAGCGTCCAAGGAGGGACCGCGACTCCTCAGCCAGCCGGCGTTCCGCCTCGGGGTGCGTAGAGAGGAGGACGAACGCCCACGTGAGCGCCTGAGCCGTCGTCTCGTGCCCCGCAAAGAGGAATGTCACTACTTGGTCGCGGACCTCCTCGTCTGATAGCGGGGCCCCGTCCTCGTCACGTGCTGCCAGGAGGAAGTCGAGCAAGTTGGGCGCCGGTCCTCCATCTGGCTGGTGCGGCTGAGCGCGGCGCTCGGCGATGAGCTGCGACACGAAGCTGTCGACGCGTTTCTGGGCCGCTGCTAGGCGCTGGTTGGCCGGGCTGTAGGGGTTGCGCCAAAGGGCGTCCGAGAGACCCCTCGGGAGCACCAACCGGTAAAAGATCCTCGCACCCGTTTCGAGGATCGTCGAAAACTCGGACAACTCCCCAGCAATATCAACCCCGAAGAGGGACCTGGCAGCTATGTCCAAGGTGAGGGCGGCCATTTCCTTGTCCAAAGCAACCCGGTCGCCATCGGCCCATTTGGCGGCCATCGCAGACGCCCTTTCCACCATCAGGTCGCCGTAGGCGGCGACCTGCTCCCTCCTAAAGGCCGGGGCCACCGCCCGGCGTAGCCTCCTGTGCTTTTCGCCTTCGCAGGTGACTAGCGAACTCCGGCCTATCACGCGGCTTATGTCCTCGTAGAAGCGCCCACGCTCCGCCATACCCTCGAGGCGACCGTCTAGGAGCGCTCGCACTGTGGCGGGCCTGCCGGTATACGCGACCGGGTAGGGGCCGATGTCCATGCGCGCAGACCTGCCTCCCGCCTGCAGGCGGCCGAGTGCGCCCGGGAGGTCCACCAATGCCCACAGGTTGGCGATCCGACGGAGCGGACCTGGTGAAGTGGCGTGGTCCATCGACCAAGTCTCGCGCGAGCGGGCCACGCCGGCCACCGTTACGCTGGCCTTCGGGGTGGTCCTCAAGTCCTGCGAGGTACCGCCACCGGCGACGCCGGCCCATTTGCGAAAGCCAACGCCGCCGGTCATTGCGCCGGTCGCGGGGGCTGCCACGCTGGCCCTCGAGGCGACGGGTCAGGCTTCGCTCGGCGCCGGCAAGGGCGAGGGGCGCACCCAGAGAACCCGGGCGAGCGGCCTTGGTAGCCACCAGTTGAAGCGGCCGAGCACGCTCATGTAAGCGGGTACGAGCAGTGACCGCACGAGCACCGCGTCAAGCAAGATGCCGGCCCCAAGACCAGTCGCGAGTACCTTCACGTCGGTGTCCGGCGCGCTCGACATCGACAGGAAAGAGAGGAAAAGTATCCCCGCTGCGCTCGTCACCAAACGACCGGTCCTGGACAGGCCGGTGACGACAGCGTCATTGGTGGACCCTCGCGCTTCGGTGTCGTAGGCCTCGCGGGTGCGGGAAAGGATAAACACCTCGTAGTCCATGGAGAGCCCGAACAAGAACGCGAACACCATGATCGGCACCCAGACGGTGATGGAGCCTGTGGCCGGGATCCCCCAGATCAGCCGGCTCCCGTAGCCGTACTGCCAGACGAGGACCATTGTCCCGTAAGCCGCCGATACTGAAAGCACGTTGAACAAAACGGCTTTCAGTGCCAGCACGACGCTTCGGAAAGCCCTCGTCAAGAGGAGGAACGTTGCCAAGGCGATCACCAGCAACATGAGCGGGAAGTTCCCATAGACGGCACGGGAGAAAGCTTGCTGGGAAGGACCGTCCCCGCCGACGCCGAGGACACCTGGCATGGAGGTTGCCCTGTCAATCACCGCGGTCACGGTCGCCGCGCCCGGCGCCGAGCTCGGCTCGTGGCGCGGCAACACCTCCACCAGGGCCGTGCCCCGCGCGTGCCAGGCTTGGCCGGAGGGTGCAACCGAAGCGTACACGCCGCGGACGCCGGCCAGAGAACGGGCGACCGCGGGCGCCGACCTAGCCCTCGTGAGGACCTCGATCGGGTCAACCACCCCCGTTGGCACGCCTTGGTCGGACAGGGCCACGAGCGCCGCATGGGCGGGGCCTGAGGTCGCGAGGGAAGAAGCCTTGGGCTCACCGAGGTTGATATTGGTCAAGGGGAAAATAAGGGCCAGTGCCACCCCGGTACCGGCGACGGCGGCCAGGACGCGATGGCGGACGACGATCCTCGCCCACGCGCTCCAAAACCTGGGGGCCTCGGCCTCCTTGCGCACGCGGGGCCAGTCGAGGCGCGGGCCGACGGTGCCTAGCAGTACCGGCAAGAGCGTCGTGGCCACCGCCACCGACACCAAAGGGATCAAGAAGCCGGCTACAGCGATGTTGCGCAGGAACCCCAACGGCATTACGAGGAGCGCCAGGAGGCTGATCCCAACCGTAGCGCCCGAAAAGACGACGGCGCGTCCGGCTGACGCCATCGCGTTGTGGATAGCGGTCTCGTCCGCATCACCTTTGGCGCGCTGTTCACGCCAGCGGGTCACCACCAAGAGGCTGTAGTCGATCGACACCCCGAGCCCTATCAGGCCGACGAGGAACTCGACCAGGAAATTGACCGTCGTGAGGTAGGTGAGCCCTCCTATCAGCAAGAAGGTGGTCGGTATCGCCACCACCGCCATCACGAGCGGCATGAACGCGAGCAGGCTCGCGAACACGAACGCGAGCACGGCGAGCGCCCCGATCCCGCCGATCATCACCTCGGCGAAGACCCCGGTGCCGCCGCTCGACTGGGAGCCGGCCTCGACCTGGCCGAGCCCGGTAACGCTCGCGTGCCACCCGGCCGGGATCACGGCCCGGGCAGCGTCTTCCAGCTGCTTGGTCGGCGGGCTACCCCCGAACGCACCCTTGCCCGGCGGGGTGAAGACGAGGGCGAAGCTGTAGCGCCCGGAGACAAAACCAGGGTCGTGGGTGGTGGCCTCGTCCGCCACGCGGCTGCCGGGGACTGCTAGAGAGGCCGAAGAAAAGGCCCGCGCTGCGGTCTCCTGCGCTCTGGCACCCGAAGGTCCAACGCGAGCGAAGGACGTGCCGGCGGGGGCCTTCAGGACGACGATGCTCGGCGGCGTGTTCGCCCCGCTCGACGTGTGGTAGAGCGCCTGGATCTTGGCGTCCGTCTTGAACGCAGGCTCGTTGGGGACGTTATATGCGGTCGAAAGGCGCGACGTGGTGTTGCTCATAGTCGCAAAACCAGCTAAGGCCAGTACCGCCCAGCTGAGGAGCACCACGAGCTTGTGGTGGAGGACGAACCTGCTGAGCTTTTCCATCTTTTGCCTCCGGGGCAACGGTCAGGGCCGGCGCGACCGGCATCTCCTCTCTCGATCATCGGGCAGGGACACGTAATCGGGCATCACCCCACGGGAGGTTCCTTGCCTACCGCGTGGGGAGTAGGCGTGATGCCCGAGTACCAACCCACGCAGTAGGAGGAGAGACCTAGCCTGTAACCAGTGCTCCTCTACCTGGCGAGCCGAGCAGACCGCGTCCGTCTCGGCGGGCGCCGGCCTGACGTAGCCGCTCGGCGCCTGGCGACCGATGTCGGCCTAGCCATCGCCGTCGCCGCCATTGACCTCTACGCGGCCTGGGATGAGGCGCACAGTCCAGTGCAGGGCCAGCCGCAATTGAAGCTCCCAGCCGTTCCGGGGTGGGCGTACGTGTTCGTGGTCGTGGCCGGCCTGGCCCTTGCCTGGCGCAGGAGGTGGCCGCTCGTGAGTTTCACGGCGGTGACGGCGGCGACGTTTGTTTACACCGCGCTCGGCTACAACGACGGTGGCCCGCTCCTAGCTCTCGCTGTGAGCCTCTACTCCCTGGCCACGATCGTGACCACACGGCCGGCGTTGGTTGCCACCGCCATCGCCATCGTGACCTGCGAGGGCGCCCTCATTGCGTCCGGTCCCTTCGGCGTCACGCAGGGCCCGAACGGGGTCTTGCCGTGGATGCTTTTAGCCGGCACCGGCACCGGCTTTTTCGTCGCGAGCCGGCGGGCCCAGGCGGCCCAAATGCGAGAACGCGCCGAACAGGCAGCGCGTTCTCGCGAAGAGGAGGCGCGCCGGCAGGTCGAGGTCGAGAGGCTCCGCATCGCCAGGGAGCTACATGACGTCGTAGCCCACTCGATGGCTACGGTCAACGTGCAGGCCGGGGTGGCACTCCACCTGCTCCGAGGACCATGGGCCCCAGGTGGCGACGGGGCCCCACCACCTGCCGAGCTAGAGCGCGCCATGGCCGCTATGGAAGCCGTGCGGGTCACGAGCAAGGAAGCGCTGCGAGAGCTGCGAGGCCTGCTCAACCTCCTGCGTTCTTCGTCCGAGGAGCCCGAGCCGACCTCTCCGGTGCCCAAGCTCACCCAAATTGGCGACCTGCTCGAGGTCACGGCCAAGGCTGGCCTTCCGGCCGAGCTACGCGTTCTCGGTGAGCCGCGGGACCTCCCGCCCGCGACCGACCTAGCCGCCTACCGGATAATCCAAGAAGCACTTACCAACACCCTGCGCCATGCCGGTCCGGCCAAGGCCATCGTGACCCTTTCGTACGCCCCCAAACGGCTCACGATCGAGGTCGCCGACGATGGCAAGAGCCAGGCAGCTGGTCCTGGCCCAGAGGCCGGCGCCGGGAAGGGCCTTCTCGGCATGCGAGAGCGCGCAGAGGCCCTCGGAGGCGAGCTCGAGGTTGGCGCGGTCGCTGGCGGAGGCTTCAAAGTGCGCGCCGAGCTCCCTTGCCCACCCGAAGGACCGCCGGCCGGGGCCCGCGTTCCCGGCGGGGGCGTTCCTGACGGGCGCGTTCCCGGCATGCAAGTGGGCGCCCCGAGCGGGCCTTCTGGCCAAGGCGTGGCGCAGGTGCCGCGGCCCGCGCTATGAGGAACGCTACAGCGCCGGCGGTGACCCGCGTCGTCGTTGCCGACGACCAGGCCCTCCTCAGGGGGGGGTTCCGAGCCCTTCTGGAGTCGGCGCCAGACATGGAGGTAGTGGCCGAGGCGGCCGACGGTGAGGAAGCCGTGGAGGCGGCCCGCCGGCACTGTGCCGATGTCGTCTTGATGGACATACGGATGCCAAGGGTGGACGGCCTGGAAGCGACACGGCGCATTTCCGCCGACCCTGCGCTCGCCCGGGCCAAGGTGTTGATCGTTACGACCTTCGAGACCGACGAGTACGTCTACGAGGCGCTCCGCGCGGGCGCGAGCGGCTTCCTCCTGAAAGACACCGACCCGGCCGAGCTCATTCAGGCCGTGCGCGTGGTGGCGCGGGGCGACGCCCTCCTCTCCCCGTCGGTGACGCGGCGCCTCATCGAGGACATCGCCGGGCGGGCCGCCAGCCAGCCTCTAAGGAAGGCGCTCGCGCTCGGCAATTTGACCGAGCGCGAGCGCGAGGTCGTGGCCCTCGTGGCACAGGGGATGTCTAACGACGAGATCGCCGCCAAGCTCTTCCTGTCGCCACTGACGGCCAAGACCCACGTCAGCCGCGCTATGAGCAAGCTGGAGGCGCGCGACCGCGCTCAGCTCGTCGTGTTCGCCTACGAGAGCGGCCTGGTCGTCCCCGGAGCCGGGTAGCACTATTTGCCGGCCTCAAGGACGAGGAGGCGGTCGTGGGTGGCCAAGGTGACGTCTTGGGCCACACCGACCTGGACCTGGCCGTCATGGACAACCCCGAGGACCAGTCCCTCCCTGCCGGCCCGGACCTTCCTCAGTGACTGGCCCACCTGGCCGGCGTCAACGGGCACCTCTTTCAGCTGGTAATCATCAGAATTGACGATCCTGAGCAAGAGCTCGCCAGCGTGGGGCACCTCCATAACCTTTGTGAGCGTGTGCACGAGCAGCTCGTCCGCCGACAGCGTGGCCTCGACCCCGAGGTCACTAAGGGCCCTCGAGATGCTGGCAGAGCCGACCACGGCGAGCACTGGCGTCGAGGGTGCAATGCGGCGCACGAACACCGCCGTGATGAGGACGTCAGCGTCGGCCGTACCGGTCACCAGCACCTGGCCCGCCTTCTCTGGGTGCGCCCGACGCACGTTTTCCTCCTGTGTCGGGTCGGCGCTCATTACCTCCACGGTGTCAGGGAAGGCGGAACGGTCTCCCGGCGTGACCACCACCACCTTGCGCCCAAGGCCAACCAGTTCGGTCGCGACCAGGGAGAGCGCTCCCCCGTCACCGAACATGACGACGTGGCGATCTGTGGGTTCGGGGTGCACGACGCCCATGAGCTTATGCAAGTGGGCAGTCACGACGGCTCCGGCCAGCAGTGCGAAGGCCGAAGCAAACAGCGGTATGGCCGTGAGCATGACGCCGACGGCCACTACTCGGCCCACTGTGTCCTTCGGGGTCACGTCCCCGTAGCCGACCGTCGTGGCGGTCGTGACGGCCCAGTAAAGAGCCGTCGCAAAACGGACGTGCTGGGTTAGGGCAAAAAGCGCGGCGCCCACGAAGAGGCAAGCCCCGCCGGCCAGCAGTAAGCGCAGCACCTGCGACCGCTTGACCCGTGACAGGAAAATGGACAGGACTGCGACCATGTACATGGTTACCTCACGCGCAGCGCATGCGCAGCACCGTGCTGCTCGCTGGGGGCCCCTGCCAGCTCGGGGCCGCCTCGCTGGGGGCCTGTTAGCTCGGGGCCGCCTCGCAGGGGGCCTGTTAGCTCGGGGCCGCCTCGCCGGGGGCCTGTTGGCTCGGGGCCGCCTCGCCGTCCTCGCTGGCCGGCCGCCGAGAGCTACTCTTCGCCGGCCTCGTCGATGGCGCCGCCCAGCAAGCCGGCCGCCTTCAGCACCGAGCGGCGCGCTCTGCCAAACCGGCGCTCCTCGGCAGCCGCGTCCGCGCTGCCTGACTCGATAGCCTCCTTCAGCCTTTCGTAGCCGATGCTGGCCAGCTCTTCGGCGATGCTTTCAAGCTGGGCGCGCAATTCCGCTAGCCGCTCATGTGCCATCCAGCCAGTCTGCTCGCGCCAGTGCATGCGTGATGGGCGCCGTTCGGGCGGACCTCCTAGTGACGATGCGCCGAGCCGGGGAGGCCCGGGCAGTGGGGGTGCTCAGCCCCTGCTGGTACCGTGACGGCCTCGGCCAGGCGCCGGGCCCACCAGTGTCGCAGTGCCGCCCGGCGCCGGTCCGCAGCAAGCTCAGCCAGGATCTCTTCCCGGCACTCATCGAAGGGGCGCAAGCGTGCAGGGCGGATGCCGAGAACGACGAGCAAGTGCCAGCCGAAGCTCGTCTCGACGGGCCCGCAGAGCTCCCCGGGCCGCGCGGCAAATGCCAGCTCCTCGAAAGCCCCTGCGAGCTGGCCCCGCACGACCCACCCGAGCTCCCCGGCGCGACCTCGGGTACCTTCGTCTAGTGACCACTGCCTGGCGAGCCGGGCCAGCCCGATCGCCGCGCTCGTGCCGGAAGCGAGCACGTCACTAGCCAAGGCGTCAGCCGTTTCTTTTTTGGCTAGGACCAGATGGCGTACCCAACGCGCCTCCGCAGTCCGGTACCTGGGCTGGTTCGCTCTGTAACAGGCCAGCGCCTCGCTATCGGAGGGCGCCTCCACCAAGATCTCCCCGCTCGCGAGGAGGGCGCCGGCCCATGCCTCGGGGGATCCCGGTTCCCCGACACCAAGGCGCGCCGCTTCTGCTTCCAACAACCGGTCGGCGAGGAGCCCTTTGGCCGCCCATGCGCGCACGGCGGCGGCCTCTTCAGGCACGGCGTCAACGCCCAACCGGATGCCCACTTTCGAGCGAGCGAGCTCCGAAATGTAGGCGTCCAGCTCCGGTGCCGGTACTGGTTCGCCGGCCACCCAACCGACCACCTGGTCAGCCATGCTGGGCACCGGCGAGCTCCCCGTGTCCTTCCCCGGTGCGTTGACCTCCAGGTGTGCCTAGACGAAGCGAGGCCGCGGGCGAGTACCAGAGGCGCCCGAAATAGGTCACCTTCCACAGCGCCCAAGACTCGACCCATCCCTCCCCCGGCCCTTCTACGGCGGCCTCGAGGAGGCGCTCCTCTCCCGGGCCAAGCGCGAAGCCTTGGTCCCAGGTCGCTATGAGCGGCCACGTCTCAACGGGAGAGATCAGCTGGGCCTCGCCCCGGAGCTCACCAGGCGTGCGGTTGCGGAGGCGCAAGCGCAGGCTCGCCCTCTCGCCCGGGCCAACCTTCAGCTCCGCTTCCTCGAGGCTCGCCTCGAGCTCGGCGGGCAGCTGGCCGCTCGGGTGGCCGAAGGCGAGGGCGCCAGCGATCGGGCCAACAGCGGCTTGCCCGTCCACTGAACCCGCCTCTTCGAGCTTTGGCAGCACGTCGACCGTGACCACGTCCTCCTGAACCTGCTGATAAGCGTCGACGATGCGGACCGCCACAAAGCGCCGTCCCGGCCTTATGTCCGCAGGCACCACGACGTGGACCGCCACTCGCGAAAAGGCGCCGGGCGCGAGTGAGAAGAGCTGGCTCGGCGGGTCGACAGACCAGCCGTCGGGCGCCACGACCTCGACGCGCCCGGCCTGGACACAGCGCGCGGCACCGGAGGCGACCTGCGCGGTGACATCCACGGTCTCGCCCGCCCGTGCCACCAAGGAAGTGGGCATGACGTGGACCGCCAAGCCTTGGTTGCCCATCGGCGCTGCTCCCCGGTTGTGCAGCCAGTACCGGCTAAAGACCGGCTGTGCCAGCTCAACTTCCTGGGCCTCAGGCATCCCCACCCCCGGCTCGGCGGCCGCAGCACCGGCGTCCAGCCCCGCAGCACCGGAGTCCAGCGCCGCAGCACCGGAGTCCAGCGCCGCACCACCGGCCTCGACCGCCATGCGGAGCCGTACGGTCGCCAGCTCGCCCGGCTCGACGGCGAGCGTGACCGTGTGGGCGGGCCCAGCAGCACCCCCGCTGGACTGGGAGACAGGTACCTCATCGCCGGGTCGCTCTACGAGGTCGGCCCGCCTTGCACCCAAAATGGGGAACGCGCTGGTGAGCTCGACCTCAGCCGGGGACCCTGACACCTCGTAGAGCCGCAGCGTCACTTCGACGCCGCCGGCGGAGCCGTCGGAGCCGTCGCGTACCCCCGCCTCTGGTGCCGCCGTGGGCCCTGAGGGCAGGTCGCCGGACGCCAACGGGTTACCGGCCGGCTTGAGCGCGGCCAGCACGACGGCGCCGGCGGGGTGGCGCCCGTTGCCGGCGGCGCCGTCGCCACTGGGTTGGCCATTGAGTTGGCCACTGGACTTGTCGCTCGGCTGGCCCTTGGACTTCGTCGGAGCGATGCCGAACAGCCGGGAGCTAGCGGGCAAGCGCCCGGCGTGAGACGGAGCGAGCGACGCGACAAGTGGCCGGTTGTAGGCCTGAGCTTCATCGGCGATGCCGGCGTCGCGCCAATCCCCCCGCGCCACGACAAGGGCATGGTCAAAGACGTGGCTCCAGTGCTCCAGCTCGAACGCCGAGCCGTCAGGTGCGAAACGCCGTGGCGGGTCGATCCACACCCCTGATGGCCACCCGGTGCAGGAACGGAGGAGCGAGACGTACATCGCGCCCGAAATGTCAACTGCAAAGCCAGGGGTGCCCAGGTTCAGCAAGGCTGCCGTCCAACCTGGCACCCGCTCGGGATGAGGCACGAGAGCTGCCGGCTGGGCCACCCGCACGCGCCCGCCCGCCACCTGCTCCACGAGGCGGGCCACAGCGCCAGCCGTGCCAGCCGTGCCAGCCGCAGGCTGCGCAGCGCCCGCTGGGCTCCCGGTGACGATCAGTACAGGCAGTGCGCGCGCGGGCCGAAGGTCGGCGTTGGGCACCCAGACCTGGGCGAGGGGACGCTCGGCCGGGACAAGCACCATGGCAAAGCCTTGGCGGGCCAGCTGCGCCTCTAGCTCCTCGCGATATGACGGACCGGCCGCGCTGAGGACCTCCGCCACGAAGGCGTTGTCCCCCGGCCCACCCACCGCAATGCGGAAATCGGGCAGGTTTGAGTCCCCGAGAAGTGCCCCGTAACGGTTCGCGGCCGCGTCCGAACAGGTCGCCGTGACGCCTCTTCGCAGGAGTGCCACCACGAGCTCCCTCGCCCAGGGCGCTGCGCTCTGGCCGGCCGGCGTCACGACCTCGGCTACGCCGACAGAGCGCTCGTGGTAAGAGGCACCCGCCGGGGCACCTGCACCACCGGTGGGATCCACCGCCTCGACCACCAGGGTCGTGGAAAGCCCGAACCACTCTGCCGCGGGGTTGTCGAGCGTCCAGGGCGCCGTCGCGGAGTCGACGTCGATCAGCCCGAAGCCGCGCCCGATGACGGCGCCACCGACTGCCGACACCGCCGTGGCCCCCGAAAGCACCGTGGGCACGCGCATCCTGAGCAGGCGGTCCCGGCCTTGCCAGCCATGGACTTCCGTGCGCAGTTCGAGGCGCCGCGAGCCTTGCCAAAGCGTGGCCACCTGGCGATAAGTGAAGCCCTCCGCCGGCATGGTCCCTTCGATAACCAGCCGCTCGCCGAGCGCGCAGACCTCCCGGTGGACGTCGGCCGGGGCAGACCCCGAGCGTGCAGGCGGCCCAGCGGGGAGCAAGTGCCAGGGCCCCTCGCCGAACTCGGGGTGGTTTGGGTGCTCGGGGTACACAAGGAGCTCGCCCGCGACTTCCCCTTCGGGCACAAGCGAAAAGCCGCTCCCGCGCTCGACAATCCGCGCCAAGCCCCCCTGCGGCCCGGCCTCCGCCTCGAGCGCCTCGTTGGATATCTGGCGTCCCGGCGCCTCCGACCATCCCTCCGTGGCCCCCCGCCCCGAGGAGAGCCGGAACGTCTTGTAGCCGACGCCAGGGACGTCCGACGCGGGGAAAGTGAGCGCGAGGGTGCCCGGACGGGTGCCCGGCTCCTCCAACGTTGGGACGGCGGAGCCGGTTGCGTCCACCACCCCCACACCCTGGCCGGCCGGCGGAACGGGTACTTCGAGCCGCACGAGCTCCGAACGGTCCCTCCCGAGCGTGTTCGTCACGACGACCGCGTCGCCTTGCCCCGTCGTGTCGATGGCAGCCACGAGCTCGGCGCGCCCGGCCGCCTCCGCCTGCCTGGCGAGCTCGTAGGACTCCCGCCAGCCGCCCAAGAGATCCAGGTAGACCTGGTCTGACTCCGAACCGGTTATGCCGTCGTGGTGAGCCCCGAAGACAAGTTGGCGCCATGCCTTGTCGAGGGAACGCCAGGCGACCTTCCCGCCGAGCAGGCTCGAGACCGCCGCCATGAGCTCTGCCTCCGCCATCGAGGCCTCAGCCTTGCGCTGCGCCTGCTTGGTATCGATGAAACTCACGTCTTTGCCCGTGTAAATAGGGTTCATGTCACGGCTCTGGGGCGCCGCCGCCCTCCCCGTGGCCTCGAGCTCGGCGCGAACGGCGGCAAAGAACTCCTTCGGGAGCCCGAGCTCGAAGTGCGGCGAGGCGTAGCGGGCGTTCCAAGCGTCAGCCAGATCCGCTGCGAAACGGCTGGGCGGCGTGTAGTCGGTACCTACCGGCAGCAGCGTCACCTTCGTGGCGGAGACCTCGGCCAGGTCGCGAAACAGCTCGTAAGCCTGCCACATCGCGCCCTCTATCGTGGTCGCCTTCTCGAGCTCCCAGCCCGCCGAATAGTGGTTGGGCATGTAGCTCGTCAAAAGCCCGAGGCCATTGGGCGCCACCCACTCGAACTCCGAGGGGAACTGCATCCAGCTGTTGGACCCGACGTGGCGGCGGGGGCCCCACTGGTGGAACGGGCCGCGCGCCCAAGATGACGACGTGACCCCCGAAGCCGCCATGATCCCAGGGAAGGCAGGGTCATGGCCGAACACGTCAAGCTGCCAGGCACTCTTAGGGTCAGCACCCATTACGTCGCGCTGGAAGCCGAGGCCATATACGACGGCCCTTATCGCCGTCTCTGCTCCCGTCAGGTTGGTATTCGGTTCGTTATAAGTACCACCCACCACCTCGAGCCTGCCGGCCTCGAGGAGCGCCCTCATCTCTTCCCGCCTGTCTGGGTAGAGGCTCCAGAAAGGCTGCAGGTAGTCCACCTCCGCGAGGACGAACTTGTAGCGAGGGTCGAGGCGAGCGCGCTGCAAGTGCGCTTCTACAAGCGCGAGCCCGGTGTGCTGGAAGGTCTCCCGCCGCTCTATCGCCCAGAGAAGCTCGTCCCAGCCCGATGTGTAGCCGGCCTGCGTGTTCCACCAGACCGGGTCGTAGTGGAAGTGGGCCACCATCACCATCCGCCAGCCCGGCTCCTCCGCTGTCAGCTCCGCTTCGCTCTGAGCCACCGAACCCCCGGCCTCAACCGTTGCCCGCACCCAGACCTTTTGGCCCCGAGCTGTACCCGGCGAGAAGATGACCGGGACCTCGACGACCGGCCCCGTGGGCAACCCTGTCGCCGGCGTAAAGCGCGCGGGCGCCAACAGCCCGGGGTCTTGCGCCGGCGCCCAAGCCGGGCCGCCGTCGCGGCCCGCGAGTGCGGGGTCGAGACGCCCTTGCCAGCTCCCCGCGAAGGCGAGGTCCGGGCCGCCGAGCGCGACCCGCGCCTCCGTGCCCACAGGGCAGTCCTGGACGGCGACGCGCACGACCTGTGCCAGCCGGCCGTCGTCGAGCGTCACGAAGCAATAAGTGGAACGGACCGAGGAGATGAGCATAGGGAGAGACCTTTCCTAGCGATAAGCCGCCTTTGCTGGAGCCAGTTTACGCGACACTCGCCCGGCCCGTGACACCAGCTGGCACACGGACCGGGCGAGCGAGCCCTTTTTTCTCTAACCGCGAGAGGGGCGCGTACGCTCCCTGCTTTAGCTTGCCGGTGCCAGCTGCGCTGGCGTCATCGGTGCGCTGAGGGAGACCGAGTGGGCCGCGCCCACGATCTGGGTCACCTGCTTGGTATAACTAGCCGCGGCCGCTTGGGCACTCATCGTCCCCTCCTCCAGGTTTCCAGTGAGCTGCTGGATGACGTAGGAAACCTTGGGGTAGATGGGGAACGCGGGACGGAAGTAGCTATGGGGCAATAGCGACAGGGCGAAGGGCAAGTCCGGGATGCTCTTGGCATAAGACGGCACGGTAGCGGAGTCCGTGCGCGCCGTCAGCTCACTCCAGATCTTGCCGATCAGGGCGTCGTTTTGCTTGTTAACTGCCAGCTTGATGAAGTCCCAAGACAGCGCCGCGTTTTTGGAGTACTTCGGGATAGACAGCGCCCAGCCACCAGAAAGCGTGGAGTAGCCAGGGCTCTGGCCGTTCATTGTGGGCATCGGCGTCCAGCCCATCACCTTGGTCCAGTTGGGGAAGGTCTTGCCCGCCCAGTTTTGCGGGAGCCAGTCGCCGTCCAAGTCTACTGCCAGCTTGCCCTGGGGCAGCAGGGTGCCCGACACGGTCTCGCCCCACGTCCCGGTCTGGGACTCCGACGGGCTCGGCCCGAGGCCCTTGCTGAAGACGTTTTGGTAGAAGTTGAACGCGTCCTTTAGCCCCGGCGAGTTGACCACCCACTTATTGTTGGCGTAGTCATAGAGCGTCCAGCCCGTCCCGTAGAGGACGTCCTCGAAGCCCTGCATCGTGGAGGCCTCGCCGCTCGGCACGCCCCCATAGACGTTGAAGGGGGTAACGCCCGGGTCCTTTTTCTTTATTGTCTCGAGCGCTGACAGCACCTGCGCCCAAGTCTTCGGGTGCCAAGGAAGTGCGATGCCTGCCTTTTTCAAGAGGTCCTTGTTGTACCACAAGAACCTGTCGTCGGTCGCGTAGGGGACGCCCCAGACCTGGCCACCATAGGTGGTCACGTTTTTCATGGCGCCCTTGAAGTACTGCCAGTCCGACCAAGACTTCACGTCATTGGTAAGAGGCAGCAGGTAACCGGCGGACTCGTCGGCGGACACGAGGAACGTGTCCTCCATCACGACGTCGGGGGCCGTCGATTTCGAGCTCATCATCAAGTCGAGCTTGGTGTAGTAGGGGTTCTCGGCTGCCTGCACGTCGATCGGGTCGACTTTGACCCCCGGGTGCGCCTTCTCAAACTGCGGGATCACCGCGTTTAGCCACTCGCCCATCGTGTTGGGCACGTTGGGGGCGGGTAGGAAGTCATAGACGACCTTTAGCGTCGTGGTGCCCGCAGCGGCAGCGCTCGGCGTGCCGGCCAGCACTGCCGGCGTCAGCATGCTCGCTGCCACGAGCGCGGCAGCTACCGAGCCCCCGGCTGCCAACCTGCGCCGGCGGATGCCAAATTGCTTCATGGGGTTAGTTTCCTCCTTCGTTGTCCTCTGTTCACGAGGTCTTTGCTCTAAATCTAACTATTTGTCCAGCGGTGTGCCTTTTTCGCACGGGCGCTCAACCTTTGAAGGCCCCCGTGGTAAACGAGCCGCCAAGGCGCCCTCCGGTGAACACATAGAGGAGGGCCGGCGGGATGCTGTAGAGGATCGCAAACGCGGCCAACCGCCCGTACTCGACCGAGCCGAAGCTGCCGAAGAACTGGTATATGGTGACCGCGATGGGAAGCTTTGACTGGCTGCTCAGCAATATAAACGGTACGTAGAAATTGGCCCAACCGGTTATGAAGTCGAGGAGGAAGGCGACGAGGAGCCCGGTGCTCATGAGAGGGAGCACCACCCTTACGTAGCCCTGGAAGCGGCTTGCCCCGTCCACCCAGGTCGACTCCTCCAATGCCGGGTCGATGTTGTCGAGGAACGTCTTCATGAGCCAGATGCTGATCGGAGCTGCAAAAGCCGCCATCAGCAGCATCACGGGGATGATCTGGTCGAGCCAACCGAAGTTCTTGAAAAACTCGTAAAGCGGCACTATGAGCGCCGTCACGGGTATGCCCGTCACGAACAGCACCCCAAGCAAGTACGCGACACGCCCTCTGAACTTGAAGCGCGAGAGCGGGTAAGCCGCCAGGGCAGCCAGCACGATCGCCACGGCGCCGCTACCCGCCGAGAGGATCAACCCGTTGAGGGCCGCGGTCCAAAAGCTCCCCGTACCCGCTACATAAGCGAAGTTGGAAAAGGTGATGCTCGATGGGAGGGCAAAGCTGACCGTGGCGTTGGAATTGAAGGCATCGATCACGAGCAGGAACAGCGGCAGCCCGAAGAAGCAAAAGGCGACCACGAAGATGACCGCCTTCCAGAGGTTTTTGCGCGCCGCGTGGGCCTGGCGCTCGAGGTAGGAGCGCTCGGGCACGCTCCTCGGGTTGGCGCTCTGGCCAGCGGCAGCGACCACGCTCATCTGAGGTCCTTTGCAGCGATCCGCATGTAGAAGTACGCCAGCAGGCAGGCGAGCACGAGCAGCACAAGCGATATGGCCGTACCGAAACCGAGCTCGTAGAAGGAGAACGACTGCTGGTAGGTGTACACCGGCAGCACGTTGGTCGAATTGCCGGGGCCGCCGCCTGTCAGCACGAAGATGAGGGTGAAGTCGGACAAAGTCCAAAGAGTCGTCAGGGCGAGCACGGTCGCCACGGCTGAGCGGATGAGTGGCAACTTTATGTAGCGCGTGATACCCCACTCCCCCGCGCCGTCAAGCTTGGCCGACTCTATTACCTCAGTCGGCACGGCCTGGAGGGCGGCACCGAGCACGAGGATGGAAAAGGCCATCCCCCGCCACCCGTTCGCGACGATGAGGGAGGGCATCGAGTACTTGAAAAGGAACGAGATCGGCCCGACGCCAACGAAGCCCAAGAGCGTGTTTGCAAGCCCCGAGGGCACCGAGAGGTACCCGCTCCAGATGAAGGCGACCACGATCTCGGGGATTATCCACGCGACGACCACGAGGGACAAGAGCACAGAACGAGCGACCTTGCCGAGGCGCTCGACGAAGAGGGCCATGAAAAACCCCACCACCACCTGGCCGACGATGGCCGAGCCGGCCAGGTACTCAAGAGACGCCTTCAGGCTCTGCCAAAACACAGAGCTGCCGAAGAGGTTGCCATAGTTGCCGAGCCCCACGAACTGCGGGTGGGCGGCCTGGGGGCCCGTCAGGGCGTAATTGGTGAGCGATGTGTAGACCGCCCGCCCCGTAGGTACACCCAAGAAAAACAACATGAACGCAGTAGGGATACCGAGCATGACGAGGATGAGCACGCGCCGGCGGCTGTCCCGCCGGGACCTCGGGCGCCCCCGTGCCCCAGAGCGTCGCGAGAGCGCGCCTATAGCAGCGGGTCGCTCTGCTACGGCTTGGCTCACGCTCGCCCCCTCATCCTGTCCCCTCATCGGAGGCCCCATCGACCTCACTCGGATAAAAGCTTCCTACACAATCTACGTAAAGCCCGGTGCTTTAGCAAGCATCCCTACTTGTCTCACGATGTGGCCCCGGGGTGACTACGAGGCGCTCTATGACAACGTTGTCTAAAGCTCCTAGTCAATCTTCGGCTACGGGGGAGTTCCTTGTCAAGGACAAAGCGGGCGGAGGCGGTTATTGGGCAATGCCCACGACCGCCTGCGCCAGGTGCTTGGCGCCAAGGGACCCCATGAAGGGCGCGTCGCCGAAGGGGAAGACCCCGCCGTCGGAGGCGACCAGCCAGTACCCCTTGCCGTCGGGGGTGGAGGCGATGCCCACGATCGGCTTGTTCAAGCGGATGTGGCCCGTCGAGCCGTAAAAGCGCGCGTCGCCGAAGGGGAAGACCCCGCCGTCGGAGGCGACCAGCCAGTACCCCTTGCCGTCGGGGGTGGAGGCGATGCCCACGATCGGCTTGTTCAAGCGGACGTGCAAGCTGGCTGGTGACCCGTAAGAATGTGCGTCACCGCCAACGACCACGCCACCGTCCGCCTCGGCCAGCCAATAGCCCTTCGCGCCCGGCGCCGAGGCGAGCCCTACGACGGGGCTCACCGCCTTCCCGCCTTTTAGCGAGGGCACCTTGCCAAAAGCGCTGACCTGCCCGCCGGCGGTTGCAACCCGGTAGCCAAGTGGGACGGCCGGTAGAGCCGGCAACGTCGTGGTCGTGGTGGGCGGCACCGTCGTGGTCGGGACAGGGCCCGGCGAAGTGGGGCTACCCGGCGCCCCGGGCGACGAGGCGACGGGGGCGACTGCCACTTGTGGCGAGGCTGGGCCTTCACCGAGGACGTTGGTGGCCGTCACCTCGAAGTAGTACGTGGTGTCGTTCGAAAGCCCAGTCGCGGTATAGGTCGTCCCCGCCACCGATGCCACCTTGGTACCCTCCTGGCCGGCCGTAGGTGAGATGTAGACGTTGTACCCCGTCACGGGGCGGCCGCCGTTGGCGGCCGGAGGTGACCAAGAGAGCGTGACTTGGCCGTTGCCTGCGGTGGCCGCGAGGGAAGAGGGGGCGGTCGGCGGCCCGAAGGGCGTCTGTGGGACCTCCCCCGTCGGTGCGCCTTCGCCGGCCGGGTTGAGGGCGGTCACTTCGAAAAAGTAGACCTTCCCGTTGGCAAGCCCCGTGACCGTGTAGGTGTTGGCCGAGAGCGGGGTCGCCCCGTTTAGCGGCTGTTGCCCTGCGAAGTTGCCGGCACTGGTCGTCTCGTAGACGTTGTAGCCCGTCACCTGGCCGGCCGGGGGTTGCCAGGTGAGCGTGACCTGCCCGTCGCCCGCGACCGCCGACAGGCCGGCAGGGCTGACGGTCCCTGTCGCGGGGAGCGGCGCGCTTGCACCCGAGAGGCTCTGGTCATGGTGGAACATC